>DYLT01000105.1 GCA_020721945.1 Blastopirellula marina
CGAGTTGAAGCCGGCGAGCGATCCGTTCCTCGTCCAGCACCGTTTTCGCGGCAAGCCGCTCTTGCCGATCGTGATGGCTGCCGAAGCGTTCGCCGAGGCGGCGGCCCTGGTGTCGGGCGGCAAGCCGCCGGCCGCGATTCGCGAGGTCGACGTGGTCGAGGCGGTGCGGTGCTTCTCCGAACAGCCGGTGCCGGTCCGAATCGCCGCCGAGGCAACCGGCACGAGTGTCGTCTGCCGCCTGACGAAGGACTTCGTCAACCGGGCGGGCCAGCGCATCGAAAAGGACCGCGTCCACCTGGCCGGTGTCGTGGACCTTGGCGACGGCCGGCCGCTTGCCGCGTTGCCCATGCCTCGCCGGCCCGAGGCTTGGTACACCGTCGAGTACCCCGAGCACATCGTCATCTACCACGGCCCGGTGTTGCGGCGGTTGAAACTGGCTTCTGTCCTCGAGGAAGAAGGCTGGGGGTGGATCGTCGCGGCGCCATGGCAGGATCTGGTGGCGGGTCGGAAAGGCAAGGGCCTGATCGTCCCGGCAGCGCTCTTGGACGCGTGCTTCTACGCGTGCGGGATCTACCTCTGGGTCAAGGACGACGGCGCGGTGGCCATTCCCCAAGGGTTCCAGACGCTGCGCCTGGGCCGGGCACCGCGTCCCGAAGAGACTTGCCTGGTCTACCACCGCCGCGCGGAAAAGAACGAGGGGCACAGCTATTTCGATTTCACCCTGTACGGCGACGACGGCGCGGCGATCCTCCAGGTGGAACGGTACCATGCGGTCGTCGTGGGAGGAGGCGGCGAATGATCGCCCGGGCGGGAATCGGGACCGACTATCTGGCCCTCGACGGCGTGCCGGGCGAACTCCCGGCGCCGGATGGCTGGCTTTCGCGGGCCGAGCAGGCCGAACTGGCGCGCTGGCGCAGCCCCGCGCGGCAAGTCCAGTGGATGGCAGGTCGCCGCGTGGCCAAACGGCTGGTTGCCGACGTGCTGGGCATGTCCGTCGCCGATCTGGGTACGATCGAGATCCTCTCGCGCGATGGCGCCGGGCGCCCGGTGCCTCCCCGGGTGCATGTGGCCGGGCGGATGCTGCCCTGGTCGATGTCGATCGCGCACACCGAGCGGGGGGCGATGGCCGCCGTGTGCTACGATCCGGACGCCACGATCGGTGTCGACCTGGTGGTTCTCGGGCGCGACTGGCGCGGCCTTGCGCGCATGTGGTTCACGCCCGGCGAACAGCGCCGCCTGGACGCGGCCGGCCACGACAAGACCGCCACGCTTTGGGCGGTCAAGGAGGCGTTCTACAAGGCCGTCAACGCCGGGGAGCCCTTCGCTCCCCGGCGGTTCGAGGTCCATCCCGCCGCCGCGCGGCAGTTCGCCTGCACGTACCACGGCGCGGACCCTGCGGGAGCAACGTGCGAGGGGGCCGTGCACACGGGAACGATCGACGGGCAGGTCTCGGCCGTGGCCGTCCTGCCCGCCGCACGCTCCATGCGGCGCCTACCAGGCGATTCGTGATTTGGGAGAGAGCCATGATAGACTTGACGGGCCGGGTGGCCCTGGTGACCGGCAGCTCGCGGGGAATCGGCCGGGCTTGCGCGCTGCGCCTGGCCGAGGCGGGGGCCGACGTGATCGTCAACTACGTGACTTCCCACGCCGCCGCCATGGAGGTCGCCGAACAGATCGACGCCCTGGGGCGCCGCGTGGCCGTCGTCAAGGCCGACGTGAGCGAGGAGGAGGATGTCCGGTCGATGGTCGAATTCGTCGCCGGCGAGTTCGGCCGGCTCGACATCCTCGTCAGCAACGCCGCCACCGGCGGATTTCGGCCCTTGCTCGACGCGAACCTCCGGCACTTCGATAGCGCCATGCACACCAACGTGCTCGCATTGGTCTATCTGGTCCAGGCCGCGCTGCCTCTCTTGGAGAAGGGCGAAGGCCGGGCCAAGGTCGTGGCCATCTCGAGCCACGGCTCGCACATGGCGCTGCCGTGGTACGGATTGATCGGTGGATCGAAGGCCGCCCTGGAAAGCGTCGCCCGGCACCTCACCCTCGAAGTCGGACACCGCGGCGTCAATGTGAACGTGGTCAAGGCGGGCCTGGTCGACACCGACTCGACCCGGCGCATCCCGCACGCCGACGCGATCTTCGCCAGCCGCACGCAGAAGACCATGGTCGGCCCGCGCGTGCTCTCGGCCGAGGACGTGGCCAATGCCGTGCTTTTCCTGGCCAGCCCCTTGAGCGACATGATCCAGGGCGAGACGATTACCGTGGACGCGGGCGCAGCGATCCACGTCTGAACCGGCGCCCCCTCGCCTGCGCACGGCCGCTGCGAGTCCGCGTTCCGCCAGGAAGGAGCCACGATGGGTATCCTCGGACGATTGATCGATTGCCTTCCCTACGTCCTCCGGGGCGAGCCGGTCGCCCCAGCCCTGTTCGGGGCGACCGAGGCCGTGTATCTGGCGCGGGCTTGCTACGTGGCCGCCGAGTTGGGGATCGCCGATCTCGTCAAGCATCGGCCGCAGACCGTCGCCGAACTGGCCGCGCGGACCGGGTGCGACGAGCTGGCCCTGCTCCGAGTGCTCCGCACCTTGGCGGCATTCGACCTGTTCGCCCAGGACGCCCAAGGGCGTTTCCGGCTTGCACGCCGGGGCGCGCCGCTGGCGACCGACCGGCCCGGCTCCCAGCGCCATTGGACGATCTTTCGGGGCCACCGCGCGTCGTACGAGGCCGCGGCGCGGTTCCTCGACGCGGTGAAGACGGGCAAGAACGCCTTCGAGATCGCGCACGGCAAGCCCTTCTTCGACTACTGCCGCGACGACCCGTACCTGAACGAGGTCTTCATCAAGGGCATGAGCGGCTGGACCGACTGGCAGGCGCGCGAGGTGGTCCGGTGCTACCATTTCGGAGGTTTCCGCCAGGTGGTCGACGTGGGCGGCGGCCGCGGCAGCCTGCTCTTGGAAGTGCTGGAACGCAACCCGGCCACTCGGGGCGTGCTTTATGACCTGCCCACCACGGTGGCCGAGGCCCTGCCACGCATCGCGGCGCGGGGACTGGAGCACCGCTGCGACGTGCGGGGCGGGAACTTCCTCCACGAGATTCCCGAAGGCGGCCAGGCGTACCTGCTCAAGCACGTCCTGCGCGACTGGGACGACGACCATGCGCGGCGCATCCTGCGAAACGTCCGCGCCGTACTGCCCCGCGACGGCCGGCTCCTGGTGATCGACGCCACGCTCGACCCGCGCAACGGCCGGGACCGGCTCAACAAGTTGATGGATCTCGGGCAGATGACGTTCGTCTGCGGTCGCATGCGCACCCGAGAGGAACTCGAAACACTGCTGGGAAAGACCGGCTTTCGGGTGCTTTCAGTGCGGCGCACCTCGATTTGCGATACGACGATCCTCGAAACGGCGGCCGATGGAGGTGGTTCGTGAAACGCTCGATCGCTGTGGTCTGGTGCCTGGTGGCGGCCGGGTGGCTCGGCGCCCCGGCCGGGGCCAAGGAGCCCGACCCGGCGCCGCTCCGCGCGGCGCTGGCCGAGATGCACGCCTGGGTGCACCAGGGCGGCCAGCTCGAAGGCTGGCGCGCGTACCTCCTTTCCGACGCCTTGGAGGCGGAGCTCGCCAAAGGCGCGGCAGCCGACAAGGCGGTGCTCCACGCGGTGCTCCGCCGGTATACGAGCCAGGTGCCGGGCATAACGAGCCCCGCGTTCGTCCGCGTGCGCGACGCGCTCGAATCCTATCTCGAAGACCTCGCGACGCCCTCGCTCGGCGAACTCGCCGCGGCCTGCCGCAGCGCGAAGGACACGTTCACGCCGATCGGTCCGCTCGACGTGACCCAGGCGAAAGCCGAACTCGCCGCAGCCCTAAAGCGCCTCGAGGCGGTGCTGGCCGCCAACCCCGATCGCGCCAACGCGACAAGCTGGCACACCTTTCTTCAGTGCCCTGCCCTTCAAGCCGAACTGGCCAAGGGCGCGCCCGATTTGGCGAAGCTCGACGAGATCCACGCGCGTTTCGCGGCGGGTCACCCGGGCCTCGAGCTGGCCGCCTTCGCCGACGTGCGGCGGTCGTTGAGGCGATACCTGGTGCTGTCGCGGGCGGCGGGGCACCCCGAGGTGGAGACCCAATACAAGACGGTCGTCGATCGCCTTGCCCAACAGGTGGCCTCGTACGCCCAGTCGCCGTCGTCCGACGGGATGCTGGCGATGAGCCAGTCGCTGGGATGGCTGGAGGACGCTTGTCAAGCGCCGGCGTTGCGCCGGGCCATCGCGCGCCACTTCTCGGAACCGAACCTTCGCATCGCGCTGTCGGCGGGCGTCGTCGCGGCAGGGCTCTCGGCCACGGTGGACGAGACCACCCCGATCGAGGACCAGATCCTCGATACCTCGGTCCGCGGCACGGACCATACCCAGGGGCAGACCACCGCGGAACTCGTCCCCAGCCTCGCCTTGGGACAGATCGACCTGGTGTTTCGCGGCACCACGAACACCGACTCGGTCGGCTACAGCAACGGGGCGACCGTCCACAGCACGTCCCTCACGCGGATCGAGGTCCGCAAGCGGATCCTCCTCGACGGCCGCCGCGCGAGTTCCCTGCCAGCGCAAGCCGCCGCGGCCGTCCGCACCACGCTGCATCGCGTCCAACCCGGGCGCGGCGGCCTGCGCGCCCAGCAGGAGGCATGGCGCCGGGCCGAGGCCCAGCGGGAGCCCTCCGACCGCGTTGCCGAGGACCACGCCCGCACGCGGGCCGCCAGCCGCATGGATCAGGAGATCGGCCGGCAGATCGAGTCGCTCAACCAACGGCTCGACCGCTGGTGGGGTGGCTTCGACGCGCGAGGGGCCATGCCCGAGGTCTTGCGCGCCCATACCGCCCCCGACGCCTTGCACTGGACCGTTCGCCAAGGCGCGGGCCGGTGGCTGGCCGCCCCGGCGCCGCCTCCGCCGGCCGACCCCGCCGACCTCGTCGTCGAAGTCCACGAGTCGCTCGTCAACAATGGGTGCGCCCGGGTGCTGCCCGGCATGGTGTTTTCCGAAGATCAGCTCCGCCAATGGATGACGGAGATCTTCGGGCCGCTGCCGCAACGGTTCCAACGCGATCCAGGGCAGGAGCCCTGGACGGTGCGCCTGGCCGCCCAGTGGCCGATCACGGTCCGTTTCGAAGACAATACCTGGACCGTCACGCTTCGGGGCGACCAGTACGTGGCCGAGGGCCGGGAGTTCCCCGAGTTGGACATCACCCTGGCCTACCGCATCGAGCAGGACGGCTCCCGGCGCAAGGCGGTGCGCGCCGGCGGGTTGAGGGTCTTCCCGCGCGGGTTCGTGTCGGGCAAGGGCGCGCAGCTCTCCGCCCGGCAGCAGGCCCTGCGGAACATCCTCGAACGCCGTTTGACCCGGCTGTTCGACGCCGAGTGGATCCCCGACGACCTCGTGCTGCCCGAACCGTGGAACAAGGCTGGGCCCTTGCGGCTCGCCCAGTGGCGGGCCGATCGCGGTTGGATGGTGCTGGCGTGGCGGCGGAAGGCGGGCTAAATGGAGTTGCGGGATCCTGGAGCGCGGCCGTCTCGGCCGCATCGGTGCGGGCAAGATGCCCGCGCTCCGGCATTTCCCAGAATCGTGCAACACCATTGAGGGTTCCCAAGACAACCCTTGGGCGATGAGAGAGCAAGGAAACCTCAGCGCTTCGGGAAACGCGCGATGCCGCTGATCAAGCTGACCGATCTGTGGAAGGTCTATCACCTCGAAGAGACGGTGGTCGAGGCCATCCGCGGCGTATCGCTTTCCATCGAGCAAGGGGAGTTCGTCGCCTTGATGGGCCCGTCGGGCTCGGGCAAATCGACGCTGATGAACACCCTGGGCTGTCTCGACCGGCCCACCCGCGGAAGCTACTTGCTCGACGGCTGCGAGGTCGCCGAGATGTCGCCCGACGCGCGGGCCGAACTGCGCAATCGCAAGATCGGTTTCGTTTTCCAGAACTTCAATCTTCTGGCCCGAACCAGCGCGATGGACAACGTCGAACTGCCGTTGCTCTATACCCGCCACTTGTCGGCCCGGGAGCGTCGGCGCCGGGTCGCGGAGATGCTGACGCGCGTCGGACTGGGCGATCGGCTCGAACACCATCCTGGTCAGCTTTCCGGGGGCCAGCAGCAGCGCGTGGCGATTGCCCGGGCGCTGATCAACAACCCCGCGATCCTCATGGCCGACGAACCGACCGGCAACCTGGATTCGCGCACGAGCAAGGAGCTGATGTCGCTGTTCTGCGACCTGAACCGCCAGAACCAGATCACCGTGATTCTGGTGACGCATGACCCCGCCGTGGCCCGATACGCGCGGCGAATTCTCCTTCTTCGCGATGGTCTGGTGGTGCTCGACACGACGGACTACGGCCAGGCGTTAGAGTCGCTCCATCTTGCCGCGGCAGGGCCACCATAAGGGTTTGTGAGCCACGCGTGGGGCTGCCCTGAAAGCGCAGCCCTTACTCGTTCCTCCCTTCCGTGGCCCAAGACCTGGATCCCTCGCAGCTCACCACGATTTGGTTACACCGGTGGCGCCGGTCGTGCCGATCTTGGCGATATGAACGGTTTTTCGGTCAGGTTGCGCGCATGGCTGGGCGTGCTGGTGTTTGCGGCAGCATCGTGCGCGATGGCGCAGCAAGAGCGGTGCCTCGTGCTGCCCGAGCAACGGCACCTGGAGGTCCGCGATCCGTCGCGGTTGCCGCGGGCGCGGATTCCCGACCTGCCTGCGCCGCGCACCGTCTCGACCCCGGGTTCGGAGGAGCCGCCCCAAAAGCTCTCGCTGGACGAGGCGATTCGCATTGCGTTGGACAACACTCGGGCCGTGCGGATCCTGGCCGGGGTGACCGCGGTCCATAGCGGTCGGACGATTTACGGGCCGGCGATCACGAACACGCAGATCGACCAGGCGCGGGCCCGGTTCGACCCGGCGCTTCAGATGGGGCACCGCTTCAGCCAGCAGGATCAACCCGAGAGTTTCCTGCTGCGCGACCCGGTGACCGGGCAGCTTCTCCCGCCCGGGGCTGCCATCGGCGGACTGCGCAGCGATCAGTACGGTTTCGATCTGGGCGTGGCGAAGGACACGGCGCTTGGCGGCACGGCGGAGCTGGGGGTGTGGGCCAATCCGTCGCAGTCGGAGGGGAGTGCGTTGAATCCGCAGACGGCTTCGTCGCTCGACGTGCGTTACACGCAGCCACTGCTTCAGGGGGCGGGCGTGCGGGTCAACGAAGCCCCCATCGTCATCGCCCGCATCGAAACCGAACGCTCGTTCTTCGAGACCAAAGGCGCGGTCCAGGACATGGTGCAGGGCGTGATCGAGGCGTATTGGGCCCTGGTGGCGGCCCGGGTCGAGGTTTGGGCCCGCCAACGCCAAGTCGAGCAAGGCGCCGAGGGGCTGAACCGGGCCCGGGCGATGCTCGATGTCCGCCTCGGCGATGCGGGGCAGGTGGCTCAGGCCCGCGCGGCGCTGGCCAATTTCCGCGCCAATCTGGTGACGGCCGAAGCCAACGCCCTCCAGCGCGAGGCCGCGCTGCGAAACATTCTGGGGTTGCCGCCGTCGGGCGGGGCGCCGCTCGTGCCCGTCACGCCGTTTTGCACGGCCCGGATTCCGATCGACTGGGACGACCTCGTCCGCCTGGCCGAAGAACGGCGACCCGACATCGTGGAACTCAAGCTGATTCTCGAGGCCGATCAGCAGCGGCGGCTCCAGGCGCGCAACCAGGCCCTTCCGCGACTCGATGCCACGGCGCTGTACCGCTGGAACGGCCTCGAAGGGCGCACGTTGGCGCCATTCCGCGAGCGAATCGCCTCGGCGCCGGGCGAGTTTACCGAGTGGGAGCTGGGCGTGAACTTCTCCGTGCCGCTGGGACTTCGCCGGGGCCGGGCAACCGTGCGCCAGCACGAGTTGCTCTTGATGCAAGACCGGGCGAATCTCGACCAGGGGCTGCACGCGGCGGCCCACCGCCTGGCCGCCAGCGTCCGCAACCTCGCCCAGTACTACGAGCAGTACCAGGCGTTCGCCGAAGCCCGCGAAGCCTCGCGCCTGAACCTCGAACGCCAGCTCGAGGACTATCGCCAGGGCCGGCCCACGCTCTACCTCAACGTGCTCCAGGCCATTACCGATTGGGGCACCGCGGTCAACGCCGAAGCCCAGGCCCTGGCCCAATACAACGTCGAGTTGGCCAACCTCGAGCGCGAGACGGGGACGATCCTCGAGACGCACGGGGTGCGGTTCCTCGAGGAACGGTTCTGCGCGATCGGGCCGCTGGGCCGCTTGGGTCCCGAGCGACCCTACCCGATGGCCACGCGTCCGTCGGCCAACGAACCGCGCTATCCCAAGGGCGAACGACCGTCCGAAGAGGCCCTGGAGATCCAGGCCCCCGAGATCCGTCGCCGGCATCCTGAATGAAGTCACGCAGCGTTGGGCAGTCGCTGGCGGGTGCCGCGCTCGGCCTACGGGCCCGGCCCCAACGGAAACAACCTCGCCCGAGCCGCCTCGTCCAACGCGGCCCCGTACTGGCTGATCTCGAAGACCTCGGCCAGTTCGATCTGGGTGCCACGCTCGGGGCCATAGGCGGCGACGAGTTCCTGGCGAAACCGGTCGGCCCGCGGCCGGATCTGCTGGAGGTACCACGCCCGAAGCCACGCCAGGCGGTCGCCCTCGTCGCCGGGCACCTGATCGAGCGCGCCGGCCAGATACGGAAGCCACTCGAACACCTGGGATCGATGGCATGCCAGCATCCTCACCACCGTGTCGATGCGATCGGTGATGTCGAGCACGACGTGCGCTTCCAGCGGCACCGGCTTGGTGAACAGGTCGGGCAGGTACGCCACCACCGGATCGCGCCGCAAGGCCGGAACGTCGGGCACCACGTGCGGCACCGTCACCAGAAACGAGGCGTCCTGCACCGCCTGGCCAGCGGCCCGGTGGTCGGGATGGTAGTCGTACGGGCGATGCGTCAAGACCAGGTCGGGGGCGAAGCGGCGGATCTCGCGGATCACGCGCCACCGTACCTCGAGGCTTGCGGTCAGCTCGCCATCGGGATAGTCCCACACCTCGTACGGTGCCCCGATGACCCGGCCCGCGGCCGCCGCCTCCTGCCGCCGAATCACGGCCACCTCGTCGCGCGGCTTCTCGTGATGTCCGGCCGAACCGTTGGTCATCGAGATCATGCGCACGGCGTGCCCCAATTCGCGGTAGATCGAGGCCAACCCGCCCGCATGGTAATCGGCGTCATCGGGATGGGCGCCCAGAATCAGCAGTCTCAGCATGGTGGTCCCTCCGTTCCTCCGGAAACGTCGATCCCGTGCCTTGCACCTCGTCGGCCCCCACGTCGGGCTTGGCGTCGCGCGGCTGGCGGTCGATATCCTCCGGCACGTCGTCACGCGGTACGCCCGCATCGACGACCCCCTCGACGCGGCCCTCGAGATGCAGGTCGCCGGCCGCCGCGTCGACGAACCGATCGGAAAGCACGCGGGTGACGTTCCCGCGGAACTCGATCTTGGCGTCGGTCTCGACCCGCATTGCGGGACCGCTGAGCAGGTTGTTGGCCACGACCAGCCCGGCGTTGTCGTGAACCAGACGGATCAGGCGCCGCAGCCGGCTTGCGGGGTCGTGGATCGTATTGTGCAGGATGCGGCAGTCCTGGGTGTAGTCGGCCAGGATGCCGTTTTCCGGGCAGCGCACGACGACGTTATTCCGCACCACGCACCCGGTGCAGTGGATCCGGGTTTCCGGCGCGCGGTACGAATTGCCCAGGCAGATGCCCGAGTCGCAATCGACGATCACGTTCCGCTCGATCACGCAGTCGCGGGCATCGTGCCAAAGGAAGATCGCGCCCCGGGCCTGGCGCGTGCGGCCTTGGATGCCCACGAACCCGTTGTCGCGGATGACCCAACCCTTGGGGTACATGACGTCGATGCCGCCCACGTAGTTGCCGCCGAAACGGCCGGGCTTGTCGCTGGGGTCATCGGCGAACTGCTTGGGCCGGTCGTTGTAGAAGAGGCAGAACTCGATGCGGCAGTCGACCGGGCGCAGTTTCTCGCGGCGCTCCTTGGGCACGGCCGGCCCTTTGATGCCCCGCTGCCAGATGTTGTGGATCACGCAGTTGCGGATCGTCACGCGGTTGGCCCCCCGGTCGGCGTTGATCTTGAACCCGTTGGCGCGGATGTTCTGGATGGTCAAATCGGCGATCGTCACGCCCGAGGCCCGGCCGATCCCCACCAGCTCGATGTGCCGGCTGGTGGCCCCGTCGAGTACGACCCGCTCGCGCACGCCCGAGGCGCTGCGGAGCGTCACGCCGTCGGTATGGATCTCGAAGTACCGCGGCATGGCGTAATGCCCGTCGGCCAGGAGAATGGTGCCGCCGGGCTGGATCTTCTCGGCCGCGGCGAACAACTCGTCCACCGTGCTCACGCGAATCACCGATCCCGCGGGCGGTGGAAGCGGCGGCGCCTTCGGCAACCACGGTAGCGCTGGCGGGCCGGCTGCCGCGGCCGCCGCCTCAAGGGCCAACCGCACGAGCCCCACCACCCCAACGACCTGTCGCGTCCAGATCATGGCGATCCTCTCCCCGCGTGATAGTTCGAGACGGCCTCCGAGGTGCGCAGGGGCCGCTGGTAGACCCGCAGCGATTCGATGCGGCCCTTCATCGACGGGGCCAACCGCAGGCGGCCGCCCCCCACCTCGCCAAGCGGCGCGGTATAGCGGTGCCAGCCCTGCGGTCGGGCCTGGCCGCCGTCGCAGAGCACGCCATCGACGACGAACATGATGATGCGCGGCCCGGCATCGACGATCGCCACGACGTGATGCGGCCTGCCGGCGTCAAGCATCCCCGGGTCGCTCTCCCAGGCAACCCGGTTCTTGCCGTCGCCCAGTTCGATCCGCACCGCGCCGTCTCTGGCCGCGACCAGCCGGAGGCCCTTCCCCGCGGCATCCTGGGTGTCGAGCATGACCTCGGTGGCCGAAAACGCATCCCCTCGGGCCCACAGGTCGATCGAAAGGCCGCCGGTCTTGGCCATGTCGAGCGGCGCAACAGCCGCGTCCCGGGCCGCAAGGTCGCCACCGCGAAGCTCCAGGACGAGTCCCTCGCGCACCACCTCGTTGCGCTTCCCTTGGCTCCAGAGCCCCTCGAGCAGCGTCTTGTCGATCTCGTGGACCCGGGCCACGGTCTTCTGGGTCTCGGTGACCCAGTAGCGGCCGTGTTGCTCGATCAGGTCGGGATAGCTCATGCGATCGGAAGGAGCCGGGCCGTAGAGGAGGATCTCGGGTTGCGACCAATGAATGCGGCCGTCGCGCTCGATGCCCCCAGAAATCCAGGCCGGGTTGCGGCCCTCGAACCCCAGCCCGCCGTGATTGTGGAACCAGAACAGGTAGCGGCCGTCGGCTGTGCGCCACAGCTTCGGACACGCCCGGGGGTTCTTCACGCGGCGGCCGCCGGGCGTATAGGTCATGGGCTCAGGCGCGGTCCATGTGCGCCCGCCGTCGCGGCTGTACGCGTGGCAAGGAAAACCGAGCGTGGTCCGGTAGACGCAGTACAGCGAGCCGTCGGAAAGCGGCACCACGTTGTGCTCCTCCTGAACGCTGCCGAACTGCGGCGCGCGCAGGCCGTGATCGCCCTCGGGCAGCATCTGCCAGCGGATCTTGGCCGGGTCGGACTCGGCCAGCAGATTGTCGGAACGGTAGAACCACCCCTCGCCGTCGATCAATTGGTGCCGCCGAAGCTTGGTGAAGGCGAACCATACCTCGCGGCCGACGACCTTGGGCTTGTCGATCCCCCAGAACATCTGCACCTTACCGTGCCAGTCGTTCTCGCGGTCGCATGCGGTGACCCGCATGGGAATGCGGTACCGCTCCGCCGACCACGAGCGACCATGATCGTCGGAGAACCTGAAGGCGTACCAGCCGTGGGTGTCGGCGCGAATCGGCTTGCCGCGAAGCGTGGCGACGCGGTCGCCGTTGTAGGTGTAGAAGGCGTAGATCCGGCCGCTGGGCACGACCATCGGCACGACCCACGAGGCCTCGGGCCCGGACGACGGCTCGATATCGACCAACGGCGACCAGGTCTTCCCCTGATCCGCGCTTTGCGTCGAAACCACGTGCTGCCCCTTCTGCCCCTCGACGCCCGGCCCGGTCGTCAACGTGCAGAGCCAGTTGCCGTCGCGCGTGACCACCACATAAGGCTGATCGCAGTAGCCCTCGTCGGGAATGACGCGACCGGCTCGGATCTCGCGGGGATCTCCTCTCTGGCCTTGGGCGAGAGGGGCCGGAGTTGAGGGGCCCTTCGACTCAGCCGCGTCTCCAGTCGAAAGCATCCCCAAAGCGGCCAGCGTTATCAAGGACATCACCCGGAACATAAACACCTCACGCCGGTCAAGCCGGGCACTAAGGGAGTCGCTTCAGTTCAACGATTTCCACGCGTGGCGGCGATCGGAGGTCGCTCAAAAACCGCTTGGCCACGATCTGGTGGCCTTCGTGCAACAGGACGTACACGTCCGAGTGGCTGCCCGTCGTCCGATCGGCAAGGTACTCGACCTGCGCCGCGTCGCACGTGCCTGCTTCGGGGCGCCTGGCAGGCCAGAAGCCTTGGCGCACCCCGACGAGCCCCGACTGGCGCGGAATGATCAGCGAAACCGACTCGTCGAAGTGGTCAGGGGCCAACAGCGTGGCATAGTCGGGCACCCAAGTGCCCATGCGCCAACCGAAATGGGGTTGTGGGCTGGTACTCGGCACGCCCACGAAGTTCGGGTACGACTTGGTCAGCCGATTCGGCCGAAACCGGGCATCCAGCGCGACCAACTCCTCGGCTCCGGCCAGATCGATCGGCTGGACCTTCTGCCGAAGGAAGAAATGCGGCTGTCCCGCGGGGACGACATAGACCTGCTCGGCGCGGACCTTGGTGTCGGCCCAACGCACCCGCGCCGCCACCGCGGCTGGCCCTTGGGCGAGCAAGTCGATCCGGCCGGGTGTGTCCCTCTGCCGCGTCTTCTTTTCGGCGATGTACTCGACGGTATTCGTCGTGGGTTGGGCAGGGTCGTGGCGGCTGAACGTGCCGTAGTCGACGCCGAAGCTGTTGTGCCCATAGTCGCGACCGGTCTTGCCCGAGCGCAACGAGGTCACCGTGCCTCCGGCCGCCTCCGAGAGGACGACCGAAAACCGCGCGTTCTCGACCTGAAGCGTCCCTTTGCCGGTGCCGAGGTTCTCCGCGGTGCACCGCAGATCGGTGGCCACGTCCGAGGAACCGCGGCAGAGATAGTACACACGCCCCGCGCGGGGCGGCACGTCGGCAAGGAATGCGACCCGTGCGCAGGCCTCCCGGCCGGCCGGCGGCACATCGAGCGCCTCGCCGAGGTTCCCCACCTGGCTGGCGACAGCCTTTCCGTCGTCGGCGCGCACGCACCATGGACCGCGACCATGGGGCGGTGCGATCGACACGAGCTCCCGCACCAAGGGCGCGGTCCGGCCGTTGAACACCACGATCGCCGCCACGGCGTCGGCAACCGCAGGGTACGTTGCGGGCTTGCGTGCCAGAAACACCTCCCGTTCGATCGGCGTCGAATGGCGCGGCGGCGAGAACTCGATGCGCAGCGTTTCGGGCTGGAGCACGGGCTGGTCGCTCGGGGCGCGGCCCACCCCCTCCAGGTCGAGCGTCACGTGCTGGCCTTCGGCAACGGCCAGCGGGTAAGTGCGGCCACGGAAGGTCAGCCTGCCGTCGAGCGGGGCGGTCTTGCCGTAGGGACTGGTCGCGGCGCGCACCGCGATGCGGGGATGTTCGCCGTCGAGCAGCGTTTCGGCAAGCTCGGCCTCGGCCGGCCTCAAGACGACCAACTCGCGCAGCGCCACGGCGTGCCGCCCGCCGAAATCGAGATCGAACACGATGGTCTTGCGCCCCCAGTCGGCCGTGGCGGCCACCGCGATCGGCACCGCGACCGCCTTCTTCTCGCCCGGGCCGAGTTCGACTGCGGCCGGGCGGCCGGAGATCGTGGGGATGACCGCGCCCGCGGCGATCGTCCCGCGGACCGGCTTGTCGGTGAGGTTCGTCGCCTCGACGAGGAACTCGTTGCGCTGGCCTGGCTGGAGTGCCAAAGCCGGCGTGGCGATCCGCACCGGCGACCGCACGAACTGGTACGCTCCGTAGTAGCGCAGCGTGTCGGTGCATCGGACGACCTCGCCGTCGGGTTGGGTCTCCAGCGCCTGGAACATGCGCCCGTCGCGGGTCAAGGCCACGGCCTCGCTCAGCGGCAGTCCCCGGGACTCGATCGCCATGCGCAGCTCGCGCGACTGGGCGATGTCTTCGTTGAAGGCCACGACGAGCTCCGTGTCGCCCGACCACAGCCGGCCCACCATGCACCGCGGCGCGGCGGCGTAGCGGAGGAAGCCGGCTTGGCCCCAGTCTTGCACGAGGGGCAGCCAATAGGCTTCCGACTCCACCTCCGAGAGCGGGCCGTTGACATAGAGGACCTCCGACGATCCGACCGGGACGAGGACGTCGCGGGGAATGTCGCCCCGCGCCAGGGCCGAGACGACGCGCGCCCGGCTCGTGTCGAGGTACGGCCGGGGCTGCGCCGGAACCGAAATCGCCGTGCCGCGCGACCGGCCGAACACGTCGCCCGTCAGGCGGATCGAATCTTCGGGCATCGTATAGCGCGCCGCGCGCGTCTCGGCGGGCACGTTCGACGTGGACCACTGGGCCCATTCCAAAGCGAGGTTGCACACCCGGGCCTCGCCGGGGTATTGGGCCGGGGCCTCTTTCATCGGCACGTGGGACTTGCCGTAGCGAAGCGCAAGCGAAACCACTGGCGTCGCTCCCACCGAGGCTGCCGGCACGGCGAAATCGAGGCGGACCTCGCCCGCCGGCACCTCGCGCGAGGCCGTCTCGCGGCCGTTGACGACCAGGGTCATCCGATTCGGCCAGATCGCCCGGCCGCAAAGCCGCAACCGGTGGTCGCGGTTCGGGCTGGCGGGGAGGAAGAAGGTCGTTTCGTCGCCCACCGCGGGGGTCCAGCGAAAGGTGCGCCGGGGATCGACGCCAGGCGAGGGCTTGCCGCCCCAGGTCTCGCGCTGGCTGAATCCGAAGCGGAGAAACTGCGCGTCGCCCTCGGCCCCGACATCCACGAACACGTTGAGATCGTCGCCGCGCACGTTCGAAGCGGCCGCGGGCAACGCGACCTCGTTCAGGCCGACCAGGGCCGCCATGCTCGGATCGGCCGAGACGATCAAGCGG
>DYLT01000106.1 GCA_020721945.1 Blastopirellula marina
GTACTGCTACGAGCCGCTGGTCAAGGCAATGGAGCGACGCCCAGGCCGCCTCGCCCCTCTCCACCGCCCAGGCTCCAACCTCGCCCCTCTCCCGCTTGCGGGAGAAGGACAGGGGGTGAGGGCGAACTCGACTTCTTCTCGTGGTCGCTCAGACGACGAAAAGAAACTTCTGCCCCGCCCCTTGCGGCTGATTCCTCCAATCCCCGTGGCGTCGGTCGCCCTACTGCCTGACGGACCGCCGATTCGTTTCCGGTGGAAAGCAGAAGAACACCGCGTCGCGCACCTCTGGGGGCCAGAACGCATCGAGACCGGCTGGTGGCGCGGACCGATGGTCGCTCGCGACTACTACCGCGTCGAAACCGCTACCGGCCGCCGGTTCTGGCTCTTCCGCTGCCTGCGCAACGGCCGCTGGTTTCTCCATGGAACGTTCGAGTAATCAAGCCGTCGGTCAGTGGAGCGGAAGGGATTCGAACCCTCGACCCCCAGCTTGCAAAGCTGGTGCTCTCCCAGTTGAGCTACCGCCCCCGATAGGATTAGCCGAATAGAGCCGTCTGGGGGGACGATGAGCCGACCGATACCCGATACCCAACGTCCGTGCCCTGCCAAGGGGCCAGATGGCACGAGTGGGTGCACTTGGATTCGAACCAAGGACCTCCGCCTTATCAGGGCGACGCTCTAACCAACTGAGCTATGCACCCAAACTGTTCTGCCACCTGCGCCGGTTCTAAATGGACTTGCGGGATCCTGGAGCGCGGCCGTCTCGGCCGCATCGGTGCGGGCAAGATGCCCACGCTCCGGCATTTCCCAGAATCGTGCAACACCATTTAGCATATCGCCATCCGAGGCGCAAGGCCACTGGGCATCCCAAGAATGACGGCATTGTACGCCAATCGGTTCGCGTCTCCAAGAGGGGCACCCGTTGGACTAGCACCGATCCACCCATACTAGCCAAGCCGTTTGCCCATAGAACCCATTTATTCCTCAAAACCGACGCAATCCGATCATGTTCGACAACGGCGTGGTCCGAAAAATGAAGAGACCACGCATCGGATTGTCGTAACCGCAAGAGCCAACCGCGTGCGGAAGCGTTGAAAAGGAGCACACAACGTGAGGAAACTGTTCGTAGGACTGGCCATTGGCTGTCAGATGCTCGTGTTGGGAGCCATTGCCTCGGCAGTGCAAGGCGCACAACCCTACTCGCGGGGTGTCAGCCCCTACCATGTTCCCGGACGGGTCGCAGCACCACCTGCCAAAAGCGCGGGTCAGGGTACCGGGTCGGCCTATGGGGCCTATGGAGCGCCGCGGCAGCTCTCGCCGCAGGCGCAGGCCAAGCCGATGTATCCCACGGCCAAGCCGCGCACCTCGCCCGGGCCGACGGGGGCACGTGCAAACTCGGGGACCTCGCCAGCTCCCCAAGCCGCCGGTTCCTCCCGCACTACGGAAGGTTCGGGTTCGCGGGAATCGCAGCCAGCCAACGTGCCGGCGCCCGAACAGGCCTTGCGCCTTGCCCCCGTCCAACCCGACGTCGAATATACTCGGCCCGCCGAGGTCGACGTGCCGCGGTGCAGGGTCATCGCCCGGCGGACCGAGGGGGCCGTGGGCTGGGTCGTCGAGGACCCTGCCGGGTTGCCCTTGCGCCGGTTCCTCGATACCAACGCCGACAACAAAGTGGACCAGTGGTGCTACTACAAGGACGGGCTGGAGGTGTACCGCGATATCGATGCCGACTACAACGGCAAGGCGGATCAATACCGTTGGTTCAATACCGCGGGGAGCCGGTGGGCCCTCGACCGCGACGAGGACGGGCTGATCGACGCCTGGCATTCCATCTCGGCCGAGGAGGTCACTGCCGAGGTGATCGCGGCGCTGGCCACCCAGGATGCCGCGCGCTTCGCCCGGGTCGCCTTGAACGCCGACGATCTGAAGGGCCTTGGGTTGGGACCCGGCAAGAGCCAGGACCTGGCCGAAAAAATCGCCACGATGGGCATCCAATTCAAAGACACCGCCGCCCGCGCCAAGGGCGTCACCGAAAAGACCCGGTGGGTCCACTTCAGCGGCAGCCAGCCGGGCATCGTGCCGGCTGGCACCGAAGGATCGACCAAGGACATTCAGGTGTACGAGAACGTGGTCGCGATTGCCCAGACGGGCAGTGATCATGTCCAGGTGCAGATCGGCACCCTGGTGAGAATAGGCGACGTCTGGAAAGCGATCGATGTGCCTCAGGCGACTGGCGAGGGTGACACCCGGCAGGCCGATGCCGGGTACTTCTTCCGAGTCGCGCCGAGCAATCGGCCGCAGATGGCCACCGATGTCCCGAGCGAGAAGATGCAGGAGGTGCTGACGGCCCTTCAGAAGCTCGACGCGGCCGCGGCGCAGGCCGCCTCGCCAGAAGAGCAGGCCCGCTACCATGCCCAGCGTGCCGATCTGCTCCAGAAGATTGCCGACGACGCAACCAAGCCTGAGGACCGGGCGATGTGGCTTCGGCAACTGGCCGACATGTTGGGGGCGGCGGTCCAGTCGGGCGCATTTCCCGAGGGCATCAAGCGACTCGAGGCCCTGTTCGAGCGGGTCCGGCGGAGCGAGCAAGAGAGCGACCTGGCGGCCCATGTGCGCTTCGTCGAACTGACGGCCCAGTACGGCCTGAGCATGCAGGCCAAGGGAGCCGATTTCGCCAAGATTCAAGGCGAATGGCTCAAGACGCTCGAGCAATACGTGACCGACTACCCGAAAGGTCCCGACGCGGCCGAGGCCATGCTCCAACTGGCGATCGCCCAGGAGTTCGCCGGCCGCGAGGAGGAAGCAAAACGGTGGTACGGGCAGATTGTCGCCGGGTTTTCCGACTCGCCCGCCGCGCAGAAGGCAGCCGGAGCCAAGACGCGGCTCGAGTCGGTCGGCAAGGTGCTCACGCTCCAGGGCAAGAGCCCGACCGGCGCGACGGTCGACCTGGCGAAGTACCGGGGGCAGGTGGTGCTCATCCAGTACTGGGCTAGTTGGTGCGAGCCTTGCAAGGCCGACATGGCGACGCTCAAAGAACTCCTGAGCAAGCACGGCCGGAGCTTCGCCGTCATCGGCGTGAACCTCGACAACCGCGAGGAGGCGATGGGCGCTTTCCTCAAGGAAAACCCCCTGCCCTGGTCCCAGATCTTCGAGCCCGGCGGTCTGGACAGCCGGCCGGCGGTCGAAATGGGAATCCTCACCCTGCCCACGATGATCCTTGTCGATCAGCAAGGCCGCGTGGTCAACCGGAACATCACGGCCGTCGAGCTGGAAGCCGAGCTGAAGCGTCTGATCCAATAGACACCAGCCCGTCCACGGTACGCAATGCCGGAAGGTGCGCGAAACGACCAACCGCCATGAGGGTGCGCCTCACGCACCCAGTGCCCAGACCCAGTTACGCTTCCGGGTATTTCCACGGGGCGCGATACTCGCGACGGAGAAGCTTGTTCGCCTCGGGGTCGCCGATGCACTCCTCCTTCTCGCCATCCCACTGGATTGAGCGGCCGAGCTTGTAGCTGAGCATGCCCAAGAGAGCCACGTTCGTCGAATAGTGCCCCAGCGCGATGTCGCAAACCGGCCGCTGGCCGGTCTCGATCGCCTGGAGGAAGTCGGCCCAGAGTTCCTTGATGTTCTGGTCGTCGGGCTTGTGGAGTTGGGGATCTTCGTGGAGCACGGGCTGTCGGGCGTCGACCGGGTAGAACGTCCACCCCTTTTGCCAGCCCATGTGGAATGTGCCCTTCTCGCCGTAGAAATAGCAGCCCACCGATTCGCCCTTCTCGGCGTGATTGCCGGCGAATTGGCGGTGTTCCCAGCTCACGTCGAAGCCGTCGAACTGGAACACGGCGATCTGGTGGTCCGGCGCGTCGGTGGTTTGCTGCTCCTTGGTAAGGATCGGCGGTCCCTTGATCGGCCGACCGCCCACCGAGAAGACCCGCTTGGGCCATTGCTGGCCGGTGATCCAGAGGATCTGATCCATCCAGTGAATTCCCCAGTCGCCCAGGGTGCCGTTGGCATAATCCAGGTATTGGCGGAAGCCGCGCGGATGGATGCCGCCGGCCCAGGGGTTTTCTGGATCGCCATTGAAGGGCCGCAGCGGGGCCGGACCGCACCACAGATCCCAATGGAGGCCTTTGGGCGGTTCGGTGTTCTTGCGGGGCTTCTCGGGCCCTCCGCCGTAGTGGACGAACGCCCGCACCATCCCGATCTTGCCCAGCTTGCCCGAGAGAATGAACTCGCGCCCGCTGACGTTGTGAGGCGACACGCGGCGGTGCGTACCCACCTGAACCACGCGGTTCGCCTCCCGGGCCGCACGAACCATCGCCCGACCCTCATGGATCGTATGGCTGATCGGCTTCTCGACGTACACGTGGGCCCCGGCCTTCACCGCGTCGATGGTAATCAGCGGGTGCCAGTGGTCGGGCGTGGCATTGATGACGATCTCGGGCTTCTCTCTCTCCAAGAGATCGCGGTAGTCTTCGTATGGCTTGGGTCTCTGACCGGAGAGCTTCTGCACCTCTTCCCGGGCTTGATCGAGAATCCGGCGATCGACGTCGCACATCGCGACGACATCCGACCGGCCGGCGGCAAGGGCCTCGCGGAGGATGTTCATCCCCCACCAACCACTACCGACCAGAACGGTCCGGTACTTTTTGTCGCGCGGGGCGGCATGGATGGCGGGCGCGGCCAGGGAAATGCCGGCCCCGGCAGAAACCACCAGAAAGTCGCGTCGATTCAGCGGCATGGAAGTCTTCTCCTCGAGGAACATTACGGAATCCGGGTTGCGCAAAGCCACGCTGGCATTTGGGGGGGGTATAAGCGATCCACTGGGAGCATACCCGCGCGCAGCGCATCGCAGCCCCCTTGGTACCTCCATCACCGTTCACGGGCCGGGACGGGCTCGCTTTTCAGCCCCTGGCAGGCCGAACAACGTGCCTGTCGTCTTGACACCCGAAGGGCACCGTCCCCGTCAACGGTTGTGTCGCTCTTGACCATGCCCGACCACCCTCCTCGCGTCAAGCAAGGCCGGAATGGCAGCCTCGTCAACTTCAACAATGGGGGCCAATCGTCGCGCGGCCCCGGTGTCCACTTACTGCTTAACGCCGTTCACGAGAAGGTCACCGCAGGCCTTGATGGTAATCCGATCACCAGGTTGAAGTGCGCCCCGGTCCGTCCCATCCCAGGTCAGTTTCCCATCTTCGATCCGGAGCTGATGTCCCCCGCCCCAAGAGAATTCGTACAGTTCCTTGGTTACGGCCGTTCCCTCGCTCGTCGAATTCCATTTCGTGGTCGCGACAAGTCCGCGTCACGTTTGGGGATGGCAACGCTTGTCGTTTCGGAACAAGGACTTAGAACTAATAGGCCCGGCAGGGATCGAACCTGCGACCCAGGGATTATGAGTCCCCTGCTCTAACCGCTGAGCTACGGGCCCTTTTCGGTGAGGTCTTCGATTTAACCCCTTGGCTTGTGCTTGTCACCAGAGTCCGTCATTGAACTTAAACGTAGACCGAGCTGGTCCAGTTGACAAGGGTGGCCAACCAATGGCCACACCAGACAAGCTCTGGGGGGATACCGTGTTGCGACCCAAGTGGCCCAGCGGCTGAGGCAGGTGAATGGGTTTTCAACGGATGTGGCAGAAAACCCTGGTCGGGTTGAGCAGCGGGGCCTCGACGCTCACGCGGTGGTCGAACACGCCTACTGGTACACTTCGAGTTCGGCGATCGACATCTGGGTGCCGGGCTGGTTGGGGCCGTCGGGTTTCTGCCCGCAGATGCGGATGTACCGGGCAGGCCGTGGGTCGAACGTGGCCTCGAACGGCGACCCATCGTGCCCCCTCTTCGCGGCGACGGTGTGCCAGGCGGCGCGATCGCGGGATAGGCGGACCTCGAACTGAGTAGCATATCCCGGGCCGAAGGTCACCTTGACGCGGCGCACGGCGAGGGTGTCGATCAAGTCGACTTCGAAGGTCCACGGCCACTGGCCGCCCGCCAAGGCGTGGGTGTCTTTGCGCCCGTCCACCCCCAAGCGTGGAAAGTGAACGCCGCTGTTGACTTCCAGAGCGTGGGAGCCATCGAGGGAAAGCAATTGGGCGGGCTTGCGGTAGGCGTGGTTGCCTGGGGGAACGGGGGGGCGGGCCTCACCGGTCACCAATTCGTGCCGAACCGCCTTGAGCATTTCCACCTGCGAACGGTCGAGGGCGCCATCGCGAAACAAGAGGACGTCGATCGACACCACGCCGCCCCGCCGGCAAACGTCGAACACGTACTCGGCCAGCTCGCGCTTGGTGTATTGGCTGCCCGGCTGGCCCCAATTCGTACCCAGGTACGAGAGGATATGCCACTGCTTTCCATCGATGAATCGACCGACGGGCATATCGTAGAAGCGGTTCTGCTCGCCGCAGGTGAAATCCTCGTGACGGCTGTAGGCTCGTACCTGAGGTTCGACGCCGGGGTTGAACGCCACAATGCGTTTGGAGTTTCCCGCACGAAGGGCCGCTGCCAGAATGCCCAGCTTCTCCTCGTCGTATCCGATGAAACGGTAGCAGCCGTCCACCCACCAGCCGGCGACCTTGTCTTGGTAGCGCTCGGCATACTCTTGGGCGACGCTGGCCCATTTGCGCACGAAATCGGTGGTTACGGGCGTTTTGGCTCCGAAGGCGGCTGCGGCCTTGGGATCATCGACCGGCCCGTCGCCCGTCCAATACAACAGCAGGGGGATGCGATGCCGGTTCAGAGCCCGGTGCAAGTCCTCGACCAGATCGCGCGTTGCGCAGGCCTGGCCAGGGGCATAGCCGGTCATCCGATCGAACGTGGCGTTGGGGGCGATCATCTCGCGTCGGCGCTGCATGACGGTGAAGATGACGTAGCCAGCCTGGACCTCGTCCATGGTTTGGGCAAACCGCTCGACATCGAACTCCCGCACGCATTGGTCCCACGTGGTCTGGTGTCCCAGGCTCTGAATCTGATGGCGATCGTTCTGCAACCCGGCCAGGTAGTGGACGAACACGCCGTAGCCTGCTGTTTGAAACCAGTCGGTATTGGGCTTCGCTGGCGAGTCTTCATCCCCGCGCGACTCTGCCTTGGTGGATGTCTGAGCGGCCAAGGCCGCCGGGCAGGCCAGTGTCAGGATCATTGCGACATGGAGAGGTCCGGGCAGTCGGGTCGGCATGGCGTGGATTCCTTCGGTTCTAAGCTCGACTCTAGCCAGGGAATGTCGGCTCGGTCAATGCTCTACCAGGACTCATTGCGAGCAGTTCGGCGATTGGGGGCAGCGGCAAAATCCCAGGAGGTAGGCGTTGTGCCGGGGCGTCTCGGACGGGTTTCGTCAACCGGCGTTGCAACAAACGGCCAATTCTTGCATGATATCGGCATTGCGGCCGGCCAAAGGGTGCCGGGACCGCGGAGCTGGGTCGAGCAGGTGGCCAGCGCCGGCGAAGGACCCGATTTCGCACCGAACCGCCGGCTGCTTACCTAAGTGCATGGAGGCAAAGATCATGCGCAGGACGATCGGTCGGTTGGGAATGTGTCTGTTCGTCGCAGGCGCGATGGCCATGGCGGGCTGCGGCGCCAAGACGGCCACCGAGAACGACGCGACCACGGCAGCCATCAACGGATCGCCGCCGTCCCCCGCAAAGAAGGAGTCCAAAGAGCCCCAGGAGCCCGCTGCGAAGGAATCGAGGCCCCGCTCCACTCAGGCCGACGCACTCCACCCCGTGGTGGTGATCGAGACCACCCACGGCGACATCCGGGTGACGCTCGACCGCGAGCACGCCCCCATGACGGTCGACAATTTTCTTTCGTACGTGGCGCGGGGCCATTACGATGGGACCATTTTTCACCAGGTGCTCAAGGATTACGTGATCATCGGCGGTGGCTTTACCCCCGAGGGCACGGAGAAGAGGGTTAACACGCCGGTGTACAACGAGGCCCGCAACGGTCAGAAGAATGTTCGCGGTGCGATGGCCATGGTGCGCAAGCCCGAGCAGCCGCACTCGGCCACATGCCAGTTCTTCATCAACGTGTCCGACAATCCGAATCTCGACTACGAAGGCGATTCGTTCGACAAGTACGGGTATTGCGTGTTTGGCCATGTCGCGCCCGAGTCGATGGCGGTCGTCGATCGGATTGCTTCGGTTCCCGTGGAAGACCGCCCGAAGTTCGAGCGGATTCCCATCGACGCGGTCGTGATCAAGTCGATCAAGCGCTTTCATTAGACCTGGGGCCTATTGACCCAGGCATTCGCTTGCCGTAGGATGGCAGGCCGAGTGGGATGGAACTCCGTCTCGCGGGAGGGATCCACGATGCCGAACTCCACGTTCTTCGTCCAAGAGTGCCCTACGTGTGGACGACGGTTGCAGATTCGCGTGGAGTATCTGGGCAAGAGGGTCGCGTGCCAGCACTGTCGCGGTTGGCTAGTCGCTTGCGACCCGAGTGGTTCGCGTGATGGGGAGCTTTGCCCTCCCGACGCGCTCTTGCGCCGAGCGGACGAGTTGTTGGGGCGTTTCCATTCGCCCCACGGGAAACCGGATCGCCGGCGCGGCGCGCTTTAGGGGACGGCGCCTCGCGCGGTCACGAGATCGTCCTGCCCACCGCGACCGAGACCAGGTAGACGCCGCCGGCGGCCAGCACGATGGCCGACTCGGGGCCAATCGGCGTCCCGTAGACGGCAATGCGCGGCACCGTGGTCAGCAGAGCGCAGAGCACGGTCGAGACGATCAAGAGCGGGCCCATGCGCGTGACGTGGTGCGCGGCGGTGGCGGCCGGGAGGCTCAGCAAGGCAATCACCAGGATCAGGCCCACCACCTGGGTCAGGCAGATGACCGTCAGGGCCACGAGGCACAAGAGCACGATGTTCGTGGCCAGCACGTTGATGCCCTGGAGTTCGGCCTGCTCTTCGTCGAGGCAGATGGCCAAGAGCCGCTTGTGGAAGACGGCCACGGCACCAAGGATCACCACGTCCAGCGCCAGCATGCGCCACACATCGGACCACGCGACGTAGACGATGTTTCCGAACAGGTAACTCATCAGCTCGGCATGATAGCCCGGGGTGAACTTGATCAGGAGGATCCCCAGGGCCATGCCCACGGCCCAGAGGGCACCGATCAAGGTATCCATGCGTTCGCGCACGAACTGGTTGACGATGCCGATCAGCACGGCGCCGCAGAGCGCGGCCGCCAGGGCTCCATGGACGGGCGAGATTCCGGCGCAGGCGGCGGGGAACAGGGTCCGCGCGAACAGGGCCGCGCCGATGCCACCGACGGCCATGTGGGCGATGGCGCCGCTGAGGAACACGATGCGCCGCGTGACCACGTACGGCCCGATCACGCCGCAGGCGAGACTGGCACACAGCCCGGCCAACAACCCGGTCACGAGGAAGGGGTTGTCGCGCATGTCGTGGAAGAAGTGAGCCAGTGGCAGCGAGTCGGTCATCGCCCGGCAGCCTCCTTGGGTTCGTCCGGCACGCATCCCTCGTGGCACCCGGGGTCGGAAAGCGGGCACTCGTCGCGGTGCCTGACGGCCCGCACTCCTTCGTGGTACATGTGCGAAATGATCTCCCACGAAACCTCGCTTGCCGCATGGCACGTGAGCCGGCGGTTCAGGCAGGCCACGCGCTTCAGATGCGTCGAGACGAACGACACGTCGTGGCTGACGATGACGATCGGCAATCGCTGGTTCAGCCGGTGGAGCAGATCGGTCAGTCCTTGCTCGAGATGGGCGTCGATGCCGGCGGTCGGCTCGTCGAGCAACAGCAACTGGGCATCGGAAGCGAGGGCTCGAGCGATCAGGACGCGCTGGCGCTGACCACCGGAAAGGGTGCCGATGGTGCGCGATGCCATGTGGTCCATTCCCGTCAGCGCCAGCGCCGCGCGCGCCGCCTCGACATGGGGCCGGCAATACCACGATCCCCACGAGGAACGACCCAGCCTGCCGGTGAGCACCACGTCGAGCACGCTGGCGGGCACCGCGGGATCGATCCGGCCGTGCTGCGGCACGTACCCGATCCGCGCGCGGACCTCGGACGGGGCGCGGCCGAAGACCGTCACCGTGCCCCGCTGCGGTTTCAACAGGCCCAGCATCAGTCTCAACAGCGTCGTCTTGCCGCCGCCATTGGGACCGATGACGCCCAGGAATTCCCGCGGGCCGATCTCCAGCGAAACGTCTTCCAACACTGGCTGCGCTTCGGCGGCGGGCGGGTAGCCGAAGGTCACGCCGCGGATTTCGACCACGGGCCGGGCATGGTTCATGGGAACGACTCCGCCAACTGCCGGGCCGTCTCGAGAAGGCCCTCGAGGAGGTTCGACGGCAGATCGTCAAGGATCTCCACTCGAGCGCCGATGGCCTGGGCAATGGCCTGGGCCGACCGCGCCGGGCTTTGGGGATGGACGAAGATCACCCGGGCGCGTTCCTCGCGCGCGAGGTTCTGAAGTGCCGTCAAGTCGCGGTCGCTGGGCTCCTTGCCCTCGCTTTCGATCGCGATCTGCCGCAGGCCGTAATCCTCGGCGAAATAGCCCCAAGCCGGGTGGAAGACGAAGAACGCGCGGCCCCGATGCGGGCCGAGGGTGTCGCGGATCCGGCGATCTGCCTCGTCCAGCCGCGCCTCCAAGCCAGCCAGCCTTGCCTGGTACTCGGCCGCCTGCTGCGGATCGATCGACGAGAGGGTCTGGGCGATGGTCCGTGCCTGGATCTTCAGCAGTCGCGGGCTGAGCCAGATGTGAGGGTCCTTGCCCGCCAAGTCGGCGTTTCCGTGGTGCGGTCCCGCGACATCGCCATCGGGGTGGTCTCCCGTCTCGTGGGGACCCTCCGTCTCCTCCGAATGCCAGTGAGGCGTCATCGCGCGAAGCGCGATGCCCTCGCGCAGATCCACCACCTTCGGCCCGCCGAGCGAACGGAGGGCTTGGAACCCCCGGCTGTTCTCCAAGGGCATGCCGGTTCGAAAATACACCGACGCGCGGGCCACCTGGCTGACCTGGGCATCGGTGGGCTGATAGAGTTCAGCACTTTCGCCGGGTCGGACCAACGTGAGGACCTCGACGCGCGATCCACCGATCTGTTCGACCAACCATGCGTGGGGTAACACGCTGACCGCCGCGCGAATCTTCCCGGGCGTCTGTTCCGATGTCCCCGAGCACCCGAGTACGACTACGGCCAAGACAGCGTAGATCGATACAGCCTGCTTCATTCAGGCCATTTTATCAGCGCGCCAGGCGGACCGGCAGAGGCTCGAGACGCCCCTAGTGCGATTCGACGAACTTCCAGTGGACGAGGTTCCAGAAGGCGTCGACGAACTTCGGCCGGGCGTTGCGATAGTCGATGTAATAGGCGTGCTCCCAGACGTCGCACGTCAAAAGGGGTACACGCCCTTCTTTCGTCGGGTTGATGGCGTTCGCGGTGCTCTCGACCACCAATCTCCCGTCGCGATCCCGACTTAGCCAGGCCCAACCGGAACCGAAGTGAGCCACGGCAGCGGCTGTGAACTTCTCTTTGAACTGCTGAAACGACCCGAATTGGCTGCGGATGGCATCGGCCAGCTTGCCGCCTGGCTCGCCACCCCCCTGGGGAGAAAGACAGTTCCAGAAGAATGTGTGGTTCCACACCTGGGCCGCGTTGTTGAAGATCGGTCCCGAGGCCTTGGCCACGATCTGTTCCAGCGAGAGGTCCTCGAACTCCGTGCCCGGGATAAGCTTGTTGAGGTTCGCCACGTAGGCCGCATGGTGCTTGCCCCAGTGGTACTCGAGCGTCTCGGCCGACATGTGCGGCTGAAGGGCGTCTTTGGAATAGGGCAACTCCGGCAGTTTGTGTTCCATAAACCTCCTCCGTCAGCAAGAACGCGAATCGTCCGCCAGAACCATAGCAATTGTCCACCTCGGGGCAAGGGGATCGCTCGGGGGATACGCCCTGGTTGCGCTCGGCGCGCCCCGTGTTCCGCGCTGGCGGGGCTCGCTTGACACCTTCTCGGCCATGCCTGATTCTGGTGACGGTAGGCCTGAGGAAGTCCAGGGAGAGCGTGGCAATGGATGGTTTCGCCCACGATTCTGTCGAGATCCCGCCGGACGTCGCCACACTGGTCCAGCGGCTCCGTGCCGTCATGGACATCTCGCCGGACGCGATTTTGTTCCTCGACGGGGCCACGGGGCGGGTCCTCGGCGCCAACTCCGCGGCCTGCGAGACGCTGGGGTACTCGCCCGACGAACTCACTTCGTTGACGGTCGAAGAGATCGCCCCGCGGGCCGCGCCGCTGGTGCGAGAGGCCCTACGGGCTTCGGGCCAGGGTGGGGTAGGACGCACGGCGTTCGAAGTTGAACTTCGCGCGAAAAGCGGCGTCGAGGTCGCGGTTCAGTGGCGCATGCGCATCGTCGCCGAGGCCGGCGGACCCACCCTGGTCGTCGTGGCACGTCCGCTGGAGTATTCCGCGCGACGTCGACGATGGAGTGTCCGTCGGGCTGCGCCCAGCCGGCGGGGCGGCTACGACGCTCTGACCGGGCTTTCCGACCGGCGCCGCTTCGAGGCCCGGCTCGAACTGGCCCTACGCGAAGCCCACCGCGAGCCAAGTCGCCGCTTTGCGGTCCTGTTCGTCGATCTCGATGGTTTCAAGGCGATCAACGACCAGTTCGGGCACTTGTCGGGCGATCGGCTTCTGGCGAAAATCGCCGAGCGCATCGCGCGCTCGGTGCGCCCCGACGACCTGGTCGCCCGGTTCGGCGGCGACGAGTTCACGATCTTCCTCGAGGACCTGCACAGCGAGGCCGATGCCCTGGCAGTCGGCCAGCGGATCATTGCCGCCGTCGCCGCCCCTGTCGAGATCGACCATCGTCCGGTCTCGGTAACCGCCAGTATTGGCATTGCCGTGAGTTGGCGAGGTTACGACAACCCCGACGCCATGCTTCGCGATGCCGACCAGGCCATGTTCCGGGCCAAGCGTTCGGCGTCGGACAAGTGCCGCGTGGCCCAGCCGCCTTGAGGCGAGTCGCTCGAGATCGGCTCGCAGTGCCAGCGGATGCGTGCAACGCGACTGCCGACCTGGTATAACGCGCACGTCAAGGCAGCCTTCGCCCATCCCAACGAAAACCCGTGGAGCACCACCATGACTTGGGCCATTTTGGGGAAGCGTTTGTTTCCGGCGACCTTCCTGTACCTGCTCGTGGGGTTTGTGTCTCTAGCCCGCTCGGAGGAGACCTTTTGGCTCGATTCGCTCGACTTGAGCCACATGCGCCAGGGCTGGGGCAAGCCCCAAGTCAACCGCTCGATTCGCGAGAAGCCGCTTTCGATCGCCGGGCAACCGTTCCAACGCGGCGTGGGAACGCACGCCAACAGCACCCTTTGGATCGAACTGGGCGGGGGTTCCGAGCGGTTTCTGGCCTCGGTCGGCGTGGATGACGCCGCGGGTGGGCCCGCCTCGGTGGTCTTCAAGATCGTCGGCGACGGGCGCAAGCTCTTCGAGTCGGGCGTGATGAAGCCCGGCCAGCCGGCCAAATCGGTCGACCTGGACATGCGGGGGGTGAAGCTCCTCTTGCTCTCGGTGGGCGACGCGGGCGATGGCGTCAACTACGATCATGCCAACTGGGCCGAGGCGAGGTTCGTCGTCTCGGGCACCAAGCCGAAGACCGTGCCCGGTCCGCGCGAAGACCCCGTCATCCTCACCCCCAAACCCGGTCCCGCCCCGCGCATCAACGGCCCGAAGGTCTACGGCGCGCGGCCCGGCAACCCCTTCCTCTATCGAATTCCGGCCACCGGCGCGCGCCCGATGACCTTCGAAGCGAACCTGCCCGAGGGCCTGAAGCTCGATCCCCAGACGGGCCTTATTACGGGAACGACACCGCCGCGGGGCGAATACGTTGTGACCCTCAAGGCCGCCAACGCGCATGGCACGGCCCAGCGCAAGTTCAAGATCGTCGCCGGCGACCTCTTGGCCCGGACGCCGCCGATGGGCTGGAACCACTGGTACGCGCACTACAACCGAGTGACCGACAAGATGATGCGCGAGGCCGCCGACATCATGGTCCGAAGCGGCATGGCCGACGTCGGCTATCAGTATGTCAACATCGACGACTGCTGGATGAACGCCCCCAAGCACGGCGACCCCCTGCGCGTCGGACCGCTTCGCGACGCCAAGGGGAACATCGTGCCGAACAAACATTTCCCCAACATGAAGGCCCTGTGCGACTACATCCATGCGAAGGGCCTCAAGGCGGGCATCTACACCTCGCCCGGGCCGTTCACCTGCGCGGGCTTTGCCGGCAGCTACCAGCACGAAGAACAAGATGCCCGGCAGTTCGCCGAATGGGGTTTCGATTTCCTCAAGTATGACTGGTGCTCCTACGGCAACCTCGTCAAGGGCGATCGAAGCCTTCCCACGCTCAAGAAGCCCTACAAGCTGATGGGCGACATCCTCAAGCGCCAGCCGCGCGACATCGTGTACAACCTCTGCCAGTACGGCATGGGCGACGTGTGGGAGTGGGGGGCCGAGGTGGGCGCCCATAGCTGGCGAACGGCCGGCGATCTGGGCTTCGAGTTGGACCGGATCTTCGACGTGGCCTTGGCCAACGCGAAGCACCGGGCCTACTCGCGCCCGGCAAGCTGGAACGACCCCGACTACCTCCAGATCGGATGGATCGGCGACGCCCGGAGTGGCGGCGAGCCCAAACCCTGCCCCATGACCCCGAGCGAGCAGTACGCCTTCATGTCGCTGTGGTGCCTGATGGCCGCCCCCTTGTTCTACAGCGGCGACATGAGCCGCCTGGATGACTTCACCCTGAACGTGCTCTGCAATCCCGAGGTGATCGAGGTCGATCAAGACCCGTTGGGCCAGTCGGCCCGGGTGATCCACCTCGACGACGAGCGGTTCGTCATGGTCAAGGATCTGGAGGACGGCTCGAAAGCCGTCGGACTGTTCAACCGCGGCGAGATGCCGGCGATGGTCAGGGCTCGTTGGTCCGACGTCGGCGTGAAAGGCAAACAGGCCGTGCGCGACCTCTGGCGTCAGAAGGACCTCGGCGAATGGGAGGGCCCGTTCGAGGCCACGGTGCCCCGGCACGGCGTCGTGCTGCTGCGCGTCGGCCAACCGCGATAGGAACCTGTTGCCACGCCCGCACCACTGCCGCGCCACGTCCACCGATTCGGTCCCCTGCTTCTTGAACGCCGAGGGGTTGAAGATCAACACGCCGTCGAACTCGCCCAACTCCACGCCCACCTGCCTGGCCAACTCGGCGACCAACGGGCGTTCGTCC
>DYLT01000490.1 GCA_020721945.1 Blastopirellula marina
CTGGCCCCGCCGGTTCGACGCGGGCGTGAATGCCTTCTTGCACAGGTCGCAGTAGAGCAGGCCGGAGAGGATGTACTCCGGGTTGCGGCCGTGGCGGATCGCCCGCATCCCGCCCTTCTCGGCGAGGAGGAACTGCACGCGCTCGTAGAGGTTTCGCTCGATGATGGCCTGGTGCTCGCCGTCGAAGACCTCGCCGGCCGACGACATGAGGCCCGCGGGGATGGGGCTCGACAGAACCTTGAGCACCGCGTTCTTGTCCCACGCGCGCGCCCCGCGGCTGTTGCCGTTCCTGGCGACGTGGTGCTTGGTCGAGCGGTGCTCGGCGTTGAGCGCCTTGGCCACGGCCACCGCCGAGCGCAGGTCGAGGTAGAGGTCGTAGATCTGCCGGACGAGCGCGGCCTCGGTCTCGTTCACGACGAGCTTCTTGTCGACGACGTCGTAGCCGAGCGGCGCGGTGCCGCCGGTCCACTTCCCCTTGCGGCGCGAGGCGGCGATCTTGTCGCGCGTGCGCTCCGCGATCATCTCGCGTTCGAACTCGGCGAAGCTCATCAGCATGTTGAGCGTGAGCCGGCCCATGGCGTCGGCGGTCGAGAAGTTCTGCGTCACGCTTACGAAGGCCGCGCCCGCCCGGCTGAAGCGGTCCATCACCTTGGCGAAGTCGAGGAGCGAGCGCGACAGGCGGTCGACCTTGTAGACGACCACCACGTGGATCTTCCCGGCCTCGATGTCCTGCATGAGGCGGGTGAAGGCCGGCCGCTCGAGGTTCGCGCCGGTGAAGCCGCCGTCGTCGTAGGTCTCGGGCACGAGCTGCCAGCCGAGGCACGCCTGATTGCGGATGTACTGCTCGCAGGCCTCGCGCTGCGCGTCGAGGGAGTTGAAGTCCTGGTCGAGTCCCGCGGAGGTGGACTTGCGGGTGTAGATCGCGCAGCGCCCGACCTCGGGCACCGCCGGGCTCGCTGCGTTACCGTTGCGCTTGCCGTTCATCCCGCCTCCCCCACGGACGCGACCCGGGCGCCTCCGTGTTCGAAGGCCGCCAGGATCTCGCGCAGCCGCACGGCCGACCTGCTCAGCCTCGCAACGTCGGTGACCACGACGACGTCGAGCAGGCCGGCGGCCGTGTCGTCGAGAAGTGCGGCGAGGGCGGGCCCCGGCCCACCCGGGCCGCCGGCGACGTTCAGGTCCGCGTACACCCTGACGCTGGCGCAGCCTGCCCGCCGGCCCGTGGCGATGGCCTTCCTCGCCGCCCCAGCCTGGGCGTCGATCTGCTCGCGGCCACCGGCGGCGGTGCGCGCGTAGATCGCGTACCTCGCGCGCTCGCGGTTCTGTCGGTGCGGAATCATGCCTGCACCTCCTGCCGCCGCACGCGGCGCTTGAGGCCGAAGAACAAGTACCCGTTCCACGGCGTGCCCGCGATCACCCGCGCCACCTGCGACAGCGTCGCGTAGCGCTGGCCCTGGTACTCGAAGCCGTCGGGCAGCACCGACACCCGGTGCTCGACCCCGTTGTGGACGCGGACGAGCACCGACCCGGGCGGCGGCAGGCGCGGATCGCGCCCCGTATCCGACGCCGACGCCGCGACGACGGCGACCGCGGGACCGGGGCCGGGCTGCGTCGCGCGCCAGCGGGCCGGCGCGAGCGGCGCCAGCTCCTCGATCTTGGCGAGCGCGCGCGGCGACAGGCCGCCTTCGGCCCGCTCCTGGATGCGCCAGCCGACCTTCTTGCGCAGGTAGCTCTTGTTGCGGGTGCGGGTCGGCACCCCGAAGACCTCCTGGTACTTCTCCACGAGCTCGCCCACCGTCATCTTCTCCAGCGCGGCGAGCTGTTCGGCGACCGTGGCCGCCGCGGCCCGGTCCTTCTTGATCTGTGCAGGCTTGACCATGCCGGCGCCTCCTTCTCGACGGCGGTCATCGCCGTCGTCGAGGGCCATAAGGGCGTCGGCTCTCTGCGAAGGCAAGGCGAAAAGCTCTTTCCGTTCAACAGGTTGCGGCATCATGGGCAACCCGGACACGGGACCGCTCTTCGAGTAGGAGGTCGACCACGGCGACGGCCAGGACATTGACGATGACCTGTCGCCTCGTCTCGCGCGGCAGCGGAGCCGCGCCAGCATCCTGCTCGGCGATCGTCTTCTTGTCCGTGGGCTTGGCGTCTTGCACCGCGGGTCTCCCTTCGAACATCCGGGGGAGAAACGCGGGTTGACAGCCGGAACTGGGACAGCTCGGTGGGCGCTCGGCCAGCTGGGCGA
>DYLT01000491.1 GCA_020721945.1 Blastopirellula marina
ATCCTCGCCAGCAACAGGCGGATGATGGCCTGGGCTTCCGGCGGCTGGCGAGCAATCACTTCTTCCGTGATAACCGGTTCCATGCTCAATGTTGTGGCACAAAACCGGCTTTCAAGTCCAGATCAGTTTTCTTGAGAAAACGCCGCCGGGCCGTGAAGTGTTACCTTCACCGACCAATCGTTCCCCTCCCTTCTGCCATTACCTCCGTGACTGGATACCTCTTGTTCAAGCGGGGCTATGCCCTCGGGAAAGAGCTTCCGCAAAAAAGCGTTGCATTCCTGCGTGCGGTAGAATCGGGCGAACATCATGTTCGCCTCTTGCGGGCTGATTTTCTTTCCCTTCTGGGCTGTTCGTACCGCCCGGCCTTTACCCTTCGTCCTGCGCTTCGCCATGATCCGGTACTCCCTTCGGCTCCAAAAGAGAAATGCGGGGCGGGCGGGTGAAGTGGCCGGCCGTTCGGGAGCCACCCTAGCCCCGCTGCTCGTCACTGTACCACGCCCGCCCCTTGCAGGTCCCTACCCTCCAGGGTTACTATCAGCCTTGTACTGTCCGGGTTGCCTGCCGCGAGCGTGGCACAATCGCTTTGGTGATCTCGCCGCAGTGAAAGGAGAACGCGTCATGTGGAGCCGAAGCACATCATCTTCGCTGGGACGGTGCGTGCTCGCCCTGGGACTTCTGTTGCCCGCGCCGGATGCCAGCGGAGAGGAGCCATCGCCGCGGCCCGTGTTCGCGGTGCGCGAGTTGTATGCCCCCGGGCACTTCGGCAACAGCTACGAAGTGCTCGGCGACAACGAGATGCGCGACGTGCTCGCCGAAGCGGCCTCCTGGGGCTTCAACCGCTACGGCGACTGGTTCGATATGGACGACTGCAAGGACCCGTTCGCCCCGGGCCACACCTACGGGCTGGGCGACGCCGTCTGGGACCGCAAGCAGGTTCACTTCGCCTCGGCGCAGTCTTTGGGCCTGCTCCGCGACCTGGTGATTACCCCCAACCACGTGTACGTCGATCAGTGCCTCCCGGACCTGCTGGCCACGAAGGACGCCCGCGTGTTCGGCCAGTTGATCTGCCCGTCGAACCCCAAGGCCCGGGAGATGATTCTCAAGGACTACGAGAACCTGTTTGCCGGCCTGGCCCGATCGGGCGTGCGCCTGACTACTCTCACGGCGGGCCCGTACGACTTCGGCGGCTGCCGCTGCAAGAAGTGCGAGCCCTGGATTCTCACCTTCGCCCAGTTGACGCATGAAATCTATACAATCGCGCGCAAGCACCATCCCGACGTCAAGATGGACATGATCGGCTGGTGGTGGTCGGCCGAGGAGCACCGCCTGTTCGCCGATTGGGTCGACCAGAACTCGCCCGGGTGGATCGAGAACATGTACCTCCACCTGCCCTACGGCGCGACCCGCGTGGCCGACGTGCCCTTGCCCAAGGGCTGCCGGCGGGGCGCGTTCGTGCACATCAGCTATGCCGAGCAGGCCAGCCCGCGCGACATGTACGGGCACCTCGGGCCGATCGTGGCCGCCGACCGGCTCCAGCGGACGGTCATCGACCTGAAGGCCCAGGGGGTCACCGGCGTCGTCGCGTACAGCGAAGGCGTGTTCGAGGACGTGAACAAGGCGATTCTCGCGGGCCTGGCGTCGGGCCAGTACGCGACGGCCGACGAAGTGCTCGAAGCCTACGCCCGCCGATACTTCGGCGTGGACGCCGAAACGGCCAAGCTCTGGGCGGCGTGGCTTAAGGCGTGGGGGAAGCCGTTCGACGTGGACACGCAACAATCGGCTGCCACGCTTGAGTCGCTGCTCAAGAAAACCCCCAAGGGCGGCTGGCGACTGCGCCAGTGGGAGCTGAAACAGCAGTTGTTCGCCGTCCATCGGGAGATCGGGCCGGGCACCCAGTGGCCGCCCGAGCGCCTAGCGGCCGTCGAGCGGTTCTGGGCCGTCCAGGAGCAGATTCATCGCGGCCTGTGGGGACTGGCGCCCCAGCGTCACATCTTCGGCCGGCGCTCCACGCCTTTGCCCTGGTATGCGAGCTGGGCCGAGTTCAAGGCCCGGCAAGCCCAAGCGATCGGGAAGGAGCAGTAGGCGTGGGTGCTTTGCACCCACGCCACGCTATTCTTCCGCTCGGCCTTCGACAACTGGGCCTTGTACTTCCGCGTGGTTTTTTTTCGAAGGTCATCCACCACGTCGTTGAACTGCTTGGCCACGTGGAAGCGGTCCACCACCAACCGGCTGTGGGGAA
>DYLT01000492.1 GCA_020721945.1 Blastopirellula marina
CCGATCCTCCGCGACCCCATGATCCTGGGCGACTTGATCCCCGCCGAGGCCCCGCAATCGCTCCCGGCCGTGGCCGCGCTGCCCGAGCCTACCGCCTGGCTTCAGGAGAACGCCCTGGTGCCGTTCCTCGAAAAAGTCCGTGCCGAGCGGCAGGGGGAGGTCGAGCGGGTCGCCGAGCACGTCGAATTGTCGCTCACCGAGCTATTGGCGCGGGCCGACCAGGAGATCGGCAAGGCCCAGGAAGCGATCGACCGGGGCGAGCAAGGGGCCGAGGGCCGCCTGGCCCAGGCCGAGGCCCGGCACGCGGAGTTGTTGGACCGGCGCGAGCGCCGCCGCACGCAGCTCCAGCAAGAGCGGTCGCTGACGCTCCAGGCCGTCGAGCGGCTCACCAGCGTCCTTGTCTTGCCGCACCCGGAGCGCGAAAGCCCGGAGGTCCGTCAGTTGCGTCCCAACCTCCAGACCGAGGCCATTGCCATGCAGGTGGCCATCGAGTACGAGAAGTCCCAGGGGCGCGAGGTCTACGACGTCCACGAGAAGAACCTGGGTTACGCCCTGACGAGCCTCGATCTCCGCTCGGGCGAACTGCGGCTGATCGAGGTCAAGGGCCTGGGCGAGGCGGAAGGCAGCGTGATGCTCACACCCAACGAGCTTCGCGTGGCCCAAGACCGCCGCGATTGCTACTGGCTCTACGTCGTGACTCACTGCAACACCGCGCCGCAGCTTCGGGAGCCGGTCAAGGACCCGGCGCGGCTGCCGTGGGCTGAAGTGACGAAGGTGGCACATTATCGTGTGGACACGCGAGACCTCGGCTGAGAGCCTCGGTTTCCGATGGGTACAATGCGTAGAGAACCATCGAGACTCATCTGCTTCCCATTCGACCTGCCGCAAGGCCTCGGGTGGGGTTCTTTGTTGCGGAGGTGAGTCATGCGCGGGACTGACTACGACATTCGCACGAGGACCGGCCGGGTCAAACGGCGCGTGCTTGCCGACGTCGTCCGCCGCGTCGTCGAAGCGGCGCAGCCCGACAAGATCATCCTTTTCGGCTCCGCGGCACGCGGCCGGTTGGGGCCCAATAGCGACCTCGACCTGTTGGTGATTAAGAGCGGCAAGTTCCACCACGATCGCCTGACCACGGCCGTGTATCGGGCTCTTCGCGGCGTTCGCGCCGCCGTCGATGTCGTGATTGCCACGCCCGAGGAAGTGGAACGCTATCGCGATACGCACTGTCTGGTGATTTGCCCGGCCTTGAAAGAAGGAAAGGTCGTTTATGCCCAAGAAGCGTCTGCCTCCGGATGATCCGCGGGAATGGCTCAACCGGGCCCGCAGCAATCTGACAAGCGCGCGGCACGCGATCCCGGGCGTTTACCTAGAGGATCTGTGTTTCGATGCGCAACAGGCCGCAGAGAAGGCGGTGAAGGCCGTTTTCATCCACCGCGGCGAACCATTTCCTTACGTTCACGACCTGAACGAACTACTGCAAGTCCTGGAAGACAACGGCCTAAAGATCCCCAACTATGTTCGCGAGGCCGATCAGCTTTCGCGGTACGCCGTTGAAACGCGCTATCCCGGTCTATCCGCGCCGGTCACCCCGGCAAAGTATCGAAAGGCTCTTCGCATTGCCGAACGCGTCGTCCGCTGGGCCGAACGGGAGATCGCAAAACCATGATCCCCAAGCAGTGCAAACGACTGGCCGAAGTAGACTTCCCGATCGCCGCGGTATCGAAGCACGCGGCGCGGGAAAAGTCCATCCGGCACGGGCACCCCAGCACGCTGCATCTGTGGTGGGCGCGGCGGCCGCTGGGCTCGTGCCGGGCGGTGCTTTTGGCGCTGCTCTTGCCGGATCCGTGCGATCCGCTGTGCCCCAAGGAGTTCAAGATCAAGGCACGCGCCCTTTTGCCCGAGGTGCAAGGCCCGGTCGGGCCGACAGACGCAGACCTCCGCACGGCGCTGCTTAAGTTCATCGCCGACTTCGCCAACTGGGACTTGGCTTCGCATCGGACCTACCTCGAAGTCAGCCGCGGGCTGGTGAAGGCCGCCCATGGCGAGGAGCCGCCGCTGGTGGTGGACCCCTTCGCGGGGGGCGGCTCGATTCCACTGGAGGCCTTGCGGCTCGGCTGCGAGGCCTTCGCCAGCGACTTGAACCCGGTGGCCTGTTTGATCCTCAAGGTGATGCTGGAGGACATCCCAAGGCATGGTCCAGAACTTGCTGAC
>DYLT01000107.1 GCA_020721945.1 Blastopirellula marina
ATCGCCGAGGCCCGCCGCTGGACGGCGCGCTATCGCGATGTCGCCCCGGAGCCAGCCGATTCGGCCGCGCCGCTCTTTCTGGCAGGGCATCAGCCGCAGCTTTTCCATCCGGGCGTGTGGTTCAAGAATTTCGCGCTGGGGTGGTTGGCCCAGCGGCACGGCGGCACGGCGATCAACCTGATCGTCGACAGCGATACGATGAAGACCCACCTCGTGCCTGTCCCCTCGGGATCGGTTTTGCATCCCCACGTCAGCTTGGTGCCGCTGGACGAGCCGGGCGAGGTGGTGCCGTTCGAAGAGCGCCGCGTGGTCGATGGCGCCACATTTCGGGACTTCGGCCGGAAAGCGGCGGAGGCCATCGCGGGCTTGGTTTCCGACCCCCTGGTGCGCGACTTCTGGGCCCTGGCCACGGCGCGGCTTGCGCAAACCGACAACCTGGGCCAATGTCTGGCGGAGTCGCGCCACCAGTGGGAGCAGCGGTGGGGGCTGGCGACCCTCGAGGTGCCGCAGAGTCGCGTGTGTCAGCTTCCGTCGTTTGCGCGGTTCGCGACGCACTTGCTGGCCGAGTTGCCGCGATTCGTGCCGGTGTACAACGAGGCGGTGCGCGAGTACCGGCGGGTCCACGGGATCCGAAGCACGGCCCATCCCGTCCCCGAACTGGCCGTCGAGGGTCCGTGGCACGAGGCACCGTTTTGGGTATGGACGGCCGACGACCCGCGCCGCCGCCGGCTCTTCGTCCAGGTGCGGCGCGACGGGCTGGTGCTAACGGATCGTGGCGGTTGGGAACAGACGCTGGCCTTGTGCGGAGGCGACTTCGATCGGGTGGCCGAGCAATGGGGCGCGCTGGGACGGCACGTGAAGATTCGATCCCGGGCGCTGGTCACCACCCTTTGGGCCCGGATGGCGCTGGGCGACTTGTTTCTGCACGGGATCGGCGGGGCGAAGTACGATCAGGTCACCGACGCGGTGATGGCCCGCTTCTTCGGCATGTGCCCGCCGGCGATCCTGGTGCTTTCGGCCACGCTTTTGCTTCCGATCGCGCGGCGGCGCGTCACCCTCGAGCACGCCCGGGCGATAGACCGCCGCCTTCGCGACCTGACGTGGCATCCCGAGCGGTGTCTGGCCGGCATGACGCGCGACCAGGGGCATGGCGACGTCGACTCGCTGATCGCCGCCAAAGGTCGCTGGATCGAAACCCCCCAGACGCCCCAAAACGCCCGGATGCGCTGGCGCGAAATCCGCCGGATCAACGAAGCGCTTCAGCCTTGGGTGGCGGAGGAGCGCCAGCGGCTCCTGGAGTGCCGAGAACAACTTGCCTTGGCCCTCCGCGCCGAAAAGATTCTCGGGTCGCGCGAACACAGCTTCTGCCTCTATCCGGCCGAGACGCTGGGGGGGTTCTTCCGCGAGGTGCTCGGACCAGCCAAGCCTTAGGTTGGGGATCGCACCGACGGCTTGGCCGGATTGCGGGGTAGTGCATGCGCCAACCGTGCATCTTGCCTATTCCGCCCGACCAGGGGCAGACGCGCCTTCCCGTGGCCCCGGAAATGGGCGTGCGCCGCAGTTGGCCTAAAGTCGGTCCAGAGGGCCAGACGATAACGGGGGTGACAAACTTTGCCGATTGTAGCGTTCGTGCCGACGCTAAGTGGTCCAAGGATGGTAGCCGATAGCGGGCGAACGCGATCCCCCAAGCGATGGAGGTGGCGGATGAGTGCTGTGAACCAAGGACGCCCGCTACGGAACCTGCTGGCCGGATTGGCCTTGACCGCGGTGGTTGCCTTGACGGGGTGCCAAGTCGACGTGGGCGGCCAGATCTTGCCTAGCCCCTACTACATGACCGACGACGTGCAGTACTTCGCCCCAGGCCCTGAGTTCAAGTTGTCGAAGGAAGCAGCGGCGTTGCGTGCGGCCCATGCCGAACAAGCGGCGCAGGCGCGGCGATAGGACGCGCCACGAACGGGCAGATCGCCTACCGGTGCGGCCATCGGCTGCGCCTTCTCGGCATGACGGCGCACCGCAACGGGCACGCCGCGGGCGAAATGCCGATTCACTCGGACATCGTCGGGGGGACGATACTCCGCGTTGTTGACGTTCGGGCGGAGCGGACTGGCGTCGAGCCGCCCGGACGTCGGCAACCGGAGGATGGGGTCTCATGAACTTGCCCGGACTCGAACTCTCGCAAACCGCTCAGCACTGGACAAACGTCGTGCTGATCTGGCTGGGCCTAGGCATCGTGGCTGGGCTCTTGGCGAGGTTCATTCTGCCGGGCCACCGTCCCGCGGGAGCCGCCGGGACGCTTCTGGTGGGCATTATCGGCAGCACGATCGGGCCCTTGGCCCTCTCGCTGCTTTGTTCCGAGCCGGCTTCGACCTTCAATCCGATCGGTCCTCTGGGGATCTTCGCCGCGATTGGCGGATCGGTCGCCGCCCTGGCGATCTATCGCCTGTTCTTGCTTTGGCGCGTGTCGGCGTGGCAAGAAGACGAGACGCTCGAGTAACCGGGGCGTGGGTGGGCAGGCGCAACGCCGGCGCCGCGCGAGGGCTCGGCGGAAGCGGCCGTTCTCGATGATCTTCCCTGCCCGAAGGGCGCCTCGTTTCCATGAGTTCCGTGGTGGTTGCGTTGGCGCAGTTGGCAGGCCAGGCAAGGCATTTGGACCAGCGCGCCGCAGCCGGGGCAGCGAACCGGCTTGCCCCGGGGTGGCGTGTACTCGATTCCCGCCGCGCGACGGCGCGCCTCGTAGTCGGGCCGCCTTCCCGAGGCGATGGCCGCCACGGTCCCGCGACTGATGCCCGTGCGGCGAGCGATCGCGCGCTGCGACAGCCGACCCTCGGACAAGAGTCGGCGGACTTCGTCGACCATCGAGGGAGCGATCATCGCAACCACCCCTCGTCTTCGTCGCGTTCGACCCAGAAATCGCCGTACAGCGGCTCCTCCGGGCTATCGTCTTCGTCGAGCCGGAACACGTCCCAAATGCGGTCGTCGAGCCGATAGGGCTTCGGCCGATGCCTCGGACGCGCTTGGCCTTTGTCGGACCGGGCGAGGGACCCGAACGGTTGGGGTTGTCGGGGGGACTCGGGTTTGGTGGATCTGCGGCCCATGCCTGCCTCCGCGGGGGGTGCGGTTTCCCTGAGGAACTGCGCCATCGGTAGTCCCCCAAGGTCCGGATGGGAACATCCGAGGGAGAACATCGCGGACGTTGCGTGGGCTCCAGCCTAGCAGATACTGTACAGAAGTTCAAGTCCCCGGCTGGCCACCCGATGCCCTTTTTCTGCGTTCCGGCGGAGGCTCTGCGCAGGGGGGGGTCTCGGCCGAACCTGAATGGCGTTGCACGATTCTGGGAAATGCCGGAGCGCGGGCATCTTGCCCGCACCGATGCGGCCGAGACGGCCGCGCTCCAGGATCCCGCAAGTCCATTTAGGGTTTGGGTTTCAGGGCCGTGGTGACGCGCGTCCGGTACTCGTCGATTCGTGGCCGGCCGCCCTCGTTCAGGTGCGTTAACCCGCTGCTGGCCAGGGTATCGAGGAAGGGCTGCATCCGCCGCCGGGCCAAAGCGATCAGGTTCTGATCGCCCTCCTTGCCCCGGCCCGACTCGGCCAGCGCCCGCTCGACGATCGCGTAATCGACGCTCATGCGCGCGATCTGCACGCGGCGACGCATCTCGGGCTGGTCGGCCGTCTGCTTTTCGGCCTCGTCCCACAGGGCGTCCGACGCGGTCAACAACTCGTTGCTGAGGTGCCGGCTGGAAGGCGGAGCCCAAATGACCACGTGGATGTTCTCGCGCTCGACGCGGTCGTGCAGGAGGTCGATGTACTTGCGGATGGGCCCGGCCGCTTTGCCGTAGTACGCCTCGAGGAACTCGTTCATCGCGACGTTCTCGTCGTAATCGGGGTTCCAGAGGAACTTGGCGGTCATGTACCCGCCCAAAGCCGACAACTCGCCCTGCGGCGTGTTATAGGTATCCTGCTCGAAGATGCCCTTCACATTATTCTGGACGAACAGGCGGATGTTGTCGTTCCGCACGCGCTGGTTGGGGAACGGCAAGAGGTAGTGCGAGAAATCGGTGACGTAATCCCACACCCAGAGCCGCTTCGAGACCTTGGCCCAGCCCTTCAGGTCGGCCACGAAGGCCTTGGTCGCCGCGCTGTCGCACGTGGCCAGCGGGTGCGAGAAACAGCACTCGATCGAGCAGAGGCGGATGATCACGTTGGGGCGCGGGCGCATGGTCTTCGGTGGACGCCGCGTCCACTGGTAGGCCAGCGTCTCGACCGCCTTGTCGGGGAACTGCTTCTCGGCCGCCTCGGCCACGCGGTTGACCAGGTGCAGCACGGGGGCCATCTGCGAGTCCTCCTGGCGGGCCAGGGCCTGGCACTTGTCGCACTCGCAGTGCTTGTCGGTGTCGTTTTGCGACACCGAGAACACGAAGGCGTCGGGCTGGGCCTTCATCGCTGCCAACACCCCCTCGGTGCACAGACGGATCACGTCTTCGTTCGTGCAGCAAAGCTGCGCGTAGCCATCCTGACGCTTGCCGCCGACCAGCGAGAAGTACTCGGGGTGCTCCTTGAAGTACTTCGCCGGCGGGACCAACCCGGCAAACGTGTGGCAGAAGAAGCCGTCGCCAAAGCGGATCTTGCCGCCGTGCCGGGCTTCGAGACGGCCCGCCGACGAGTTGACGCGGTTGCGGGCGCACCAGTCGCCGTCGAAACAGTCCCTGGTGAACGGCTCCCGGTACTCGAGCACCGGGACCTTCGTCTCGTGGAGGTCCTTGATCGCCAGGCGCGGCATCTTCGGAATGCGGCTCACGCCCGGGGCGAACCAGCGGCATCCCAGGTGGTCCTCCAGCAGGCCGTAGACGCCGTACAGCGTGCCCCGCGGGGCCCCGCCGGCAATGATCAAGTGCGGTCCCGACGTGCGAAGCACGTAGCCTTCGGGGCCCAGGCTGCCGAAGTCGATGGCAACGCCGAGGGCCTTCAGGCGTGCATGGCTGCCCAGCACGATCTCGTGCGCGCCTGCCGGCTCGTTGTCGGACACGATCGGCAACTTGGCCCCCGTGATCTGTTCGACAAACGACTGGAGTTCCGACGCGGCGTATTTCGTCGAGGGCGAGGCGTCGTCGGCCAGCACGATCTTGAAGGCCGTCTGGCCGCCTTCGGCCAGCACCAGCTCGCTGCCCTGGGCCAGCGCGGCGAACCCGATTCCTACCAGCGCGACGAGAACGCAAGACAGACGGGGATTCATGGGCGATCCTCCTGGAGTCAAAGCCGTTCGGGCGGGACGCAATCGAGGCACGCCGGCTGGCTCGTATCGCGCCGCCGGCGGTCCCAGCATCGCAGCCCCGCGAGGAAAACGCAAGGGGCCAGGTGCCGCCCGCCTGGCTTGCGACCCGCGCCGCATGGGCCTAGAATCGGTGCCACGAAGCGATCGACGGGGGCCTGAGCCGGCGTGGGGGGGGCGGCAAGCCTCCGGCGGAGAAACAGGCAATGTGCGCGGGAGGTACGCGATGCTTGGTGTGTTGCGCGTGGTGGCCGGTGTGGCAACGGTGCTTTGGGTGCTTTGGGGAACGGCGCGCGCCGCCGAAGGCCGGCTACGGTTCGTGTTCATCACGACCTGCCGCGACGAGGCGTTTTTTGGGCCCGTCAAGCAGGGCATGCGCGACGCCGCGCGACGCATGGAGGTCGACTGCGACTTCATCGGCACGCCGGGCGTCGACGTGAAGGCCCAGGCCGCGATGGTCCGCCAGGCCGTGGCCGACGGCTACCACGGAATCGCCTTGAACCTCATCGACCCGGTGGCCTTCGACGAGGTGGTGCGCGAAGCCCGGGCTCGCGGGGTTCCCGTCGTGGCGTTCAACTCGGACGACCAGCGCACCCCCAACGACCGGCTCAGCGGCATCTGCCAGAATTACTACCAGGCGGGACGGTCGCTGGGTGGCGCGGCCACGTATATTCCGCCGGGGAGCCGGGTCCTCTTGACCCAGCACGATCTGGGCATCTCGTCGCTCGACGACCGGTTGCGCGGGCTGCAAGACGCGCTGCGGAAGCGGGGCATCCGCTGGAAGACGATCTGCTCGACCAACGAACCCGCCAAGGCCACCGAAGTCATCGCGGCCGAGCTGAAGGCCAATCCCGACATCCGCTTCGTGCTCGCCACTGGGTTGACCGACACCGAAGCCGCCGGACACGCCATCGAACGCGACTTTGCGGGCAAGGGCTACGCGGCGGCTGGCTTCGACCTCACGCCGGAAATCCTGCGGATGCTCAAGTCGGGCGTGTTGCGCATGACCATCGATCAGCAACCCTATGGCCAAGGGTTCTATCCCGTGGTCCAGTTGGCCTTGTACTGCCGCTACGGCATCGAACCCTCGAACCTCGACGCTGGCGCCACGATCGTGACGGCCAAGGACGCCGATCGGCTGCTCGAGTTGACCAGGCAGGGATACCGCTAAGGGCCTGCCGGCGCCCCCTCCCGGCGGCCGGCGCTGTCACGCGGTGATCTGATAGGGCGCCCGCTGCGGGCGGCGCACGTAAATCGAGTTGGCGGCCTCGGCGTCGCCGACGATCTCTTCCTTGACCGGGTCCCAGACGATCTTGCGTTTAAGCCGGATGGCGATGTTGCCCAAGTGGCAGGCCGTGATGACCCGGTGCGCCACATCGACCGTGGCCGCCGGCGTCTTGCGCGTCTTGACGCACTCGAAGAAATTGGCCATGTGGTCGTTGCTCTCGTAGAGCCGGATCGCATTGGAGGGCAGGGGGTTCTCCTTGAGTCCGTCGACCGGCTTGCCATAGGCCTTGCCCCGGTTGACGAACACGCGGCCCTGGTCGCCGATGAACATGATGCCGTTTCGCGATTTCTCGGGTAGATCGGCCTGGGTCTGGGAAAACAACCGGGCCTCGTCCTCGGGAGTGATGCTCTCGCGGTACTTTTGGTCGTGGGCGACGAAGTAGAGCAACTCGACCTGGTTGGGGAACTGCATTTTGACGAGGAAACGGTCGGGATTGTCGTAGCACCGGGTGGGCTCCTTGGCGCCCTCGTTGGGGAAGATCGCGGTGCCCTCGACGCTCGACGGGCCCGAGTCTTCCACGCCCATCCCCCAGAACGCGATATCCATGTGGTGCTGGCCCCAGTCGGTAATGATCCCGCCCGCATAGTCCGACCACCAGCGGAAATTGAAGTGAACACGTTCGGGGCAGTATTCGCGGACCGGCGCCTGGCCCTGCCAGAGATCCCAATGGAGGTGGGGGGGCACGGGCTGGGGGGCGAACGGCCCGCCTTTGGTGTTCCAGAACGGCAGCACCACCGTGACGCGCTGGAGCTTGCCGATCCGGCCGTTGCGCACCAGTTCGCAGGCGAGGCGAAAGTTCGGATCGCTCCGCTGCTGGGTCCCGACCTGCACGATCCGGCCGGTCTCCTTGACCACCCGCCGCAGCAGCTTGCCTTCGTCGATGGTCAGCGTCAGGGGTTTCTCGGCATAGACGTCCTTGCCGGCCCGACATGCGGCGATATTGATCGCCGTGTGCCAGTGATCGGGCGTGCCGTTGGTGATCACCTCCACGTCCTTGCGTTCGTCGAGCAGCTTGCGGTAATCCTGATACACCGCCGGCTTGCCGCCGAAGAGTTCCTTGGCCCGCTCGGCGTTCTTGAGATCCGCGTCGCAGACGGCGACCACGTCGCCGAAGCGGGCCGCCGACTTGAGAATCGCCGTGCCTTGGCCCCCTACGCCGATCGCGGCGATCAGAGGCCGGTCGTTCTTGCTCCTGGCTTGCTGACCTGTCGCGCGACGGGTGAACCCATAGGGAACCAGCGCGCCGGTGGCGGCAGCAACACAGCGAAGGAACTGGCGGCGGGTCGGCGGAACGTGCGGCATGGCAGACTCCTGGACGGATGCGGGCGGGCAGGCGGCGAAGGCGGGGCCGGCCATGGTATCCTACCTTCGGACCGCCATCGGTGTAAAGAGCGACCGAATCGTGCCCGAAAGTCCCCGGGAACGGTTGGCCTGGTTGTGGTCCCGGCCCGGTGGTTGCATCGCTCCGGGCTCTTTCTATGGCTTTTCCAGCGCGGTAGATTGCCTTGGCCTCGTCCTCGGCTTCGCGGGGATCCTCGGGAACCAGGATTTATCGCCGTGGAACCCACAAGACCCGATGAACCGGAACGATCCTCCGCACCACGACCGGCCTGGATCGGTCGCACGGTGGTGGGCATCGTGGCGGCCACGTTCTTCTCGGATTTCAGCCACGAGATGGGTACGGCGGTCCTTCCGCTGTACCTGGCCGCTGTCGGCTTCGGCCCGGCATCGTTGGGCATCATCGAGGGTCTTGCCGATTTCCTGGTGAGCATATCGAAGCTGGGCGGAGGCGTCGTCGGACACCACGTGCGCGCCAAGCGGCCCCTGGCCTCGCTCGGTTACCTCGTGACCACGCTGGCCACCGGCGCGATGGGCCTGGCCGGCAGCCTGGCGGCACTGGCCACGCTGCGGAGCGCGGCATGGGTCGGGCGGGGCTTCCGCGGCCCGCTGAGGGACTACCTGCTGGCCGATGCCGTCGAACCAACCCATTATGGTCGGGCCTACGGTCTCGAACGCGCCGGAGACATGCTCGGGGCCGTGGCCGGCCCGCTGGCCGCCACGCTCTTGGTCTGGGCAGGCATCGAGTTCCATTCGATCCTCCTCCTAACGCTGGCCCCGGGCTTGGTCGCCACCAGCGCGATGTTCTTTCTCGTCAAAGAACGCAAGACTCCACCAGCGCGCGCGGAAACCTCGCACCAACAACCCAGGCCACCGTTTCCCAAAGGCTTCTGGCTTTTTTTGGCGGGCGTCGGGCTATTCGGCCTGGGCGACTTCTCGCGCACGTTCTTGATTTGGCTGGCGGCCCGCGCACTGGGCGAGGATGCCGGACGGATGGCCGGCGCCGTCTCCGTTGCCGTGCTGCTTTACACGCTCCACAATCTCACCAGCGCCGCGGCCGCGTTCCCCATCGGCCACCTCGGCGACCGCCGCTCGAAATTGGGTGTCCTGGTCGTCGGCTACGGCCTGGGCGTGGGAACGAACGTGCTCTTGGCACTGCTCGGCGGGTCGTTGCCGTGGTTGGTCGTGGCCATCGCGCTTTCGGGCGTCTACATCGCCGCCGAGGAAACCCTGGAGAAGGCCGCCGCGGCCGAGTTCTGCCACGCGACTTGCGCAGTCTGGGGTTCGGCATCTTGGCGTGCGTCAACGCCGTGGGCGACATGGTGTCGAGCCTCTACGTGGGGTTCCTGATGGAGGCCGGAAAAGCCCAATGGGCCTTCGGGCTAGCGGCCGTGCTCGGCGCCCTGGGAACGCTCTGGCTTGCGTGGATCGTCGTCCGGTCCGTCGGCCGCTAAATGGTGTTGCACGATTCTGGGAAATGCCGGAGCGCGGGCATCTTGCCCGCACCGATGCGGCCGAGACGGCCGCGCTTTAGGATCCCGCAAGTCCATTCAGGCCTGCGCCCCGAGCAGCCAGGCGAGGATGCCCTTTTGCACGTGCATCCGGTTGGCGGCCTGGCGCACGACGACGCTTTGCGGGCCGTCGATCACCTCGTCGGTGACCTCTTCGCCGCGGTGGGCCGGCAAACAGTGCATGAAGAATGCGCCTCGAGGCGCCTTGGCCATCAAGGCGGCGTTCACTTGGTAGCCGGCGAAATCGCGGCGGCGCTGCTCGCTTTCGGCCTCCTGGCCCATGCTGGTCCACACGTCGGTATAGACGGCGACCGCGCCTTGCACCGCCTCGGCCGGATCGCCGGTGACGACGAGTTCGAGCTTCGGCACCTCGCGCGCCAGGCGCGCGAGGAACTTCCCGTCGAAGCGGTAGCCCTCGGGCGTGGCCATCACGAACCTCATGCCCATCTTGCCGCAGCCGACCGCCAGGCTTCGGGCCACGTTGTTCCCGTCGCCGACAAACGCCAGCGTGTGTCCCTCGAGCCTGCCGACCAATTCGCGCAGCGTGAACAGGTCGGCCATGGCCTGGCACGGATGGGCATAATCGGTCAGGCCGTTGATCACGGAGCACGAGGCGACGTTGGCCATCTTCACGACCGTGTCGTGGCGGTAGGCGCGGACGACAATGACGTCGACGTATTCGCTGAGCACGCGGGCGAAGTCCTCGAGCGACTCGCGGGAGCCGAACCCCGCCTCGGCGCCGAGGAACATCGCGCTGCCACCCAGGTGGACCATGGCCGCCTCGAAGCTGACGCGCGTCCGCAGCGACTTCTTCTCGAAGAGCATGGCCATGACCCGGCCCGGCAAGAGCGCCTCGCGCACGCCCTGCTCGAACTTCGTCTTGAGGTCCACGGTGATCGAGAAGATCCGCTCGATCTCCCCCGGCTTGAGGTCGGTCATGGCCAAGAGGTGTCGCATGGCAAAAGGGAGCGGGTTGGAGGTTGGAAAATAGAAAACACGCAAGCGGCCGGGCCAGCCAGCGCCGTCCCCGGCTGGCGGATGGCGTCCGGCCTAAACCGCCTGGCTCTTGATGACCTCGGCGAGGATATCGCAGCCCTGGTGGAGTTGGTCGTCGGCGAGCGTCATGGCGGGCAAGAGGCGGATGACGTTTCCGTGCGTGCAGTTGACCAACAGCCCGCGTTCCATGCAGGCGCGGACCGTGGCGGCCCCCTCGATCGCCAGCTCGATGCCGATCATCAGACCCGCCACGCGCACGTCGCGCACCAGTTCGCATTCGTGCTGGAGCGCGACGAAGCGCTCCCGGAAGAGATCGCCCAGTTGCCGCGCGCGCTGGAGCAGGTTCTGTTCTTCGATCATCCGGATGGCGGCCAGGCCGGCCGCCGCGGCCACGGGATTGCCGCCGAAGGTGGCGGCGTGCATTCCGGGGCGCAGGCTTGCCGCGAGGTCGCGCTTCGCCAGCATCGCCCCGCCGGCCAGCGAACCGGAAACCGCCTTGGCCAGGGTCATGATGTCGGGCGTCACGTCGAAGAGCTGGTATCCGAACCAATGGCCGGTCCGGCCGCAACCGGTCTGCACCTCGTCGAATACCAACAAGAGCCCGTGTTGGTCGGCCAGGTTGCGCAGGCCGGCGAGGAAGCCGGCAGGCGGAAGGCGCACTCCCCCTTCTCCCTGAATGGGCTCGATCATGATCGCCGCGGTTTCAGCGTCGATGAGCTTCTCCACCGCGTCCAGGTCCCCGTAGGGGGCGTAGACGAACCCCGCCATCAGCGGCCCGAGCCCCTCGTGGTACTTCGGCTGGGCCGTGGCGGTCAGCGAGCCCAGCGTGCGCCCGTGGAAACTGCCCTCGAACGTGATGATCTTGTACCGGGGGCGCTGCGCGTGCAGCCGCACGAGCTTGATCGCCGCCTCGTTCGCCTCCGTGCCCGAGTTGCAGAAGAACGCCTGGCCGCCGAAGCTCCGCTGGCTCAGCGCCTTGGCCCATTGCCCCTGGACCTCGGTGTACCAGGTGTTGGGCACGTGAATCAGCTCGCCAAGCTGCCGGCGCACGGCCTCGACGACCGGCGCGGGACAATGGCCCAACAGCCCGCACCCCCAGCCGGGAAAGAAATCCAGGTACCGATTTCCCTCGCTGTCCCAGACGTACGAGTCCTCGCCGCGGACCAGGGCCACGGGAAAGCGGTTGTAGTTGGGAATCACGTAGTCCTGGAAAAGCTGGATCGTGTCCTGGGAGCTTAAGGGGCGAGTCACGGGTGAAAACTCCTCCTGCCTGGCGAGTTGGCCTATTCCTTCACGATTTCGGTGCCCACGCCCTTGCTGGTGTACACCTCCAAGAGCAACGAGTGGCGTAGCCGGCCGTCGATGATATGGATCTTGCGGACCCCGGCCGCGAGCGTTTCGAGACAGGCCTGCACCTTGGGGATCATGCCCGACTCGATCGCGCCGCGGGCGATCAGGGCTTCGGCCTCGCGCGCGGTCAGCGAGTGGATCAGCGACGCGGGGTCATTCTTGTCGCGGCGCACCCCGTTGACATCGCTGAGAAAGACGAGCTTTTCGGCCTGGAGGCCCCGCGCCACGGCCGTGGCGACCGTATCGGCGTTGACGTTGAGCTTGCCGCCTCGCTCTTCATCGAGGCACATCGAGGGGATGACCGGCACGATCCCTTGGTCGCACAACGAGCGGATCCGGTCGCAATCGACTCGGGTGATCTCGCCCACGTGCCCCAGGTCGACGGGGTGGCCGTCCTGCCCGTTCAGACGCAACCGCCGGCCGTACAGCAGGTTCTGGGTGCGGAAGTTCAACGGCCGGGCCTGGCCGCCGATCTCGTCGATCTGCCGGGCTAGGGCCTCGTTGGTCTCGTACGCCAACACCCGCTCGACAATGGCCAGCGTGGCGTCGTCGGTATAGCGCCGCCCCTGGACAAACCGGGGCGCGAGGCCGGCCTCGGCCATGGCCCGGCTGATGGCCGCCCCGCCCCCATGGATCAGCACGGGACGCATCCCCACGCTCTCCATGAACACCACATCCACCAGCAAGTGGGCCAGCGCCCGCTGGTCCTCCATCACGCTCCCGCCAAGCTTGATGACCGTAATCTTGCCGCGGAACTCGCGAATCCAGCGCAGGGCTTCGATCAGAACGTCGGCCTTCTCAATCGCTTCTTGCAACGCTCGGCTCCCGGGACCGGAGGGCAGACCATTTGAAACTCTCGACAGCGCAAGGACTTCCGCGCCGGAGAAACTCATTATTGTAAATCCCTCCAGGCCCGATGTCAACGTCGGCACCCTCGCCCTTGACCCCCGAACGCCGCGTCGCTATGGTGCCATCGACACGTGGAAACGGCCGGTTCGCAAGGCCGGCCCTCGGGAAGTGGGCTCCCCCAGGCAGTCGCGATGCGGATGCGAACGCGCGCTAGGATGGGCATGGCCGTGGTCGGTCTCGTGGCCGCGTGGGCAGGCGGCCTCGGGATCGGGGTCTTGGGCGCCGCGGCGGTCAAACCCCGTCCGGCCTTGCCGGGCGGTTCTCCGCCGGCTCAAGCCGAACCGGCCGCCGCCTTCGGGCCACGCTTGGCCTGGCCCAACGTCCGCGGGTGGAGCCGCCAAGACCCGCCCCATCTCTTCGATCGCAAGGCCCTGGGGTACGCGGTCCGATATGGTTCGCCGCTGAACATCCGGGTCGATGTGTACGTCTACCACGCCGGGCTTCGCTCGATTCCCGACGACCTCGGCGCCGCCGTGGTGCGAGATCAATTCGAGCGGGCCAAGGGCGACGTGCACGCGGCCAAGCGCCAGGGCCTCTACCAGTCGGTCGAGGAGCTGAGCCAGGGGGAGGCGCGACTTGGCCGCTCGCCCGACGGGGCCCGTGCGCACCACGCCCACTTCCGCATCGCGCGCGGGGACGAGAAGCTCGCCTCGGACCTGTACCTGACGGTCCACCGGGACCATTTCGTGAAGATCCGCTGCTCGCGGCCCGACGCCAAAGACCCCCAGCGCGAGGCGGCCGTCGCGGAGCTGCTCGACGCGCTGGGAACCATGCTGGCCAACGACCGGCCGCCGAAGACGCCCCAGAAGTAGGAGTCGTTTGCGTGAGAACCTACCGCGTCGGCATCCTGGGATTCGGATTCATCGGCAAGGTCCATGCGTTCGGGTACGCGACCTTGCCGTTCTACTACGACCCCGTGCCGCTCGATGCCCGGGTGACGCACGTGGTGACCAGCCGTCCCGAGACCGCCGCGAAGGCCCGCCGCATGATGGGGGTCGAGGCCGGCACCGACCCTCGCGCCGTGACCGAGAACCCCGAGATCGACATCGTCCACGTGTGCACGCCCAACCACGTGCACAAGGATGCGCTGCTTTCGGCCATGCGGCACGGCAAGCACATCTACTGCGACAAGCCGCTGGTGGCCACGCTCGACGAGGCCGAGGAGGTGGCCGCCGCCCTGGCCCACTACGGCGGCATCGCCCAGATGACCTTCCAGAACCGCTTTTTCCCGGCGACGATGCGGGCCAAGCAACTGATCGACGAGGGACGCCTGGGCAAGGTGCTCTCGTTTCGCGCGGCGTACCTGCACGGCGGCAGCGCCGACCCGCGGGCGCCGCTGAAGTGGAAACTGTCGGCCGCGGCCGGTGGCGGCGTGATCGCCGACCTGGCCTCCCACGTGCTCGATCTGGTCGACTGGCTTATCGGCCCGATCGACTCGGTCATGGCCGCCACGCACATCGCCTGGCCCGAGCGACCTTCGGCCAGCGACCCGGGGCGCCGACAGCGCGTCGATACGGAAGACTGCGTGATGGCCCTGGCGCGCGTGCGGTCTGGTGCGTTGGGGACGATCGAGGCGACGAAGATCGCCTCGGGCACGGAGGACGAGCTTCGCCTGGAGATCCACGGCTCGGATGGTGCAATCCGCTTCCACCTCACCGACCCCCACCATCTCGACTTCCACGACGCCACCGCCCCCGACCGGCCCCAGGGCGGCCTGCGCGGCTGGACCCGCATCGCCTGCGGCCAGCGCTATCCGGCCCCCGCCGCCGCCTTCCCCAGCCCCAAGGCCACCATCGGCTGGATCCGCGGCCACGTCGCTTGCCTGGCCGCGTTTCTCGAATCCATCGCCGCCGGGCGCAAGGCCGAACCTGGCCTCGAGCAGGGCATCCGCGTCCAGCGCCTTATGGAGGCGATGCGCCGCTCCGCGTGTTCGGGCACACGCGTCGATCTTGGCACCCTGGGTACGATGCAGTCATAGCCGTAGTCGTCGCGCTCAACGGGCGTTCCTTTCCCATTCCTGTGGCAGGGGCGGTTCGCGTCGTGTGTCCATCGACGAATCCTCGTCGCTCGCGGCGGTGCGGTACGCGAAGCTTCACCCGGTGCGGGCGAACCTGGTGGCAAATGCCGCGGATCGGCCCTGACGCAGTGCCAGAGCGCACCGATTGGGTCGCGATGACCGCCTGGTTGACAAGGTACCCCAAGGCGGTATATTGGCACCTGGGATCGCGCCACCGCCGTTGGTTCAATTCGTTGCACGTTAAATGATAATTCGGATAATTCGGACCGGGTGGCCCCGGGCGGTTGCCCGCCCGGGGCTCCCACAGACCCGAACGT
>DYLT01000493.1 GCA_020721945.1 Blastopirellula marina
CAATAATCCGCTCCTTGTGCCGCAAGGACTTACGGAGCGCGAGACTGAACATGGGCTAGGGCTGTTGTTTCGGTGTGCGGAACCATTCAACCTCGTGTGCTGGCCCGTGCAATCGGTACGACGCATAAAGAGAACGGCTTGCTCGCCCGTCTATTGTTGGCGATGCCCCCGCGAATCACGAAGAAGTGGACTGCGGCCGAAGTGGACCCCGCCGTGATCGAGGGCTTTGGCCTGGTCATTGATGGGCTTCTGGGGCTGGAGCCCGCCGTTGATGATGATGGCATTCCGGCCCCAATCCCCCTGGAACTGAGCACGGGGGCCAAGCGGGTTTGGACCGCCTTCTACAACCGGCACGCCGTTGCGCAACGAGACCTGGAAGGTGACTTGGCAGCAGCATTCGCCAAACTGGAAGAGGCGGCGGCCCGGCTGGCGCTGGTCGTGCACCTGACCCGGTGGGCCGGGGGCGACCCGACGGCCGATCCCCAGGTGGTTGATGAGCAATCTATGCGTGCCGGCGTGACCCTGGCTGAGTGGTTCAAGGGCGAGGTGGTTCGAGTGTATCGCATCCTTGGCGAAACCGACGGGGACCGCGACCGGCGGCGCCTGGTCGAGTGGATTCGCCAGCGGGGGGGCGAAACGACTGTCCGTGACCTGCAACGCGGACCCCGCCAGTACCGGGCCGGCGACGCGGCGGAGGCGGCCTTGGCCGATTTGGTTAAGCGCGGGTTCGGTTACTGGGTATCTGCGCCGCCCGGCAAAACGGGGGGGCAGCCGGCGCGCGTTTTTCGGTTGGCGACACTGGCGACTGGCGACAGAACCCCCATAAACCCAAGGAATAATGAGGTTGTGTCGCCGTCGCCAGTGTCACCCAGCCAAAAAACACTCGCCATGACGACTGCCGCACCCCCGCCGCCTGAGGGGGGAGACACGACGCGGGTGGTGCTATGACTGTTGCGAATCCGTTGTTGACCGATCTGTTGGCCGTCTGTCGTGCCCGGGGGATTCGCCTGGAGCCGGGGGCCGGCGACGCGCTGGTGCTTGAAGGCCCACGGGATGCGCTGACCCCCGACCTGGTGGAGCGCCTGCGGGCCCACAAGGCCGATTTATTGGCGATGCTACGACCCAGCCCAGCCGACCCCATCCGTGGCCGGCGCCGATCCGAACGCCCCTCGACGTGCCAGCCTGATGGCCGATGCAAGCGATGCGGCAGGAGCCTGTGGCTGGAACGCGCCGACGCCGCCGGTTTGGCCTGCGCCCGTTGCCAGCGGCCTGCCGACCCGACCCAGGTGCGCGGGTATGTGGCCGGCCTGGAGCTGGCCGACCTGGCCCCTAGGAGGCCCTAGAAGGCCCTTGACGCATGCGGATGCACGCCGACGATGCCTTTGCGGCGGCCAACGAGCCTGGCCGCGGGGCGGAACGCCGGGAAGCCATCGCGTGGTTGCGGGAGCAATTGGCCGGCGGGCCTGTTCCGGCAAACGATGTGATTGAGCGTGGTGTCCAATTCGGGTTCAACGAGCGGACGCTCCAGCGGGCGTTCAAGCTCTTGGGGGGTGTGCGGAAACGGGAAGGTTTCCACGGGCGCTGGACGTGGGAACTGCCCCACGTAGGCGACAGCACCGTAGGCGACACGTCATTCTGAATTGTCGTCTACGACGCCTACGAGGGAAACTGTCGCCTACACGGGCGACGTGTCAGGTGGGCATGGCCAGCCGCTGCCGTGTAGGCGACAGAAAGAGAGAGTAATAGACATAGACGACATTCAGGGTAATGCAGTAGGCGACAGATGGCGCACGTAGGCGACAATTCGAACGTGTAGGCGTCGTAGGCGACAGCAAAAAGTGACGTGTCGTCTACACGGGGGTGAAAGAAGTCGCAAGGTACTTCCTGGCGCATCCCCCCTGAAGATGGCCGCGGGAACGGGGCCGAACGTAAGCACAATTTCTTTCTTGTACATGTCTGCACTGCCATGCCCGACGAGCAGGTCCTACGCATCACGCACTTGCGGGACTGCCTGGGGTGGGCCTACCAGCAGGTGGCCCGCACGGGCGAGCCCATCGTCATCCAGCGCTACAAGGCCCAGGACGTGGTGATGGTGCCCCTTTGGGAGCGGCGGTTCTTCCAGCAGCTCGAAGCCGACATCCGGGCCGGCCGCTGCCCGTGGGAAAGCGACGGGCTGGTTGATGGGGGGCGTATCGAGCCGGTTTCT
>DYLT01000108.1:0-4698 GCA_020721945.1 Blastopirellula marina
TTCATCGCCGGCGGCTCCGTCGCTCCGCGTAGAAATGGCGCCGTCGCCTTGAACCCAGCCCGTGGAGGACGTGCCGTGACCGCGCCGCGACTGTCTCGCCGGCAACTCGTGATGGCGTCGTTGGGAACGTTGGCCGCCCCTGGCTTGTTGGCGGCGGGCGAGGCCCTTGGCCCGAAGGAAGTGCCGTGGCTTGACGAGGTCCAGCGGCTTCCCGAGAACCTGCCGGCCGACGCCCCGCGCTTGGCCCCGCTGTTGGTCGATGCGCAGGATCGCCCGATCGCCGATCTGGCCGGTTGGCTCAGGAAGCGACCGACGCTCCGGCAGGCATGGCTGGACTTTCTCAAGCCGCTGCGGATCGAACGCGAGGGGCCGCCGGTTCTCGAGGTCCTTGAAGAAGACCGGCCCGAGGGAGTATCGCGCCAGCTCGTGCGCTACGAGGCCGAGCCGGGCGTGCCGACCGAGGCGTACCTGTTGCGTCCCGCGGGCGCGGGCGCGCGGCGGCCTGGCGCCGTGGTGTTCCATCCGACCGTCACCGCCTCGATCCGCGAGCCGGCGGGGGTCGAGGGGCGCGCGAACATGGCGATCGGGTTGAACCTCGCCCGGCGCGGCTGGGTCGCCTTCTGCCCCCGCAACTTCCTGTGGCGCGATAATCGGAACCTCGACATCCGCTCCGAACTGCCGCGGTTCCGTGCCCGGCATCCCAACGCGACCGGCATGGCCAAGATGCTCTTCGACGCGATCACCGCGGTCGACATCCTGGCCAGGCTACCCGACGTGGATCCCGGGCGGTTGGGGGCGGTCGGGCATTCGCTCGGCGCCAAGGAGGTCCTCTATCTGGCCGCCTTCGACGAACGGATCCGCGTGTCGGTCAGCAGCGAAGGGGGCGTGGGTACCCGATTCTCGAACTGGAACGACCCGTGGTATCTCGGCGAGGCGATCACCAAGCCCGAGTTCACCCGGGAACACCACGTACTGATGGCGCTGGTGGCGCCGAGGGCCTTCTTGCTGCTCGGCGGCGATTCGGCCGACGGCGAAAAGAGCTGGCCGTTTGTCGGCGCGGTGCTTCCGGTGTACCGGTTGTTCGGCACTCCGGCGCGGGTGGGGTTGTTCAACCACAAGAAAGGCCACAGTCTGCCCCCGGAGGCCGAACAGCGCCTGTACGAGTGGTTCGAGGCGTACGGGTAGGGGGTCTACCGGCCGTCGCCGTGGGCAGGCAAGCGTTACCGCGCGCTGCCGATGCGGGCGCGGCGGGCGACACGGAGCTGAGCGCGGGCCTGGATGACCGCACGTTCGCGCACGGCCATGGCCTCGGGCGAGTGCGCCACGCGCTCCCGGGCCGCGTCGAGAAGCTCCTTCGAGACCGCCTCGTCGAGTTCCTCGGCCGGCACCGCCCGGCCCGTCAACACCGACACCATGTTCCCCATGACCTCGACGAAGCCACCCTCGACGTAGTATCGCTCCACGCGCCCATCCTGGCCGGTGATGCGCAGCTCGCCAAAGCCCAGCCGGCCGATCAGCGGAATCCGGCCCGGCGCGATCCCGATCTCGCCGTCGAACAGGGGAAGGGCCACGAACGCGGCGGGCTCGTCGCGGGCGGTCCGTTCGGGCGTGACGACGATGCAGCGAAGCTCGGACATGGCGGGAATTCGGGATTAGGGATTAGGGATCGGGGAATTGGGAATACGGATGAAGGAGACGGTCTCCTTCGGGCGTGGATCTCCTTGCATCCCGCATCGTTCATCGCTCGTCATTTCATCCGCTCGGCCTGCTCGGCGGCTTGCTCGATGGGGCCGACGTACATGAAGGCCTGTTCGGGCAAGTGGTCCCACTTGCCGTCGGCGATTTCTTCGAAACTGCGGATCGTGTCGGCCAGCGGGGTGATCTCGCCCGGCTTGCCCGTAAATACCTCGGCCACCAAGAACGGCTGCGACAAGAACCGCTCCATGCGCCGCGCGCGATGGACGACCAGTTTGTCTTCCTCGCTCAGCTCGTCGACGCCGAGAATGGCGATGATGTCTTGCAGCTCGCGGTACCGCTGGAGGGTCCGCTGGACGCGGCGGGCGATGGCATAGTGCCGCTCGCCCACGTACTGCGGGTCGAGGACCCGGCTGGACGAGGCCAGCGGATCGACCGCCGGGTAGATGCCCTTCTCGCTGATCGAGCGCTCGAGGTAGAGGAACGCATCGAGCTGGCCGAACGCGGTGGCGGGAGCGGGGTCGGTCGGATCGTCGGCCGGCACGTACACCGCCTGCACCGAGGTAATGGCCCCCTTCGAGGTCGAGGCGATCCGCTCCTGAAGCGCGCCCATTTCCGTGGCCAGCGTCGGCTGGTAGCCCACGGCCGAGGGCATGCGGCCCAACAGCGCCGAGACCTCGCTGCCCGCCTGGGAGAACCGGAAGATGTTGTCGATGAACAGCAGCACGTCGGCGCCGGTGGTGTCGCGGAAGTACTCGGCCATGGTCAGGGCCGACAGGGCCACGCGCAACCGGGCGCCCGGCGGTTCGTTCATCTGGCCGAAGACCATGCAGGTCTGCTCGAGGACGCTCCGCCCGGTCTGGCCGATCTGGGCCTTCTGCATTTCGAGCCACAGGTCGTTTCCCTCGCGGGTGCGTTCCCCGACGCCGGCGAACACCGAGTAGCCGCCGTGGCTGGAGGCGATCCGCGCGATCAGCTCGGTGAGAATCACGGTCTTGCCCAGCCCGGCCCCCCCGAACAGGCCCGCCTTGCCGCCCCGCACGAACGGCGTCAACAGGTCGATCACCTTGATGCCCGTCTCGAAGATCTCGGTCTTCGTCGACAGCTCGGTCACCTCGGGCGCGTCGCGGTGGATGGGCCAGCGCTCGGCGGCCTCGACCGGGCCGCGGAAGTCGATCGGCTCGCCCAACAGGTTGAACACGCGGCCGAGGGTCGCCTTGCCGACGGGCACGGTCACCGGCCCGCCCGTGTCGACGCACTCCATGCCGCGGACCATGCCGTCGGTGCTGCCCAAGGCCACGCATCGCACGCGGCCCCCGCCGAGGTGCTGCTGCACCTCGCCGGTGACATTCACTTCGATGTCCTTGTGGACCCCGGCCACCTTCACGGCGTTGTAGATCGCCGGAAGCGCGGTCTCGGGGAACTCCGCGTCGAACGTCGAGCCGATCACCTGGCTCACGCGGCCGAGGGTCTTGCCGTTGGGGCGGGACTGGGTTTCAAAGGTCGCAGAAGTCGCCATGGGAATATCGTGGGTCCGTGGTCCGTGGTCGCGTGTCACAAGGCCCGGAAGCAGGCCAAGGTCTCATCCTTCATTCACCATCCATCATCCCTCGTCCATCAGGGCATTGGCACCGCTGATCACCTCGAGCAGTTCCGAGGTGATCTGCGTCTGCCGGGCACGGTTGTAGGTCATCGTCAAGGTCGAGATCATGGTATCGGCGTTCTCTGTGGCGGCTTTCATGGCCACCATGCGGGCGATTTGCTCGCTGACCGCCGCGTCGAGGAAGCACTTGAACAGGCGCATTTTGAAACTCGTCGGCACGACCTCGTCGAGGATGCTTCGGGCCGAAGGGAGGAACTCGTAGGGCGTGCCCTCGGCCTCTTCGGCTTCCTCCTCCGCCCCCTCGATCCCGGCCAACGGCAAAAGCGTCTCGACGACCGCGTACTGCCGGCTGAGGCTCTCGAACTTCGTGTACACCACCTCGAGCTGGTCGAGCTGGTGGGTCTCGAACGCCTCGAGGTACCGGTCGGCGAGGATCTCGACCTCGCCGAAGATCGGGTTGTGCTCGAAATGGAGATACGTCGCGTCGGCCTGCACGCCGCGGAACCGGAACGCCGCGATGCCGCGCTTGCCCGACACCTCGAGGCGGGCCTCGGGAACCTCGTTCTGGAGCGCCTTCCAGCGGGGAGCGGCCAGGCGCATCACCGCCGCGTTGTACCCCCCGCAAAAACCGCGGTTGGCCGTCAGCGTCAACAGGATCGCCTTCAGCGGCCGGGGCCTGGGCTCCAGGAGCGGGTGGGAGACCGCCAAGCCGCTGCGCGCCAGGTGCGACACCAACGCCGTGATCCGACGCGTGTACGCCGCGGCGGCCGTGGCCCGGTCCATCGCGCGGCGGAAGCGCGCCGTGGAAATCAACTCCATGGTCCGCGTAATCTTGCGGATGTTGCGGATCGCTCGGCGGCGTTTGTCGAGGGCGCGGGCTTTGGCCATGGGGTCTAGGATTCAGGTTGAAGGCTCGAGCAAAGGACCGCCATCCACGCCGACGGTCCGGGTTGTTTCGCCGCCCGTCCGGCCGATCAGGCCAGAACCGTGGCAGGGCGTTTCTTCTGGTGGTATTCCCTCTGGTACTCGCCAAGGGCGTCGCGCAGGCTCGACGCCGTCTCGTCGTCGAGGTTCTTCGTCTCGGTGATCTTCTGCCAGATCTCGCGCTTCTTCTCGCGGACGAAGGCGATCATGCCATCGAGCCAGGGGCGAACCTCGGCGATCGGCACCGCGTCGAGGAACCCCTGGTTGCCCGCGAAAATGCTCACGACCTGGTCCGTCACGGGCATCGGCTGGTAGAGCCCCTGCTTCAAGAGTTCGGTCATGCGATAGCCGCGGTCAAGCCGGGCCTGGGTGGCCGGGTCGAGGTCGGTGCCCAACTGGGCGAACGCCTCCAACTCGCGGAACGCCGCCAGGGCCAGGCGCAACCCGCCGGCCACCTCGCGGCGCTTCATGGCGGG
>DYLT01000108.1:4713-14935 GCA_020721945.1 Blastopirellula marina
AATCTGCGCCGCCCCGCCGACGCGCGACACCGAGATGCCCACGTTCATCGCGGGCCGCTGCCCGGCAAAAAACAGATCGGGCTGAAGATAGATCTGTCCGTCGGTAATCGAAATCACGTTCGTGGGGATGTAGGCCGAGACCTCGCCCTCGAGGGTCTCGACGATCGGCAGCGCGGTCAGCGAGCCGCCGCCCAGTTCGTCGCTCAGCTTGGCCGATCGCTCGAGGAGGCGGCTGTGGGCGTAGAAGATATCGCCCGGATACGCCTCGCGCCCCGGCGGTCTTCGGAGCAACAGCGAGAGCTGGCGGTACGCCTGGGCCTGCTTCGAGAGATCGTCGTAGACGCACAGCGTGTGCCCGCCCCGGTACATGAAGTACTCGGCCATGGCGCAGCCGGCGTAGGGGGCGATGTACTGGAGGGGCGCCGGATCGCTGGCGCCGGCCACGATGATCGTCGTGTAATCCATGGCCCCGTGGCGGCGGAGCACGTCGATCAGGCCCGCGATGTTCGATTCCTTCTGGCCGATCGCCACGTAGAAGCACTTGACCCCGGTGCCCTTCTGGTTGATGATCGTGTCGATGCAGATCGAGGTCTTGCCGGTCTTTCGGTCGCCGATGATCAGCTCGCGCTGGCCGCGCCCGATGGGCGTCATGGCGTCGATGGCCTTGATGCCGGTCTGAAGCGGTTCCTTGACCGGCTGGCGTTGGGCGATGCCGGGCGCGGTCGATTCGACGGGTCGGCGCTCGGTGGTGACGATGGGGCCGCGCCCGTCCAACGGTTGCCCCAGCGGGTCGATCACCCGCCCCAGCACCGCCTCGCCCACCGGCACGCTCAACAGCCGGCCCGTGCTGCGAACCTCGTCGCCCTCCTCGATCTTCAAGTAATCGCCGAGGATGATCACCCCGACCGAGGTCTCTTCCAGGTTCAGGGCCAGGCCGTACACGCCGTTGGAGAACTCGACCATCTCGCCGGCCATGACGCCGGAAAGTCCGTAGATGCGGGCGATGCCGTCGCCGACCTCCAGCACGCGGCCGACCTCGCGGACATCGATCCGCGACTCGTATTGCTCGATCTCACTCCGAATAACGGAAGCGATCTCGTCGGCTTTGAATCTCATGGGCGCTCCTGTCAATCATCTGCTGCCGCAGGTTCTTCAATTGGGTAGCGACCGAGGCGTCGTAGACCGTGTCGGCCACGCGGACCACGAGCCCGCCCACCAGCGAAGGATCCACCACCCGCTCGACCACCGGCTCGCCCTCGAGCCAGGGTCGGATCCGCTCGGCGATCCGGGTGGCCAAATCGTCTTCGATCGGCGCGGCGGTCGACACGACGACGCGAACCCGGCCTTGGCGGCGCTCGTGCAGCTCGCGCGCGGCGCGGTGGATGGGGCGCACCAGATCGAGCCGCCCGTGGCGCGACACCACCTTGAGGAAGTTCAAGAACAGAGGCGACGCTTGCGCGCCGAGCGTCCGGTCGAGCAGGCCCGCCTTCTCTTCGTGGGAGACCAAGGCCGACGCCAACACCGTCTCGAACCGCGGGAACCGATCGAGCACGTCGGCCAGCAGGGAGTCGAACTCGTCGAGGACTTCCGCGGTGCGACCCGCACCGTCAGCCGCATCGAGCAGCGCTTCGGCGTAGACCGCGGCGATGCGCTCGGCGCCGACCTCCGTGAAGGCCTCGCGCACCACGTCGGTTTCGGGCGAGACGGCGCCGCCGGCAGGGCCGCCAACCTGGGGAAGATCGTCGGGCATGACCTGCGTCGCTCCTAGGTTCGACGGCCGCCGTTGGTGGGGAACCGATCCACCGCCCGCCGGATCAACTCGGCATGGGCCGACGGATCAAGCCGGGACTGGAGGATCTTGCCCGCCAGCTCGACCGCCAGCGTGGCGCTCCGCTCGGCCAGGTCCTTCAGCGCGCCGGCGGTCGCCACGTCGATTTCGCGCAGGGCGCGCTGTTTCTCGGCCTCGGTTTCGGCGCGGGCCTTGTCGAGCATCTCGCGGCCGAGCTGTTCGGCGTCGCGGCGACCCCGCTCGACGATCGCGCGGACCTCGCCCTCGGCCGCGGCAAGGCGCGCCTGGTATTGGGCCAGGAGTTCGCGGGCCTCGGTATTGGCCTTCTCCGCCGACGCGATCTCGTCGTGGATCCGCCGCTCGCGCTGGTCCAGCCCCCGCACGATCGGTCCCCAGGCGAGCTTCCACAGGACCCCGAGAAGGACCAGAAATACGACGGCCGTGTAGATCGCCAGGTCGGCCTTGAAGTCCAAGGGGTTCAAGCCACCTGGCGACGCGCCGTGCCCGGCCTCGGCCCCATGCGCCGTGGCCTGGCCACCCGGCGTAGTGGACTGGGGTTCCTCCGCGCGGAGGGCCGGTGGGCCCGCGTGCGCCGTCGGACCGCCCTCCGCGGCCGTGGCCGGCGCCCCGGCCCAAAGCGCCACGCCAAGCGCCAGGCCCGCGATCAATCGACTTGCCATGGTCCGTGTACCTTCCCGAAGGCCGTCAGGAGCCGGCCGTCATGCAAACGATCAGCCCGAAGAACGTCGCTCCCTCGATTAGCGCCGCCGCGATGATCATCGCGGTGTTGATGTTGCTGGCGACTTCGGGCTGCCGGGCCATGCTTTCGACGGCCGCGGAGCCGATCTTGCTGATCCCATAGCCGGCGCCGAGGATGATCAGGCCCGCCCCGAACGCCGTGCCCGTCAAGAAAGTCACGCCCTTGCCAGCCGCCGGGGCGGTCTGCGCCGCGTCGGCGGCCAACGCCGGAGCGGCGATCGAAAGCAGCGCGAGAACCAACAGGGCGATTCGCATCGACTTGTTCACGGAAACCCTCTCCTTCGTCGAACGTCGTAAGTCCGGCCGGCGTCCCCGAGCCTAATGCGGGTGAACCACCATGCCGATGAACAGGGCCGATAGAAACGTGAAAATGTACGCCTGAAGGAACGCCACGAGCAGTTCCAGCAGGTTCAGCGCCACGGCCCCCAGGACGCTGGCCGGCATCACGCCGTACCACAGCGCCGAGTGGGCCGTCGCGGCAATGAACAGCAAAATCACCGCCAGGACCAAATGCCCGGCAAACATGTTCGCCAACAAACGAATGGCAAGCACCGTGTGCCGGATGGCCAGCCCGACCAACTCCAACACGAGGATCATCGGCTTGAGGAACACGGCCAAGACCAGCGGCAGCTCCATGTGAGGCACCAACGTTTTCCAGAACCGAAGCGCCCCGAACTTCGTGATGCCCGAGCCCAACACCGTGGCGAGCGTCATCGATGCCAACACGGCCGTGACCGACAGCGATCCCGTGGGAGACCCCGCCCACGGCACCAACCCGATCAGGTTGCAGAACAAAATGAAGAAGAAGACCGTCCAAAGGTAGGGTAGATAACGCTCGGCCCCGTGGCCGATGGCGGGCTTGGCCATCTCATCGCGGATGAACACCAGCACCATCTCGAAGAGGTTGGCGAGCCGTCCCCGGGCGGGTTGGCCCGTGCGAAGCCGTGCCGCCAAGGGCACAAAGATCGCGATCATGGCCAACGCGACGATCAGCTCCAGCACCATGAACTTGGTCACCTGGAACTCCAGGGTGCGGCCAAACAGGTCGAACGTGAACTTCGGCAGGGGAATCGCTCCCGGGTGCGGATGCTCCCCGTGCATCCAACCCGGCAGGTATTGCCAGAGGACCTTCGGAATCTCGAAGTAGGTGGCATCGGCGACATGTTCGCCGGCCTTCGCAACGTCGATCATGGTTTCCTGCCGAGCAAGTCGGACGCCGAGCCCTTGGGCAACGACACCGCAATCTCCACGGCCAACGTGACCGCGTAAAACACCAAAAGATAGTACAGCAAACCAAAGTCCAACAGGGCCCCTCCACTCAGCCGGGCATAAAGCACCAGGCCAAGCGGTGCTCCGATACGAAAAACCATTCCGGCGAAGAAACCCATGATCGCCATCCTGGGGGCCCGGAAGCGCTCACCCGCGACCAACGCCGCGCACGCCCCGAGCCAACAAGCTAACGCGGCCGACGTGGCCGCCACCACACCGGGAACCCCGGAGACCGCCCAGGCCGCCAGGATGCTGGCTGCCAGCACGCCGGCCGTTACGGCCGACAGCACCGCAATCCGGATCCACAGGCTGGCGTCTCGGAGTCTCTCGAGGTGCAGCGCCAAAGTCTACCTCACGATTCGCGGTCTTGATGACCATTGTGGGCCCGGCGATCGTGGCGGTTACCTGCCGACTTGGCAACCCGCAAGAGGTGGATCAACCCCGACAACAGACCGATCGCCCCGCCCGCAGTGACCAATGCCGGTCGGGTCCCCAACTTCTGATCGAGCCACCAACCCAGGATCGCCGGAACCACCATCTCCATCGCAATCGTCGTGATTTGGGTCGCCCAACCCATCGCGACGGAAAGCGGGGAGCGGATTTCGGGAGGAGTTGGCACAACAACCGCCAGTTGCAGGTTAGCTACCCGGGCCGGATGGTCTGAAATCGGTGGAGATTGCCGACGAGGCCCAGCGAATCGGTCAGGGAGAATATGCCGCGCCGACGGCGGTCTCGCCAGGGGTCTTTTCTAGTGAGGCGATACCCACTTGTTTGAACTACTCGCGGCAGGAAATATTCATGCCGACAGTTTCGTTGTTCGACATAACCCATTTGTTACAAAAGCAATAGAGTATTCCCTCAGGAAGTCCGACCGAGACGGTTCTTCCGTCGGATGATTGCGTTCGGGCGATACGCTGATTATAATCGTCGTATTGCGGCTGCCCGACCCGCCTGCGGTGGTCACGAAGCTTCCGTATCGGGTATGTCGCCGAGGAACCACCGGATAAGAGGGGCACCCCAATGGGTCACGGACGACCACGCCAAGAGTGACCAACCTGCTGCCGATACCCCGCCTTACCGAGCAGTTTCGGCCCTGTGGAGGTGAGTCCCGTGATGACCGCAGCACAGCTCAAGTCACGCACTGCCAAAGACTTGGCGCAATTGGCAAAGCGGAAAGGGATCGCCGGCTGGCATTCCATGCGGAAGGATGAGTTGGTCCAGGCGCTGATCCGCTTCTCCAAGGCCGAGTCTGCCAGACGAAACGGTTCGAATGGCTCCCACGATTCCGTCCTAGCCCGCAAGAACGGCAAATCGTTGGAAGCCGATCCCCCGCGCAACGGTCAGGGCCACAGTAACGGAGATCGGTCGGCCCCGTCCAAGCCGAAGTCCGCAAAGACCGAACGTCGTCTCAATCAGATCAAGGCGAAACTTGCGCAAAGCAAGGATTTGGCGTATCGCACCCCCAATCACGGCGGGTCGGTGTTGGAAGATCGTTTGATCGTCGCGGTCCGCGATCCTTATTGGCTGCATGCTTATTGGGAACTGACTCGGCAGAGCATCGAGCGAGCCCGGGCTGCTTTGGGACCGCAGTGGCATGGGGCCAAACCCGTGCTTCGCGTGATGGAAGTCACTCGCGACGGCACCACCAGCAGTGTGCGCAAAGTGTCCCGCGATATCGAGATCCACGGGGGCGTCAATAACTGGTATGTCGATGTGGACGACCCGCCCAAGAGCTTCCAGTTGGAAATCGGCTATCTGGCGCTGGAGGGCCGGTTTCTCTCGTTGGCGCGCAGCAACGTGGTAACAACCCCTCAGGTTGGGGCCCTCAGGTCGTTTGATGGGAATTGGTCCGAACCTGCCGACGACTACCACCGCATCTACACAGTCAGCGGAGGTTACGCCGAAGACGGGGACCATTCCGACCTGAAAGACCTTTTCGAACACCGGCTGCGACGGCCGATGGGTTCTCCCGTGGTGACGCGATTCGGCCGAGGAGGCGCCGGCTGCGGCGAAGGCAAACGGCGCGAGTTCAACTTCGAGGTCGATGCCGAATTGATCGTCTATGGCGTCACCGAACCCGATGCCCATGTCACGCTCAAAGGTGAGCCTGTCCGTTTGGCGTCGGACGGGACCTTCTCGATGCGGTTTAGCCTGCCCGATCGCCGCCAAGTGGTGCCTGTGGTCGCCAACAGCGGCGACGGGGTCGAGCAGCGGACCATCGTGCTGGCCGTCGAGCGGAACACCAAGGTCATGGAACCGGTGATCCGCGAGCCCGAGGTCTAGACGCCCATACCAACCCGAAGCGCCAGCGAGGGGCGCCTCTGCACGCGGGCACGTCGGGATCCGTTCGGGCCTTCGCGAGTGCGTCGGGGTCGTATGGGAAGTGCGCGTCCCGGTGGCGTCTTATCTCTGGAAGCCGGGGCGAGACGACCTCGATGAACCCCCTCGAACCCGATGACCTGGCGCGCCTCGTGGACCAGCATGGCGCTGCGCTAGTGCTTTATGCCCGACAGTGGTGCCAGTGCCCCGAAGACGTCGTGCAACAGGCGTTCGTCCAACTGGCCCAGCAGGGGTCTGCTCCCGCCAGCCCAGCGGGGTGGCTGTACCGGGTGGTGCGCAACGGGGCGATCAGCGCCGCGCGCTCGGCGAGCCGACGGGGGCGGCGTGAGGCGGCGGTGGCGCATCGGGGCGAACCCTGGTTCGAGGTGTCCGAAGCCGACCGGCTCGACGCCCGAGAGGCCACCCTGGCCCTCCGTCGCCTCCCCATCGAGCAGCGCGAGACGATCGTGGCTCGGCTTTGGGGCCAACTCTCGTTCGAAGAGATCGCGCGGTTGACCGGCTCTTCGACCAGCAGCGTCCATCGCTGGTATCAGAAGGGCCTGGCCGCGCTACGCGAAAGGCTTGGTGTGTCATGTCCCAAGAAGAACCTCTCGAAGAACTGAAGGCGATCGAGGCCGCGCTGGCTTCGCTCGTCCCGCGAGGGGGCGTGCTCGACCGCGACCGGTTGATGTACCGGGCGGGTTGGGCGGCGGCCCTTGCCGCGCGGCCTTCTCGCGGCGCGGCAAGGGCCTGGGCCGCGGCGTTCTCGATCATGACCGCCGTGGCAGCCACCCTGTTCGTGGCCCTTCTGGCGGGCTGGCCGACCCCGATGGCCGGACCGACCGCGCGACCCATCGCGCCGGGCGCGGTCGAGGGCGCGGTGTCGGCCGGGCCGGTCGACCGGGTTGGGCCCGCCACGAATCCACGCCCCGTGAGCGTAGTCGCCTTGCCGACGGCCAGCCGCGCCATCGCCGAACCGCCGCGGGCGCCACTCGGACCGACCGCCCCTTACCCGTTGCTGTTGGCCCGTATTCTCGAGCATGGTCTCGATGCGTGGGTGCCCGAGGTTTCGGTTTCGGCGCCGCGCGGGGAAGTCCCGGCACCGCCATCGTCCTACCGCGAACTCCGTGAGGCGATGCTCGACGGTCGTCCGACGTGGCCGGCCCGATGGAAAATCCTGCCCAACCTGTTGCTGCCAGGAGCGAAATCATGAGACTCCCCAAGGTGCGTGCAACGCACCAAGCCGATGGGCTGGCCCGGACCGGTGGCGCGTTTCACGCACCCCAGGGGCTGGTCGTGGCGCTGGTGCTGGTCTTGGGTCCGGTGGCGGGGGCCCAAAGCGGCGAGCCCTCCAAGGAAGATCCCCAAAGGCCGAAGACCGTCCAGATCGTGCTACATGCCCAAACCGAGCCGCGCGCGGCCTTGAAGTACCGCTTGCTGCCGCCGCCGGGCGAGCGGCGTCCCGGAAACGCCGCGGTGCTGTGGAACCGCATTCCGGCCGAGCAGACGCAGTTGTTCACGCAGTTTCACGCCAAGGACGGACAAGGGGAGAAGATCGAGCGGTGGCTCGACGTGCCCCTGGGCGATCCCCGCGAAAAGGCGCTGCGCAAGGAGGCCAACCCGCTGGGCGCGGGCGTGATCTTCCAAGACATGGACCGCGCGGCCCGCTTCGAATACTGCGACTGGCAGCTACCCATCCGCGACGAGCCGTTCGTCTCCATCCGTCTGCCCGAACTCCAGCAGACCCGCGTGTACGGCAGGCTCTTGGCAGCCAAGGCCCGGGCCGAGGTCGCCGAGGGACGCTTCGACGACGCCGTGCGAACCTTCCAGACCGCATACTCGCTGGCAAGGCATGTCGCCGAGGGGCCCACGCTGATCAACGGGCTGGTGGGCATCGCGATTGCCAGCATCACATCGAAGCGGGTCGAGGAGTTCATCCAGCAGCCGGGGGCGCCCAACCTCTACTGGGCGCTTTCGTCGCTCCCCCGGCCGCTGATTAGCATCCGCCGCGGGGTCGAGACCGAGATGGAAGTCCTGTACTTCTCGAACCCGGAACTCCGCGATCTCGACCGCAAGGACCGCTCGCCCGAATACTGGCGCCGGACGCTGGCGAATCTGTTCCGCACGGTTACCCAATGGGGCGACGGCGCGCCCTCCGATCAGTCGACCGCGGCGGCCGCGGCCCTGGCGCTGAACGGCTACCCCCAGGCCAAGAGGGGACTCATCGAGCGGGGCCGCTCGCCCGAAGAGGTCGAGGCGATGCCCGTCCCCCAGGTGGTCCTCCTCTACACGATCCAGACCTACGAGGAGCTTCGCGACGAGCAGGCCAAGTGGATCTTCGTGCCGTATCCCAAGGCCCGCGAGGGGCTCCAACGGTTCGACAAAAAGCTCCGCGAAGAAGGGCGCCGGCGCGAGGTGATTCCCTTGGCCTCGCTGTTGTTGCCGGCGATCGGCAGTGTGAAGCTTGCCGAGGCCCGGGGCGAGCGCGAGATCGCGGTGCTCCAGGTGCTCGAGGCCCTTCGTCTTTACGCGGCGTCGCACGACGGCCGGCTGCCCGAGAAACTGGCCGACATCACCGAGGTGCCCGTGCCCGAGAACCCCATGCTCGGCGAGCCGTTCGTCTACCACGGCGGCGGCCAGACGGCGGTCTTGGAGGTCCTCGGCCCTCCGGGCTACGAGCCCTGGTCGTACAGCCTCCGTTATGAGATCCGCTTGGTGAAGCCATGACCGAGCACGGCCTTTCCGGGCCACCCTGGGGCGGACGGCCCGGAAGGGTCATTCCACGAAGCATTACCTCCCAATCAACTCAAAGGAAACGGACGATGGATCCGCGAAACGTAGTCGTTCTGTTGGCGGTCGCCTGGTTGGCGATCGATGGGCGGGCGATGGCCCAAGAAAAGTCCGACGCATCGGCCCGAGCGGGCATCGTGGCCCCGTTCGTCGAGGAGCGGACCGTGGTGGTCGCCCGCGCCGACTTGACCCGGGTGAAGATCGAGCCCTGGGTCCCGCTGGTGCGCCAGTTCCTTCCCGAGGCGGCCGACGAGTTGGCGCAGAACCAGGCGGGCATCGATTCCTGGCTCGAGAAGTTCCGCGGGGCCGGCGGCCGCGAAGCGTACGTGGTCGTGACTTTGGGCGGCGGCTTGCCGCCAGAACCGTCGATTCTGGTGCTTGTGCCGATCGCGCCGGGGGCTGATTCGCGCATCTTGCGAGGCCTTTTCTCAGGGCCGGAACCCTTGCAAGTCGTTCCGCGCGGGCACTTGACGCCGGCAGAGGCCCTCCGAAGTCCCCTGCCTGGACCGCGAGGTGAGCAAGCGCGCCTGGGCGACTTGCTCGTCGCCAGCGGGGCGCGTCCGGCCGGTGCTCCCGACTTGGCCACGCGGCTCAAGCAGCTCAAGCCCGTCCAGCGCCCCGAGATCGCCAAGGCGTTCGCCGCGGCGGGCGACCGCGTGGCGGAGTTGCTGTTTCTTCCGCCCCCCTACGCGGCCCGGGTAATCGAAGAGACGATGCCCGAGTTCCCCAAGGCGGCCGGCGGCGGGCCGAGCACCGTCCTGACCCGCGGGCTGCTTTGGGCGGCCGTCGGCATCGACCCGCCCCCGGAGCTTTCGTTGCGCCTCGTGATCCAGTCGAAGGACGCCCAGGCCGCCGACGCGCTGCGCGCGAAGCTCGCCGCGTGGGTCAAGCTCGTCGGCCACCAAAAGGAGGTCGTCCAGTTGCTGCCGAAGTTCGACCAGATCGCTGCCCTCGTGCTTCCCAAGGTCGAGGGCGATCAACTCGTGCTCCGGCTGGATCGCGACACCAAGGCCCTCAAGGACCTGCTGGCCGTGGTGCAGGCCTCGGCCGAGCCGCTGCGGGCCGAGGCCCGGCGCAACCAGTCGATCAACCATTTGAAGCAGATCGGCCTGGCGATGTACAACTACCACGGCGCGTACCGCCGATTTCCCGCCGCGGCCATTTCCGACAAGAACGGCAAGCCGCTTCTGAGCTGGCGGGTTGTCCTCTTGCCGTTCATCGAACAACAGAAGCTCTACGAGCAGTTCCGCCTCGACGAGCCCTGGGACAGCGAGCACAACAAGCAACTGATCGCCA
>DYLT01000109.1:0-7181 GCA_020721945.1 Blastopirellula marina
GTCCAATCCGGCCGGCTGGAGCTTGCGAAGGTCGCGCAGCAGGTCCTGGGGCGACGGGTAGCGGTGCTCGGGCGCTTTGGCGAGCATCTTGTGGACGATGCGGCACAGCGCGGCGGGAAGGTCGGGCCGATGGTTCTCCAGCGGTTCGGGCGGTTTCTTCAGGTGCTGAAGCGCCAAACTCAAGGCCGTGTCGCCGGAAAAGGGCGGTCCTCCCGCGAGCATCTGGTAACACGTGACTCCAAACGAATAGATGTCGCTGCGCGGATCCAGCGGTTTACCCTCGACCTGTTCCGGGCTCATGTACAGCGGGGTGCCCAGGGTCACGCCGACCTGGGTCAAGTCGGTCCCCTGGTCGGTACGGAGCATCCGGGCGAGGCCGAAGTCGGCGACTTTCACCTCGCCAGTCCGGGTGAGCATGATGTTTTCGGGCTTGATGTCGCGGTGGACGATCCCGGCATCCGCCGCCTTCGCCAAGGCCGCGGCCACCTGGCGCATGATCCGCAGGGCCAAGGGCAGGTCCGGGGCCCCGTGGCGCGCCATCCACTGGCGCAGGTTCAAGCCTTGCACGTATTCCTGGGCGATATAGTAGAAGCCGTCAACCTGACCCACCTCGTGGATCTGGACGATGTTCGCATGGACCAGCGCGGCCGCGGCCTGGGCCTCGCGCTGGAATCGCTTCACGTAGGTGACGTCGGCCGCCAGCCTCGCCTTGAGCACCTTGACCGCAACCTGCCGCTTGAGGGAACACTGCTCGGCCAGATACACCTCGGCCATGGCCCCCTGTCCCAAGCGCCGCAGCAGCCGGAAATCGCCCAGTTGCCGGCCCGTCAGGTCTGGGTCCAGCGGTTCGCTCGGTCTGTCTTGGACTGGATCCATGGAACTGCAAAGGCGTTGACTTATCCTATCTTACGACGCCACGGCAGGTTTGCAAACCCCGACGGCGCCGCACGCCAACGGATGCCGGCAAGGAGACCGCGGCCCGTTTGCCGCGCATCGTCGGGTCATCAAGATTTCGAGACCGCTCGGACCTCGTCGGGCGGTTCCCAGAGCCTCATGGCGACGGCGGCAGCCGGGAGGAAGAGAAAGCTCGAGTACAACAGGGCCGGCCGGTGGTCGCCGAGGTGCGAGAAGATGCCGAAGAAGACCGTCGCGCCGGCGGCCACAATCCGGCCGATGTTGTAGCAGAAGCCCGCCCCCGTAGTCCGCAGTAAGGTAGGGAACAACGGCGGCAGGTACATCGTGAACAGCCCGAACAAGCCCTGGCAAACCCCCACCGGAATCAAGAGCCAGAAGATCGCCTGGTGCCCGCGAGGGACGTAGTAGGTGTAGAACATCGAGACGAAGTAGGCCATGCACATCAGCGAGATCGCTCGGCGATAGCCCGTCGCCTTCGCCACGCCAGCGGCCACGAAATTGCCGGCGACCGAGCTGAGCATCAAGACGACCATGGCCACGGCCTTGAAGCGGGTGACGTCGACCGGCAACCACGCGGCGTCTTTGAGCAGGTTGTTCAAGTGCTGGAGGTACCAGAACATGAATGCCCAGTGGGCCGACAGCGACAACGCACAGACGCCGACGGTCAAGACGGTGGTCTGCCGCACCGGACCGCGGAAGAGGTCGCGGAGTCTCGGCTCGACGTGCCCGGCCCGCTGCTTGGCGGCGTGCCATTCCTCGGGCTCGGGCACGGCGCGGCGGATCCACAGCACGAGGAGCGCCGGCAAGAGCCCCACGAGGAACACGATACGGTGGGTGTAGTACGGGTCGCTCCAATGGATCAGCGACAGGGCCCAGGCCGCGCCCATCGCCAACAAGACACCGACGTTCACCGCCGACTGGAGCGTGGCGGCGATCCACGGGCGCCATTTGCGCGGCCAGGTCTCCGACAACAGCGCGGCTCCGACCGCCCATTCGCCGCCGATCCCCAAGGCGGCCAGGAACCGGCAGATCAAGAGGTGCCACCATGTCTGGGCGAAGAACGATAGCCCGGTGAACAGGGCGTAGGTTAGGATCGTCAGCATGAGGGCCCGGGCCCGTCCCAGGCGGTCGCCGATGCGGCCGAAGAAGCCTCCGCCCAAGGCCCACCCCACCAGGAACGAAGCCTGGATAATCGAGGCCTTCGAGGCGACCTCGTCGCTGCTTTCGGGCAGCGTCATCAACTGTGCGACGAAGGGGAGGGCAACGATCGTGTAGAGGTGCATGTCGAGCCCGTCGAACAGCCACCCGAGCCAGGCCGCCATGCCGGACTTCCACTGGGTGGCCGAGAGGTCGCGCAATCGCGTGGCATCGCGGCCGTCGGGCGCGGCGGAAGGGACGGCAAGTTCGGCGGCAACGGGATGGGTTCCGGGCATCGTCCTCGTTCCTCGATCGGGGCGCGGGATTCGCTGTACGCTACCCAGCGGTACCGCTGGTGTCAAGTTCGGCGCCCGCGGCCTTGCCCGCCGGTGGCTACCTGCCCAGAACTCGTCAACAAGCTGCAAGCGATGGGGACTTTCGGCGCACGCAGTACGCCGGGTCCCTCAGACCGGTAGGTCGATGCCCATGAGGGTGGTCGTGGAAGCGTCCGTCGGGCCACCACCGTGCCGGCGGCGGACCGAAAACGGTACCGCCCCTTTATGCCCGGAGGCCGCGCAGGTGAGGCACATCGAGGATGTCGAACGGTTCGACGAGGTCTTGCCACCGCTCGCCACGTTGGGGGATCTTCGATTCGGCGACCGGCCCGAGCCGGCCCGCGGCCAGGGCCAAGTACCCGATGCGGCGCGGGTCGAGGCCCATGATCCGCGCGCAGGTGGCGTCGACCGCGGTGGGGTTTCTTCCGATGGCAAGCAGGCCCTTCGACTTCGGCGTGCCCAGGATCGGCCCGTCGCCTTCCATGCACAGCATCGCATCGACCACGGCGATGGTCGGCGGCAGCGAGGCGTTGATGTCGACCACCGCGCGCGAAATGCCCACGTAGTGCAAGACGTTTTTTGGCCAGCCGTACACGGTGCCGGGGAGCACGCCGAAGAGGTTCTTCATCGCGGCCGTCATGCCCGCCCAATGGTGCGTTTTGAGTTTGGGCAACGAGACGATCAGGTCGGCCTGCAAGACGGATTCGGGGAAGTAGAGTTCGCCGAGCGAGCTGGTGCGGCCGCGGTTGACCACCGCGAGCGCATTTTCGTAGTTGAAGTCGCAGAACGGCACCCCGGCGGCGTCGAGGGCATGCTGCACGCCGGACTCAACCAGCGCCCATTCGGTGTCGCGCACGTGCCCCGGCCCTTCGCCCGCCGTGACCTCGGCGCCCCATGCCTGAAACACCTCGGCGGCGGCGGCGACGACGGCGGGGTGGGTGGTCCGATGCGGCCAGGCCCGCGAGGGCTCGACGAGATTCGGCTTCAAGAGCACCCGTTTGCCGCGCACCCACTGCGGGTCGAGCCCCACGGCCGTCAGGCCGTCGCGCAGCGTGCGAACCAGGTCGCCGTCGTAGCGCTGGTTTCGGGCGACGAAGACCGGCGCCGGATGTTGCCACCCGGTGTAGAGGACTGCCGAGCCGACGGCCGCCGCCGCCCCCGCGCCGAGCAGGAACTTGCGACGGTCAAGCACCGGCTTCTCCCCAGAATCGCCGGAAACCATGCCTTCGGATTCGTCAGTCATGGGCCATCTCGAAAGCAGCGGGCGCGAAAGGACGGAGTTCGGCCTTGGTGCCACGTCGGGTTGCCGATGCACGATGGTCGCCGCGATACCAGGGGCAGGCCGCGCCCAAGGCCGCCAGGGCCGCGAGGGCAAGCGCGTAGGGCGAGGCGTCGCGTTGCAACGTGCGCCGGCACGCCGCCGCCAGCCATGGCGAAGCCTCGTCCGGCGAGGCGCCGTGGCCGGCAAGCCCCAACACGGCGTAGCCCAACGAAATCGTCGTGGTCGATGGCGACAGCGCCCTGCGAAGCCATTCGATCGACGGCCGTAGGCGCGCCGGCTCGATGGCCTCGCCGACAAGAGCCGCCAGCGCCAAGCCGGTCGATTGGATGTTCGGGCAGGTCATGTTTCCGAGGACGGTCGTGTTTCCGTAGTTCCATCCGCCCGACGGAAGCATCCGATCGACGATCAGGCGCACGGCCTGGCGGCATCGGGCATGGTCCCCAAGACCGGCGGCCTTCAGCGCCAAGAGCGCGATGGCCGTGGGTTCCAGCCACGAGTGCGTTCCCTCGACCCAGGGCCATCCGACCAAGGTGACATCGTGCCCGAACTCGGGCGCGGCCTGTTCCCGCTTCCCCTCGGTCGAAAGCAGCCACGCGACGCCGCGCGCGGCCTGGGCGCGCCCTGGCGAAGCGCTAGGCGGTGCTGTCGCCTCGATGACGCTCCACGCCAGAACCGCCCAACCCGTGGCCCACTTCGGGGTCCGATGCGCCGCATCGATGCCAAGGCTTCCGTCGCTGGACTGGATCTCGGCGAGCCAGCCGAGTGCTTGGCCGGCGGGCGGCATGCGTCGATGCGCCGCGAGCGCCATCGCGGCCAGCGCTGTCGGTTCGACCGCCGGGGGGGCCCCAGGCTGGTATCCGCACACGGGCTTGGCAGCGAGCCGGTCGAGGGTTTCGTCGAGCCAGGGCATGGTGATCGGAACGTGGCGGCCGTGTGCCCTCTGCAAACATAGCTTGTGCCCGGGGCCTGCACGGCCAAGACCCGCCGCATACGCACCCGACGCGCCAGCGGGGGCCGTCGGGGTGGTTCACCCTCGCTGGCGCTTCGGGTGAGTCGGTCGTGGCGAGGGCACGCCTGTGCGGGCTGCGCGGTCCCGGCTGGAATTCTTCAAGTTTCGATTTGACAGCCGGAAAATGTGACCTACGTTTCATTACGGAGGTGGCATGCAAAGGCGAAAACCCGATGCGTGCCCCTCGGCACGGCCGGTGTGCCGTGCTGGCGCAAGAGCCACCCACCGCCGTACTCGTTCGAGAAGGCTTGTCCGAAGGCGGGGTTCTTGCGTCGGGTAGGCCTGCACGCCTCCCGTCCTCGACAAAGGCAAACCGGTCGCAAGGCCGGGACGCAAAGCCAAGGGCCGGCGGGACCTCTGCCGGAAGCCTGGTTGCCGAAAGGACGGCGCTACTGACGGCGCCTGCGCGCCGCGGCAGCCCGCGACAGATCGGCAAGTGACGAGGAAGAGGCAAATGGTTGGTTTCGGGCTCCGCAGGGCGTCATGCGCAGGCCAGCGCCGGTGTGTGCCGGCGCGGCGCCCGAAGGAACCCTTTCCGTTGGTCCCCAGCCGGTGTTTCCCTTCGGTCCGGACGTTCGTGCCGGCTGGGGACCGGCTGAAGTGGAGGAACCTATGAAGTCGCTTGCTCAGAAAGTGCGTCGTTTCCTGGTTTCGGAAGATGGCCCCACCGCGGTCGAATACGCCGTGATGCTGGCCCTGATCATCATCGTGTGCTTGACGGCGATCACCTCGTTGGGTACCGGCGTCAGCAACACCTTCAACGAGGTCGCTGGTCAACTGCTGAGTGGCACCTAGTCGAACTGCTGTCGCGGGGGCATGCTCGCGGCCCGCTGCTTCGCGCGCGGCCGTGGGATGACCGGAGAGCAACACCCTCCCCCTCGGAGCCCGCTTGCGGACGCCGAGGGGGAGTTTTTTGGCCTACCGTTTCTCTAGAGGCCCTACGTACTACTTCGGCCGCCATGCCACGCGGCACCACGGGCGACCGCCCAAGGCCCCAGGCGTTTTTTCGTCGCGACCAGGCAGGTGCCGATCGTGACGGCCCGCATGGACAGGACATCGACGACCTTCTCGGGCTCAGACCGACCGCACGCGGATCCGGCCCGATTTTCACCCTTCGGAGAACCGCACGTATGTCATCCCTGCTCGCCGGACTGACGGAACACTGGCACATTTGGCTGGTGAGCGTAACGCTGGTCATTGCCGCCGTGATCGATGGTTGGAAGCTCAAAGTACCCAACTGGGTCACGTTCCCCATGATCCTCAGCGGCTGGGTCTACAGCCTGGGGTTTCACGGGTGGGAGGGGCTCGGGTGGAGCATGGTGGGGACCCTCGTGGGGCTGGGGCTGCTCTTGCCCGCCTACGCGATCGGCGGCATGGGGGCGGGCGACGTCAAACTGCTGGCCGGTGTGGGCGCCTGGGTCTGGGGCACGACCACGTTTTACGCCTTCTGCGTCTCGGCCATCGTGGGAGGGGTAATTGCGCTGGGCATGGTCTTGTACCGCAACCGGTGGCGTCACCATCAGGGCCAATTCTTGGGAATCCTTACTGAAATACTGGTCATCCGCGATCCGAATCAGCTCTCCGCGATCGCGGCACAGCGCAAGAGTTCCATGATGCTCTTGCCCTACGGCATCCCGATCGCGATTGGCACCATCGCGTACTTCGTTTGGACTGGAATGCTGCTATGAGACACCCCAGCTTACCCCGACTTCGCCGTTTTCTTCCGCATCTCACGTTAAAACGGCAGGTCGATGCCAGAAACCGGCCAGCGGACCAGTTCACACTGGAGAAAGTTTGTCGATTGTGCCGAAGAAACCGTCGAGGCACGGCCGTGGTGGAGTTCGCGCTGGTCGCGCCGGTGCTGTTCTTGATGGTTTTCGGGATGATCGAGTTTGGACGGATGGTGATGGTTCAGCAGGTGCTGACGAATGCGTCGCGCGAAGGGGCCAGGATCGCCGTCTTGGACGGGACCACGACCGCCGACGTGACGACCGCCGTGCAAACCTACCTTACCGGTTCGTCCATTGAGGGCGCGACTGTAGCGGTCACGCCCGATCCCCCGAGTTCCGCGGGTTATGGCGCGCCTGTCACAGTTTCGGTGGCTATCGGTTTTGATCAAGTGAGCTGGCTTCCCTCGCCAATGTTTCTTAGCGGACGACAACTGACCGCGACGACGGTCATGCGTCGGGAAACGGTTCAATAGGTTCGGGATGCGAGATCGGTCGGGGGGACCTCATGCGAGCCAAATCGATTCTTCTCTTGTTGCTGGCTCTGGGTTGCGGCCTGGTCGCCTCGATCGGCATCACGCAGGTCATGGCCACCCGAGACCCCACGGCGACAACCACGATCGAAACCGAGGCGATCTTCGTGGCGATGAAAGACATCGCCATGGGCGACCCCATCACGGCGCAGATGGTCAAGCTCGAACCCTGGCCCAAAGACAAGGTACCGACCGGCGCGATCTCGAAGTTGGAAGACCTCGAAGGGCGCAAGCCGCGGGGGG
>DYLT01000109.1:7191-14934 GCA_020721945.1 Blastopirellula marina
CCCGCCGGTTCCCCGATCGTCGAGAAACACCTCGTCGGCAAGGGCCTCAACGAGGCGGGGCCGGGCAACATCATCCCGCCAGGCTTGCGCGTCGCTCCCGTCAAAGTCGATCCGGTGATGGGCAACGCCAACATGCTGCGGCCCAGCGACCGCGTCGACGTGCTGGTACACGTGCAGCAGGACCCGGGCAAGGGCATTCCTCGAACCTGCACGCGAACCATCCTCCAAGATATCAAGGTGTTCGCGGTCAACGACCAGTTCGATGTCTCGACCACCAGCGGCGAGAAATCCGTGGTGGCCAAGACGATCTGGCTCTTGGTGACACCCGAGCAAGCCGAAAAGGTGACGTTGGCCGCCGAGTTGGGCCAAGTGCGTCTGGTGATGCGCAGTCCGGTCGATAAGGAGCAGCGCAAACTCGATGGCGAGGACCCCAGCGAACTGCTCGAAGGGCTCGTGTCGGCTGAGCCTCCGGCGTCCGCGCCGCTGGCGGAAACGCCCACCCGCGTCGAGCCGCCTTCCGCCGAGCCCCCCCCCGAGTCCGGTATGAACAAGCTTTTGGAGTTGCTGGGGGCAACCAACCAGAAACTGAATCCCGAACCGGGGGCGACGCCACCCAGCCAGCCTCCGGATCCAGACGCCAGTTGGACCATACGGATTATCTCCGGAGGGCAGGTGACCGACACGGTGTTGGAGCGGGAGGGCCCGGCAGCCAAGGAGACGGCGGCCGTCTCGGCGCCGCGCTGGAAGATCGCGGCCAGTTCGGACTGGTCCACGCCAACGCCCGGCCCGGCCAGGACTCCAGCCGTCCTCCCGCGGTTGAAGCCACCGCGGGGCGGGGATACTGGTCCTGATGCGGCCAACGAACCCGGAGGAAAAACCGACAACCCCAAGACCGACGAAAAGAAGCCGACGACGACGGCGGCTAGCTTGACCAGGTAGGACGGATTCTCATCGGTCCATGAGGTGCCAGCGCGGGATGGTCCCGGGGGTCCGTCCCGCGACGTCAACGACACGGAAGGGCCCGGGACGCCGACGGCGGTTCCCAGGTTCTCACGAAGGAAGGATGTCCACGGATGGCGACGATTCGATCGCGGATGATGGCGTGCCGGATTCTAGCCGGCTCGGTTCTTCTGGCGGCCCTTGGCGGGACCGCGGCTGCCCAAGCGCTCTCGGCAAAGCCGGACGCGCGCAAGACCGCCTCGATCATCCACAAGGTTCATGACAGCGACCGGCTGGAGATGACCGTCAACACCAGCCGAATCCTCACGCTCGACGAGAAGATTCCCCAGATCGACGTGAACAACCCCGACGTGGTCTCCGCCACGCCGCTGTCGCCGAACCAGGTCTTGATCTCGGCCAAGAAGCCGGGTGTCACCCAGGTGAGCCTCTGGGACGAAAAGCAGCAGGTCCACACGGTCGATGTGGTCGTCTTCGGCGACGCCCGCGAACTGACCATGCTCTTGGCCGCCGAGTTCCCCAACGCGGCGCTCAAGGTGCGGCCCGTTTCGACCGGGGTGCTGATTTCCGGGCACGTCGACCAGCCCGACCAGGTCAGCCGCATCATCCAGGTGGCCGAGGAGTACTATCCCAAGGTCATTAACAACATCACCGTCGGGGGCGTTCAGCAAGTGCTGCTGCACATCAAGGTGATGGAGGTGTCGCGCACGAAGCTGCGCACGTTGGGGTTCGACTTTGCCGACTTCTTTAGCGACGGCTCGTTGATCGCCTCGGGCATCAGCGAGTTGGCCGGGGCCGCGGTGGCGGGCATGCGGAACACGGGCAACAGCACGTTCCAGTTCCGCGTGATCGGGGGCGGCGATACCTTCTACGGGTTCCTCGAAGCCCTGCGCCAGGACGACCTGGTGAAGATCCTCTCGGAGCCCACCCTGGTGACCGTCAGCGGCCGGCCCGCGTACTTCGAGGTGGGCGGCGAAATCGGTTACGAGGTCTCCCAGGGGCTCGGCGCCGTGACAATCGAGTGGAAGGACTACGGCACGAAGGTCGATTTCGTGCCGATCGTGCTGGGCAACGGCCGGCTCCGGCTGGAAGTGCGTCCGCGCGTCAGCGAAGTGGATAACACCCACAGCTTCACCTCCCGCGCCCCGGCCATCAAGTTCCGCGAGGTGGACACCGGAGTGGAGATGATGGCGGGCCAGACGCTGGCCATCGCGGGGCTTGTCCAGAGCCGGGTCGAAGCCCAGAACCGCGGTCTGCCGGTCGTCTCCGAGGTTCCTTATCTGGGCGCCTTGTTCCGCCGGACCAAGGAGCAGCGCAACGAAATCGAAACGCTCGTGCTGGTCACACCGCAACTGGTCGAGGCCATGGAGCCGGACGAGGTGCCCGAATGTGGCCCCGGCATGAGAACCACCAGTCCCAGCGACTGCGAGTTGTACCTCAAAGGGTTCCTGGAAGTGCCGAATCCATGCCCCCTCTGCAATGGTGCAAGCTGCCCCCATCAGGCCGTGGGGTCGCCGGAGGACGTCGGATCCCCTGCCCCAGAAGCAGCCGCGCAGTCGGGCCCCGGCCCTAGCCCCTCGGTGTACTTTCAGCGGCAGACCTTGGCGTTGGCGACACGGCCGGGGGGGACGGTCCGTTCGACCGACGCCAGCAGGGCCCGCGGCGTTGCGACCAAGGATGCGTCCGGGGGTGGGCTACCGGGATTTGGGGGGCCCATCGGTTACGATGCGGGGAATTAGCCCCCCTGTAGTCCGGTCATGCTCGTCGTAACCCCCGTGGACTTGCCCGGGCGCTTCGCGCGGTGATCGGCGTTGCGGACCACGCCGGTCCAGCCGGGGGCTCGATGCCGCGTGACGGCCACATCAGCCAATCCATTCCCTCGGACAGCGAGAATATAAGCTATAACTCTTGAGGAGCAACCCGGTCGGCAAGTCTCCGCGCGGTCGCGGTGCGATGATCCCGGGGCACTCAGCCCATGAGCAACGTCCTTCGGTTAGCCATCGTCGATCCCAACGATTCCAGCCGGGAATCGTTGAAGGCCATGCTTCTTGGGATGGACATGATCTGGCTGGAGGCCGAGTGTTCGCGCTATGAGTTCTTCGCCGACGTGGTTGCCCAAACCAATCCCGACATCGGTCTGGTATCGGTCGACCGCGACCGCGACAAGGCCCTGGAGCTCGTGGCGCGTCTGGCCGAAAGCTCGCCCGACTGCTCGGTGTTGGTCGTCAGCTCGTCGAACGACGGGCAGTTGATTCTCCAGGCGATGCGGGCCGGGGCGAAGGAGTTCCTCACCCAGCCGGTGCGGATCGAAGACCTGTTGGGGGCCCTCGGGCGCATCAGCGAGCGGCGCTTCGGCCGGGGCGACAAGAAACCGCGCGGCAGCCAGGTCATCGCGGTCTGTGGTGCGATCGGGGGCGTCGGCACGACGAGCATCGCGGTGAACCTCGGTTGCGCGTTGGCGCGCGACGCCAAGAACTCGGTGGCTTTGGTCGATCTGGACCTCTGCCTCGGCGACGCCGACGTGTTCCTCGACACGATCCCCGATTACACGCTGGTCGATGTGGCCCAGAACGTCACACGGCTGGACTTCACGCTCCTCAAGCGGTCGCTCACGAAGCACTCGTCGGGGTTGTTCCTGCTGCCGCGGCCCGTGCAACTGGCCGACATCGCCCTGGTCACGCCCGAGGACCTTCAGCGCGTCATCGGTTTGATGAAGGCCACGTTCACCCACCTGGTGCTCGACCTGTCGAAGAGCTACAGCCCGATCGATCTGGTCGCGTTGGAGATGGCTCACCACGTGCTGTTGGTGACCCAGTTGGACCTGCCTTGCTTGCGGAACGTGGTGCGGCTGTTGATGTCATTCGCCGAGATGAAGGGCATCGGCGACAAGGTGAAGATCGTGGTCAACCGGGTGGGGCTGGATCACGGGCAGATTACGCTCAAGAAGGCCCGCGATACCATCGGCCGCGACATCTTCTGGCAACTGCCCAACGACTACCGGACGATGATCGAGGTGCGCAACAACGGGGTTCCCCTGATCGAGCACGCCCCGAAGGCCGCCATCACCCAGGCGATCCTCGGCATGGCCGAGGCCCTGACCCGCGACGACCAGTCCGGAGCCTCGGAGGCGCAGGGCAGGGCGGGCCGAAGCCGGCTGTTCGGCTTTTTCACGTCGAAGGGCAAGTAGGGCTTACCGTCGTTGGGTCGAGCCCGCCACGTAAATCTCGCCCTCGCCCAGCCGCAGCGTCTCGATGCGCACCCGTGGGTCCTCGGGGTGGCGCGGCGGAGGAATCCTGACTTGGGCCACGGGATCGCCATCGGCCTGGCGCCAATCCACGCGCCATTCCCATTGACCGCTCGCCCGGCCGATCTGCCCGAGCACCTCGTCCAAAGGCAACGGCAGCGCCCCGGCGCGGGCCTTGCGAATGCGCAGGCCAATCACGTTCGGCTCGATCAGATAGGCGTCCATCGTCAGCCAAAGCACAGTGTCGATCCCCCCGGCCCGGTAGCGGCACGCCACGAGGACGTGCTCGGGCGTGATCGCCACGCGAGGGTCGCGGATCGCTGGCGGCAAAAGCCCTGGGTGGTTCCTCGCCAGGTCCACGGCCAGCCAGCCGTTGATCTCGTCGGCGGTGAATACGGTTTGCCAACGCCCCTCCTTGCGAAGGTCGCTGGCCAGGGCCGCCGTGCGCTGGAGCATCCGGTCACTGGCGGTTTTCTGCGCCGCCGGGTCGGCGGCGATGGCCACGCGATAGAACTCGGGCACGTGCTGTATGGCCCGGTAGGCCACGAACCCCGCCACGGCCGCCAGAATCGCCAGCGCGGCGAAGAGAAGCAACGCCAGCTTGAGCCACCGTGCCATGTCGATTCTCAGACGAAGCGCAAGAGGGCGTAATTCTTCTTGCCGGTCCGCAGCACAAGCACCGATTCGCTGGCCAGATCGGCCGGGCCGAGTCTCGTGTCGGGGCTCGTGACGCGGCGGTTGTTCCGATACGCCCCGCCCTGCGTGATGATGCGGCGGGCCTCGCCCTTGCTCTTCGACAAGCCGGCCTCGCACAAGGCGTCGACGATCGGCAGGCCCTCGACAAGGCGGTCCCGGGGCAGTTCGCGGCTGGGCACGTCGGCGAAGATCTCGGCGAGTTGGGCGTCGCCCAGCGCAGCAATCTCGGCCCCGAAGAAGACCGCGGTGGCCCGCTGGGCCGCGGCCAGGCCCGACTCGCCGTGGACCAGCCGGGTCAACTCGGTCGCCAACGTGCGCTGCGCCTCGCGCCGGTCCGGCGCCTGGGCGTGGCGGGCCTCGAGGGCCTCGATCTCGTCGCGCGCAAGGTCGGTGAAGAACCGCAGGCACGTGCCCACGTCGGCGTCGGCCAGATTGATCCAATACTGGTAGAAGCGGTAGGGGCTGGTCTTCGCCGGATCGAGCCACACCGCGCCCGACTCGGTCTTGCCCATCTTCGTTCCGTCGGCCTTGGTCAACAGCGGGCAGGTCATCCCGTAAAGCGGTGTGCCGCGCATCCGGCGGCAGAGGTCGATGCCCGCGGTGATGTTCCCCCACTGATCGCTGCCGCCGATCTGAATCTCGCAGCCGTAATGCTCGTTGAGGTAGACGAAATCGTAAGCCTGGAGCAGCATGTAGCTGAACTCGGTGTAGCTCAGTCCGGCGTCGGTCCGCTCGAGGCGGGCCTTGACCGAGTCCTTGCTGAGCATCACGTTGACCGGGAAGTGCTTGCCGATGTCGCGCAGGAACTCCAGATAGCCGAACCGGCCCATCCAGTCGTAATTATTCACGAGGAGGGCCGCATTGGGGCCATCGAAGTCGAGGAATCGCCGCAACTGCCGGGCCATGCCGGCCACATTGGCCCGCAAGACCTCGACCGACAGCAGGTGGCGTTCCTCGCTCTTGCCGCTGGGATCGCCGATCATGCCGGTCGCCCCGCCGACCACGGCGATGGGCCGGTGCCCGCACTGCTGGAAGCGCCGTAGGGTCATCAGGGCCACGAGGTGGCCGACGTGGAGGCTGTCGGCCGTGGGGTCGAACCCGCAGTACACGGCCCGAGGCCTTTCGCGCAGCATGGCCGACAACCGGGCGTCGTCGGTGGTCTGGTGGATCAGCCCGCGCCAGCGCAGTTCCGCAAAAACGTCGCACATGAGCTACAGGCCCTTAGCGCCACAGGTCATCATCGGCGAAGGGGTGGAGCGGGCCGGCCAACTTGGGCTTCGGCAGCGCCTTCAGGGCCGCCTCGGCCAGACGCAAATCCTCCCGCGTGGTGATCTTCACGTTCAGCGGCGAGCCCTGGACCACGGTGACCGGTTTGCCCAGACGCTCGACCAATTGGGCCTCGTCGGTCGCGCCAAATCCGCCGCGCCGAGCGTAGGCCTCCAACAGCAGCTCCCGCCGGAAGACCTGCGGCGTCTGGGCCTCCCAGAGATTCGACCGGGCGACGGTCTCCTCGATCCGCTTGTCGGGCCCGACCCGTTTGAGCGTCGCCGTCACGGGCACGGCCAGGATCGCCGCCTGGGTCTCGATCGCCGCCTGAAACACGCGGTCGATCCACTCGTCGACCAGGCACGGCCGGGCCGCGTCGTGGACGCATACGTACTCGGCAGCGGGCTTGACCCGGGCCAGCGCGTTCTCGACCGAGTCGGCCCGCTCGGCCCCGCCGTCGACGACCTCGATGCCCAGAATCGCCGCGTTCGAGGCAAACTTGAAGTGGAAATACTCGCGGTCCTCCTTGGCGATCACCAAAATCGTCTGCACGACCTCCCGGCGGTTGAGAAACCGCTCGGCCGAGTGCATCCACACGGCGCGGCCGTCCAGAGGCGCAAACGGCTTCTTGTAGTTCTTATCGTGGTAGCGGCTGCTCTTCCCGGCCGCAGGGAGGATCACGGCGAATTGAGCCACGGCGGCGCCTCCAGGCAACGAAGACCGTCGGAGTGGTAATTGTCCGGTTTCTCGCGGTGGCGTCAAGGCGCCGACCTACGGCAGGCCCGATGGCGTCGTCACGTCAGACGACCAGGTGATCAAACCTTTCCGGGCTGCCCCCTCATTGCTCCCTCCGGGGTGAACCGGTAGCATCGGGAGCATGGCCAGCGCGGCCGACAGGGAACTGCCCTGAGCGGGTCGACTCGATGTCCGCCACGGCGGGGCACCGCACAGGCCGCGTGACGGACCAGTCGGCCAATCCTCCCCGGGGCCTGAAAGCCACGACCCGATCGCCTCTTGGCTCTGCCCGTGGTCGACGACCAGGGGCGGCTCGTGGGGGTGGTCGACGTTGAACTCTACACCGACGAGATTTCCGACTTGGCCAGCCGCGAAGAGAGCGAGGACGTGTTCCAGCTCATCGGGGTCCGGTTGGCCGAGGTCCGGCAGGCGCCGGTGCTGGCGGCGTTTTGGGGCCGGTTTCCCTGGCTGTTGTGCAACATTGGCGGCGGATTGGCCTGCGCGGCCCTGGCTGCCGTGTTCGAGGGCGTGCTGGCGCAAGCGATCGTGCTGGCGATGTTCATCCCCGTGGTGCTGGCCCTAGCCGAAAGCGTCAGCATCCAGTCGCTGACGCTGGCCATTGAACTCCACCCGACGGGGAAGTTCCAATGGGGCCCCGCCCTGCGCTGGCTGCGGCGCGAGGCGCTGGTCGGTGCGTTGCTCGGGCTGGCCTGCGGGGCGATCGTCGGACTGGTTGCTCTGATCTGGCGCGGTGCGGCGCCGGTGGCGGCGGTGCTCTGGTTGGGCATCACGCTGTCGGTCGTCACCGCGGCCGCGCTGGGGCTCGCCGTGCCGGTGGTGTTGCG
>DYLT01000494.1 GCA_020721945.1 Blastopirellula marina
CCTTGACGTAGCAGGTTCTGCCTCCAGGAGCAAACTTCCCGGATGAACCGGAAAATGTCGCCTTCGACCCCAGGCCGTCGATTCGCCACCGGCACCAGCCAGATGCTGTCGCTCCAACTCGCCGGCCGCGTCACGCCCGCGCCCAGGTTGGCCACGCGGTAGCGGACGGTGATGGTGTTGCCATCGAAGGCATCGAGCGGCGCATTGACGCTCTGCACGACGAGGTCCGGCGGTGGCACTGGCGTGACATCAACGAAGATCGGCGCGGCGCGGGAGTTGTCGATCTCGCCGATCACTTGGTTCTGCGCGTTGCGGCCTTGGAACTCATCGACCTGCCGGAGCGCATCGGTCACGACGACGATGAAGTATTCGCCCGCCGCCTCGCGTTGGATGGCGAACGTGGCGCGCGTCGTGTAGGCCCCGCCCGGTTCGAGCGCGCTGCCGTTGGGTAACTGGCCGAGCAAAATGCCGCCGGGCTGGTTGTTGTTCGCGAGATAGACGTAATCGGTCCAGCGCGAGCCACCGGTCGGCGTGGGCGCCGGGCCGGTGTTCGTCACGGTGAACTCGACGTCGATCACGCCGCCACTGGTCACCTGTTCGGGCGCGATCACCTGCGTGACTTGCAGGTTCGGACGCGGGAGCAATTGCACCGTGGTCGCCGTGGCGGAGAAACTGAGGTTGTTGTTCTCGTTGTCTTCGGCGACCTCGTTGTCGTTGTCCGTGCGGACGAAGACCTGATACCCGCCTTGAATGTGCTGCGGCACGGCGACGACTTCGGTGCGCGTGTAAGAGCGGCCCGCGTCGAGAGTCTGCGCCTGGCGGAACGACCCGATCTGGATCGCCTGGTTGAAGTTGCCATTCGGCGCGAGGAAGAGGTTGTCCACCCAGGTGCCGCTGACTGGGTCGCCGACTTCATCCACGTTGCGCACCGTCCACGTGACTTCCGTCTGCGCGCCGTCGAAGATTTCGTCCACGGCGCTGACGGACTCGACCGCCAAGTCGCCGGTGGGCGGCGCGACGAAGGTGACGTTGAGGCCGTCCGTGCGCGCGCGGTTGTTGTCCGTGTAAATGAATTCAAACGGTCCGCTCGTGCCCACGTAGAGGTAGTGCGTGCCAGCGGGCGTATCGATGGGCAACGTGAGATCGACGGATGCCGTGTAACTCTCGCCCAGGCCGAGCGCGCCGAAATGCGTGAGCGTGCCGATCTGCCGGAGGTTCTGCCCGTCCGGGCTGGCGCTGATCGAGACGGTGTCCGACCAGCTCGAATCGTTCGTGGCGCCGATGCCATTGGGCGAAACGTTCGAGACGATCCAGTTGACGCGGATGGGCGCACCGTTGCGGAAGCCGACCGCCGCGTCCAGCGCCTGAACCGTGACGGTTTCCACGGTGAGGTCCGCGTAAGGAATCCGCACGACATCGACCGGCGCTTGCTGGCCGATGTTGCTCGCGGCGTCGGTGTGCTCGAAGACGACGTCCGTGGCGTCCGTCTGGACGAACAGCGTGAAGCGCCCTTGCAGCGCCGGCGGTAGCGCGATGATCTGCGTCGCCGAATACTGCTCGTTCACCGGCACGAGTCCGAGGTGCGTGAACGCGCCGAGCACCAGGTCGTCCCCGTTGCCGAGGGTCGCGTCGCGCGAAAGGACCACACGGTCCACCCACGAATCCACGTCGCCCGCACCGGTGCCCTGGTTCGTCACCGTCCATGAAACCGTGAGGTCCACCGGGTCGCCGACGAGCAACTCCTGGGCGGTCACTTCACTGACGGTCAAATCGGCATACGGCTGGAGCGCGATGGCGACGGCTGCGGAAGCCCCGGTGTTGTTGCCTTCTCCAGCGCCTTCCTGCACTTGATTCGTGGCGTCGCTGACCACGAGCACACGGAAGTTCCCTTCAATGCCGTTGGGCAAACGCACGCGCAGGCTGCCGCTGTAGGTTTCCGTCGGGTTCAGCGCGGCGTTGCGGGCCAATTCGCCGAGGAGAAGGTCGTCCGCCGAGAAGGCGTCGTCCGCCGACAAGAACACGCGGTCCACCCAAGCGCCGACCGTCGCGCCGGCGCCCGCGTTGCGGCCGGTCCAGGCCGCGTCGATTTCCGTGTCGGACTGCGCGGTCGCCGGCGCGCTCACGGAGTCGATGACGAGGTCCGCGTGCGTGACGGCGACGGCTTGCGTCGAGGCGAGCAAGTTGTTGCCCTCGCCG
>DYLT01000495.1 GCA_020721945.1 Blastopirellula marina
CTAGCGCGGTTCGAGGCGAGCGGCGTGTGGTACACGCTTGGCTCCGATGCAAGGAGTTGGCCGGTTTAAGCCTGGACGCGTTGGCCAAGGAAAGAGCTTCTTTATGGCGGATGTCCTGACAGCCGAGGAATTCAACAACTTAAGCTCGATGCTTCTGGAAGACGAGGAAGACCGGCGCGACCGGCGGACCAGCCCGCGCGAGGCCTATCCCGTGGTCCAGTCGATCGCTCCGTACGACGGCCGGCAGATGCCGCGGCCCGAGGCGTTCTGTCCCATCCGGTGCTGCGACCTGTCGGCGGGCGGGTTCTCGTTTCTGCTGCCAAAACCGCCCGACTTCCGACGGCTTGTGGTGGCGCTGGGAACGCCGTCCGGGATCCTGTACCTCGATGCCGAGGTCGCCCACTGTAGTCCGTATCCGCGGCCGACGGGCGATTTCGTCATCGGGTGCCGGTTCCTGAGAAAACTCACTTGAGGGCCGAAAAGGCGATGCGCTGAAACTCGCGCCGCATGGCGGACGCATCGGCGTTGGGCAGGCCGGTTCGCTGGATCAACAGGACCACGAACAAGTCTCGGTGCGGATCGATCCAGCCCTGGGTGCCGAACGCGCCGCCGTGTCCATAGCTGCCTGGGGAGAGCATTTCCGTCACGCCCTCGGGCTTGCGCACCACGGCCCAGCCAAACCCGAACCCCATCCCCGGGGTAAACCCCGAGGTCAGTTCGCCCGTCTGGAGCCGGGTCATCGTCGCCGCACCGTCGCGGGAAAGGACCCGCCGGCCATCGAGTTCGCCCCCGCAAAGCATCATACGATAGAGCCGGGCCAGGTCCGCGGCCGTCGAACATAGTCCGCCGGCGGGAATCGGATACTTCGCGCCGGCCGGAAGCCCTAGGAACCCCTGCGAGGGAACCAGCTTCCCATCCTTCCGATCGTAGACCACGGCCAGCCGGGCCTTCTGATCGGCGGTCGGATAGAAGGTCGTGTCGGCCATCCCCAGCGGCTCGAAAACGCGGCAACGAAGGAATTCCTCGTACCGCTGGCCCGAGACGACCTCGATGATCCGTCCAAGCGTGTCCATGCCCGTGTTCGAATACGACCATTTCGTCCCCGGATCGAAGTCCAACGGCTGCCGCGCCAGCAACGGAACGACCTCCGCCAAAGTGCGGTTCCGTTTGGCATAGAGGTCGGCCAGATCGGGCGGCAACCCAGGAATCCCCCCGGTGTGCGTGAGCAGGTCGCGAACCAGAACGGGCCGCGATGGCGGCCGGCGCGATGCCTTCTTGTCGCCTGGTGGGGCCACGGGAATGCCCCGAAACTCGGGCAAGTGCTTCTCGACCGGGTCGTCGACCGATAGTTTCTTCTCGTCGACGAGAATCATGATTCCGATCGCCGTGATCGGCTTCGTCATCGACGCAATGCGGAACATCGAATCGGGACGCATCGGCGCCTGGTGCTCCAAATCGCGAAACCCCACGGCGTCGAGGTACTTCACCCCGGCGGCCCGACCGACCAGCGTCACGGCACCGGAGATCTCCCCCTGGTCGACGAATTGCTGCATTCGGGTGCGGATTTCGGCCAGCCGGCCGGAATCGAGATCCGCCCCCCACGTCCAGACACCGCCTGAGACGAGGACCCATACGACCATCGAGACCGCAAACAGCCCATGGCGACACGGCATGGCAGACTCCGATAGGGGTTGGTTGGTTGCCCGCAAGATACAACGCCACCCAACGCGCGACAACCCCCGGTAACCGCGCGCGTCCCCCGCCGGGGAACGGTTACCAGCACACGTTTGCCACCCGGCATATCAACGCTGGCGTGCCGCCGGCCCGCGTCGCGATCTGGATGGGGATTACCCTCCAAATGGTGTTGCACCATTCTGGGAAATGCCGGAGCGCGGGCATCTTGCCCGCACCGATGCGGCCGAGACGGCCGCGCTCCAGGATCCCGCAAGTCCATTCAGATGCCGGAAAAGGTGTACCGGCACGCCATTCACCAGACCAACACGCCATCCAGTAGCACCAGCCTCTCACGAGCGGCCCCAAGGAATCGCCGCAACCGGTCACCTGAGCCAGTCGGTCAGCTCGGCAAACACCGCGTCGGCCGGCAGGCGCCGCACGCCCGCCTGGAGCTTACTGCCCATCACCCCCTCGGCCACATCCTCCAGCCCCAACATGTGCCCATACTCGT
>DYLT01000110.1 GCA_020721945.1 Blastopirellula marina
GTTGTCTTCCGCGGTCGTTCTACGTACCCCCGTGAACGCTCACGCCGAAACGTACTCCGGCGAGGATGGCGCGAAACGGCTGACCGCCCAACACTATGATCCAGCGATCATCGAAGCGGTGCAGGGGGCGGGCACCCAAGTGCTGAAGTTCCGCGGAGGGATGCCACTGTTGGGCCTGACGCGGGTGTTCGGGCTGTATCGCTTCGCCAACTCGATGGCGCTATTGGACGCCGCGATCCGTAAGGTTCCGCCCGAGCGGGCCGTCGGCGCCAAGGGGTTCGACAACTACAGTTGGCACACCGATCTGCCGCCCGGCCACCCCATGGTCACCGGCCAGCAGACGGTCGAGTTCGACCTTTCGGCCGTCGAACACTGCAAGACGCTGGTGGTCTGGGGCATGAACTGGATCACGACGAAGATGCCCGATGCCCACTGGCTGACCGAGGCCCGGCTCAAGGGCACGCGGATTGTGGTCATTGCCTGCGAGTATTCGGCCACGGCGACCAAGGGGGACGACGTCGTGGTGGTTCGGCCCGGAACCACGCCGGCTTTGGCCTTGGGGCTGGCCAACGTCATCCTCTGCGAGAAGCTCTACGACGCCGACTACGTGCGCCAGTGGACGGACCTGCCGATCCTGGTTCGCATGGACACGCTCAAATACCTCCGCGCCGAGGAGGTTTTCGGCACCAAGCCGGCCGCGCTGACCAACGCCACGCGCGTGCTGGCGGACGGCGAAAAGGAACCCCCGCCCGGCGCCCAGCAGGAGATGCTCATCCCCAACGCCCTGCGGCTGCAATGGGGCGATTTCGTGTGGTGGGACGCGAAGGCGAACCAGCCGCAGGCCCTCACGCGCGACGAGGTGGGCGCGCACTCCAAGGTCGGCGAGGCCCTGCTGGAGGGTTCGGTTGAAGTGACGCTAGCCGACGGCACGAAGGTCCGCTGCCGGCCGGTGTTCGATCTGGTGCGGCAGTACGTGGCCCACTTCGATCCCAAGACGACCGAGGACTTGACCTGGGCCCCCGCCGCGGCGGTCGAAGCGCTGGCGCGACACCTCGCCAAACAGCCGGGTACGACCCTGTTCGCCTTGGGGATGGGCCCCAACCAGTTCTTCAACAACGATAACAAAGACCGCGCCGTCTTTCTGCTGGCCGCGCTGACCGGCAACGTGGGCAAAATCGGCGGCAACGTCGGCTCCTACGCAGGCAACTACCGCACGGCCCTGTTCAACGGTTGCCCGCAGTACATCAACGAGAATCCGTTCGACCTGGAACTCGATCCGGCCAAGCCCGCCCGGCCGCGCCAATATTGGAAGGCCGAGTCGGCCCACTACTACAACCACGAAGATCACCCCTTGCGCGTCGGCAACCGGCTGCTGACCGGCTCGACGCACATCTCCACGCCGACCAAGGCGATGTGGTTCGCCAACGCCAATTCGATCCTCGGGAACGTGAAGTGGCACTACAACACGGTGGTCAACATGTTGCCGCGGATCGAGATGATCTGCGTGAACGAATGGTGGTGGTCCGGATCCTGCGAATGGGCCGACGTGGTCTTCGGTGTGGACTGCTGGGCCGAACTGAAGCATCCCGACATGACCGCCTCGGTCACCAACCCGTTCCTCCAGATCTTCCCCCGCACGCCCCTGAAGCGGGTCTTCAACACGATGGGCGACATCGAGGTGCTCGCCCTGGTGGCCTCGAAGATGGCCGCATTGACCGGCGATGCGCGGTTCCACGATTGCTGGAAGTTCGTGCGCGAAGGACGCACGGACGTCTACTTGCAGCGGATCCTCGACCATTCCACCAACACCAAGGGCTACCACGTTTCGGAGCTGGAGGCCAAGGCCCGCGAGGGCGTGCCGGCGATCATGAACAGCCGCACCACGCCCAAGGCGGTCGGGTACGAGCAGGTGAACGACTCGCGCCCCTGGTACACGAAGAGCGGCCGACTGGAGTTCTACCGCGAGGAGGACGAGTTCCTCGAGGCGGGCGAGAACCTGCCGGTCCACCGCGAGCCGGTCGATTCGACCTTCTACGAGCCGAACGTGATCGTGGCCCCCAACCACGAGGCGATCCGTCCCCGGGGTCCGCAAGACTACGGCGTCCAGCCGGACGACTTGTCGTGCGAAGTCCGATGCGGGCGCAACGTGGTCAAGACGTGGAACGCGACCAAAGCCTCCCCGCACCCGCGGATCAAGGACGGCTTCCGCTTCATTTTCCACACGCCCAAGTACCGCCACGGGGCGCACACCACGCCGATCGACACCGACATGGTGGCGATCCTGTTCGGGCCGTTCGGCGACATTTACCGGCAAGACAAGCGCTCGCCGTTCGTGACCGAGGGCTATGTGGACATCCATCCGCTGGATGCCAAGGAACTTGGCGTCGAGGATGGCGACTACGTTTGGATCGATCCCGACCCCGAGGACCGCCCGTTCCGCGGCTGGAAGGAAAACGAGAAGGACTATGCCTTTGCCCGCCTGCTGTGCCGGGCGCGGTATTACCCCGGCACGCCGCGGGGCGTGACGCGGATGTGGTTCAACATGTACGGCACCACGCCGGGCTCGATGGAAGGCAAGGCCACGCGCGCCGACGGCCTGGCCAAGAACCCGCGGACCGGCTACCAGGCGATGTTCCGCTCCGGCTCCCATCAGTCGGCCACGCGGGGCTGGCTCAAGCCGACCTGGATGACCGACTCGCTGGTTCGCAAGGGGATGTTCGGCCAAGGGATCGGCCAGGGCTTCATGCCCGATGTCCACTGTCCCACGGGCGCCCCGCGCGAGGCGATCGTCAAGATCACCCGCGCCGAACCCGGCGGTTTGGAAGCCCAGGGCCTCTGGCGCCCGGCCGAGTTGGGCATCCGGCCTGCGTACGAATCGAAGGAGATGCAGCAATACCTTGCCGGCGGCTTCGTGGCCGGCCCGAAGTGATTCGGAGTGCGGAGATTGGCTGCCGCTTTCCTTTTCGCGGCATGCAAAGCGCATCGAAAAAGAAAAGCGGTGCCCAGTCCTCGTACTCCCATGGGCTTTGAACCCCCAACCCCGAACCCCGAACCCACCCATGGCCCGCGTGCTGAACTGGCAAATCGGACGGTCCATGTCCTATTGGTACCCCGAGAACCGTCCCAAGCGGCAATTCGCCGCGGTCTTCGATATCAACAAGTGCATTGCCTGCCAGACTTGCACGCTGGCATGCAAGACGACCTGGACCTCGGGCAAGGGCCAGGAGTACATGCTCTGGAACAACGTCGAGACGAAGCCCTACGGCTTCTACCCGCTGGCCTGGGACCTCAAGCTCCTGAAGATGCTTGGCCCCCAAGAGTGGGGCAGGGACGAATACCTGGGCCGGACGATTTTCGAAGCAGCCGAGGCGGGCGAGCGGGTTGTGGGCTGGATGCCGGAGCCCCGCGATTACGCCTATCCGAACGTGGGCGAGGACGACTGCGCCGGACGCGTGGATCGCGGCGCGGCCATGCAGGTGCCCCACCCGAGCTGGTTCTTCTACCTTGCGCGGATCTGCAACCACTGCACCTATCCCGCGTGCCTCGCTTCCTGCCCGCGCGGCGCGACCTATAAGCGCCAAGAGGACGGCATCGTCCTGGTGGATCAGAAGCGTTGCCGCGGCTACCGCGAATGCACGAAGGCCTGCCCCTACAAGAAGGTCTTCTACAACCCGATGACCGGCACGTCCGAAAAGTGCATCGCCTGCTTCCCCAAGATCGAGCAGGGCTTGCAGCCGCAGTGTTTCGTCAACTGCATCGGCAAGATTCGCCTGGCCGGCTGGATTTCCACGCCCGACAAGGCCCAGGCCGACAACCCGATCGACTATTTGGTCCATGTCAAACGAGTGGCGTTGCCGCTTTTCCCGCAGTTTGGATTGGAGCCCAACATCTACTACATTCCGCCGGTCCACGCCCCGGCGACGTTCCTGCGGCAGATGTTCGGACCCCGGGTCGAGGCCGCGATCCGCACCTATCGCGCGGCCCCGGAGGACCTGGACCTGGCGGGCCTTTTGGGCCTGTTCGGTTCGACCGACCGCGTGGTCTCGCGCTGGGCCAGAAAAGACGATTGGGTCCTCGCCGCGGACGACCACGGCAAGGAGATCCTCCGCGTCCCCCTGCGCGAGCCGGTCTACGTCCGCGAGGCGTTCGACGCGCAATACCAAGTGGCGCGGGTCAATTGCCCGTGATCGCATGGACTCATGATATCGCCTCATCCTTCCAACGCGCCACGGCTTGCCCGCTGCCGGCCAAACGTCAGGGGAAACCGGAGAACCCCTCTAGCGGCGGCCAGGCAGCGCTCCACACCCTCGGCGAAGGGAGAATCCACGATGCGCCATCGTGCCGCCGTCTACATGGTGTTCGCGGCGATGCTTGCCGCGCCAACGGGCTGCCGGAAGCCGGTCGCGGCCGTCCCTTCGCCCGGCGTGCTGGTCGTTCCGGCCGCGATTCCCGACGACCCCCTCGATGAAGCGTGGGACGCCGCCCCGGTCTACGTGGCGACGCTGTTGACGCAGGACATGGTGGAACCGCGGTCGATCCGCTTGACAACGCAGAAGATCCGAGTCTGCGCGTTGACGGATGGCCGTGACGTCGCGTTCCGGCTCCAATGGGCCGACGGCGCCATCGACGACCGCTCCCTGCCCGGACACTTCGTCGATGCCTGCGCCGTGCAGCTTCCGGCCACGGTCGAGCCGAGTCTGCCCGCCCCACAAATGGGCGAGCCGGGCCGGCCCGTCGAGATCGTCTATTGGAATGCCACCTGGCAGGCCGCCGTGGATGGCCGCGGCGGCTCGATCCGCGACCTGTATCCCAACGCCTCGATCGACCACTATCCGTTCGAGGCGAAATCCCTCGAGCCGGGCTCTCCCGAACAGATCGAAATGGCGGCCCGCTACGCCCCGGCACGCGCTTCAGGCAATGCGATGGCTGGGCCGCGGTCGACCCCAGTGCAGGACCTCGTTGCCGAGGGCCCGGGCACGCTTTCGCCGAGTTCATCGGGCGGATCGACCGGACGCGGATGCCGCACGGCGGACGGTTGGGCCGTGGTCATCCGCCGCAAGCTGCCGACCGGCTTCTCAGCCCAACACGAGACCCAAGTCGCCTTCGCCGTCTGGGAGGGCAGTTCTCAGGAGGTCGGCGCCCGCAAAATGCGCACGGCCTGGATTCCCTTGGTCCTGCAGGAGATGCCATGAGCCGAACCTCGGGGGCACGTCGCCAACGTGCCCGGCACGCCGACGATGTGCCCCACGAGTTGCCGACGGACTTGCTCCGCCAGGCGGCCACGTGGCGGCTGATCGGCTTGCTCTTCGAGCCACCCGACGAGGCCTGGCGGGAGGAAGTCCGATCGCTCGGCGACCTTCCAGCCGACCCAACGCTCCGCCTGGCCGCCGAATTGGCGCAACACGAGGCGACGCCCGGGCTTTATCACACCACGTTCGGCCCGGGCGGGCCGGTCAGCCCGCGCGAGGTCGCCTATCAGAACCTGATCCTGCCTGGATCGCTGATTTCCGAGATCAAGGGCTACTACGAAGCGTTCGGCTATGCCCCGCGCGGGGACGAGCCCCCGGACCACGTGGCCGTGGAGGCCGGCTTCATCGGCTACCTGCGGCTCAAGGAAGCGCTCGCCCGGAGCCAGCAGGACGGCGAGCCGGCCGCCATCACCGCGGAGGCGGCGACATGCTTTCTTCAAAAGCATCTTGCCGTCATGGCCCCCCCTTTGGCCGCCGCATTGGTCGATTCGCCCAACCGCTACCTTGCGCTTGCCGCCACGGCGCTTCGACAGAGCGTGGAACAACCCGCCTAATCGTCGAACGGCCGCAGCGGTGGGATGGTGCTCTGCACCCACGCGCAAGAAGCGTCGCACGCCGTAACGTGTAAGATGGGCGCTCCCGCAACCGCGCGCAATTCCTCCCCGACGGGCAAGCCCGCCACGCGCATCCTATCCGCGTAACCGTTCACGGCCCGCGAGCGGCTGCGACGCCATGGTACGGCCCCGGACCGCCGTGTCAAAGCGCATCACGCCGGCCGAGGTCCGTGGTCGATGCGCGCGCCTTGGGGGCGTGGTGCCGTTTGTTTCGGCAGCGGAGTTTCCACTCCTCGACCAGGCAATAGACGCAGGGAACGATGAACAGCGTGATCAACTGGACCGCCATGCCGCCGACCGAGGGAATCGCCATCGGCTGCATGACGTCGGATCCGCGGCCTTCGGTCAGAAAGACCGGCAACAAGCCGAGCACCGTCGTGGCCGTGGTCATCAGGCATGGGCGGATGCGCTTCATGCCGGCCTCGACCACGAGGTCGCGGACTTCCTGAATCGTCGTCGGCGTGCGCTCGTCGAAGAGCTGGCCGAGGTAGGTGGCCATCACCACGCCGTCGTCCTCGGCCACGCCGAACAGGGCGATGAAGCCGACCCAGACGGCCACGCTCAGGTTGAAGCCGTAGAACAAGAGCATCAAGAAGCCACCCGAGGCCGACACGAGGATCCCCGAGAAGACCAACACGGCCACCCACCAGCGGTTGAACCCCAGGTACAACAGGACGAAATCGACCACGAGGCAGATGGGGATCAGCAGCTTAAGCCGATTCATGGCGCGGACCTGGTTTTCGTACTGCCCGGCGAACGAGTAGCTATAGCCCGCGGGGAACAGCCGCTCCGAATCGGGGCGCTTCCGCCGCTCGTCCTCGGCAATGCGGGCGTCGATCATCGCTTTGGCGTCCTCGACGACGCTCACCTCGTCGCGCTGGCGCGCGTTGAGGGTCACGTAGCCCACCAGCCGGGTGTTTTCGCTCTTGATCTCTTGGGGGCCGAGCGTGTAATGGATGTCGGCGACTTGGGACATCGGGATGTGGGACCCGTCGGCCGTCGGGACCAAGATGCGTTCGAGTTCCTCCAGATTGTCGCGCAGCTCGCGCGGGTAGCGGACGCGGATCGGGTAGCGTTGGCGCCCTTCGACCGTGGTGGTCAGGTTCTCGCCCCCGATGGCCAGCTCGATCACGTCCTGCACGTCGCGGATGTTCACGCCGTAGCGGGCGATCTTCTCGCGGTCGATGCGGAACTCGACGTAGGGCTTGCCCACGATCCGGTCGGCGACCACGTCGGCCGCGCCGGGCACCTGTTTGAGCATCCCCTCCAGCTCCAGTCCGATCCGCTCGATGGTGTGCAGATCGTCGCCGTAGATCTTCACTCCCATCATCGCGCGGAAGCCCGTCTGGAGCATGACGATCCGCGTCTGGATCGGCTGAAGCCAGGTGGGAAGCACGCCGGGAATCTCGGTCTTGCGCCGCAACTCCTCGAGGATCTCGTCCTTGGTGATCCGCCGCTCGTCGGGACACAACCAGCGCAGGGGCCCCTTGGTCCACGCGGGCCAGTCGCGGTAGAAGCGATCTTGGGGAATCACGCGCCACTGGTCGGCGGGCTTCAGCAGGATGATCGTCTCGATCATGCCGATGGGGGCCGGATCGAGGGCCGACTCGACCCGCCCTAGCTTGCCCACCACGCTTTCGACCTCCGGCACGGTGCGGATCGCCCTGTCTTGGATCGAGATGACCTTCTGGACCGCCGAGAGCGAACCGGCCGGCACCAGCGACGGCATGTACAACAGCGAGCCTTCGTCCAAGGCCGGCATGAACTCGCGACCCAGGCCCGGCAGCTTGTGTTTCAGGTAGCTCCAGGCCTTCCACTGGTTCACGTTGACGCCCGCCTTGGCAAGCGCGGCCTCGACCGGCCACGTGACCCGCTCCCATCCGAACCAGATCGTCAGCCCCAACAGCATCAAGGCGACCGGGATCGCCAGAAAGGCCGCCTTGTGGTGGAGCACCCAGCGGAGCGCCGGGACGTACCCGGCGAGGATGCCCCGCGAGACGACGTTCTGTTCGAGCGGCAGCAGGCGCTCGCGGGCCATGCGGTAGAGGACCAGTGCCGTGATCGCGCCGGTCGCCCCGGCCACGAGCCACCCCTGCGACGCCGGGGCCGATTCGGGCAGGAAGAACTTGCGGAAGGCCAACCCGGCAACCAGGGTCATCGTCGCCCCGGCTGCCGCGGCCAAGAGCAGGCTGCGCCGGCGGCTCAGGCGCATCGGCTTGAGCAGGTGGTACGACAGCGTCGGCACCACGGTCACCGCGAGGATCGCCGACGCGGTGATCGCGAAAGTCTTCGTGTAGGCCAGCGGGCCGAAGAGCTTGCCTTCCTGGTCCTGGAGCGCGAAGACGGGAATGAACGAGACGATCGTGTTCGACACCGCAGTGACGATCGCCGTGCCGACCTCGCAGGCCCCCTCCTCGACGCACTGAGCGTACGTCTTCGATCCGTCGTTCTTGGCGATGTGCCGGTAGATGTTCTCGGTCATGATCAGGCCCATGTCGCAGACATCGCCGATGGCGATCGCCAGGCCGGCCAGCGACATGATGTTGGCGTCGACGCCCAGAAGGTACATCACCAGGAACGAGACGCCGATCGACGTGGGCAAGGTGGCGGCGACGATGGCCACCGAGCTGCGCAGGTGCAGCAGGAACACGCCGACCACCAGCGCCGCCACGAGGGCCTCTTCGACGAGGGCCTCGCGCAGCGTGTCCATCGTCTCGTAAATGATGCCCGTGCGGTCATAAAACGGCACAATACGTACCTTCGACAGCCGACCGTCCGGGAGGGTTTTCGTGGGCAGCCCGGGCTCGATCTCCCGAATCTTCTCCTTGACGCGTTCGATGACCGCCAGCGGGTTCTCGCCGTAGCGCATGGTGACGACGCCGCCGACGGCCTCGACGCCTTCCTGATCCAAGGCCCCGCGGCGGAACTCGGGTCCGAGGCTCACCGTGGCCACGTTCTTCACGTACAACGGCGTGCCCCCTCGGGCGCGAATGACCACGTTCTCGAGGTCCGCGGGCGTTTTGACAAAGCCGACGCCGCGGAGGAAGAACTCGACCTCGTTGATCTCGATGACCTTGGCGCCCACGTCGATGTTCGACTTGCGCACCGCCTCGGTGATCTCGGGGAGCGTTACCCCGTGCGCTCGCATCTTCACCGGGTCGACGTCGATCTGGTACTGCTTGACGTACCCGCCGACCGACGCGACCTCCGAGACCCCCTCGACCGCGTTGAGGTGGTAGCGGATGTACCAGTCTTGCGTGGTGCGCAGCTCCGCCAGATCGAACCCCTCGCCCTCGACCGTGTACCAGAAGACCTGGCCCAGCGCGGTGGCGTCGGGTCCGAGCACGGGCTCGACGCCGGCGGGCAGCTTCGCCCGGGCCACGTTCATCCGCTCGAGCACGCGGCTGCGGGCCCAATAGTAGTCGATCTCGTCTCGAAAGATCACGAAGACCATCGAGAACCCAAAGCCCGACATCCCGCGGATCACCTTAACCCCCGGCGTGCCCTGGAGCGCGACCGTCAGGGGATACGTCACCTGATCGTCGACGTCCTGAGGACTGCGGCCCGACCATTCGGCCACCACGATCACCTGCTTCTCGCCGATGTCGGGAATCGCATCGACCGGCGTGCGCCGCAGGGCGTACCATCCCCCGGCGAGGATGGCCAGCGTGGCGAGCGCGACCAAGAACGTGTGGTTCAGGCACCAACGAATCAGCGCGTTGACCATGACTTGATCCTCGCGGGAGGGATCGCGTTGTTTCGGCAGCCACCAGACCGCAGGGACTCAGGGTCCAGCCGGCACCGCGGGCGCATCGACCTTGCCGCCGGCAGCCTCGATCGCGCGAAACGCCCCCGCAGGGTCCGATTTCGCCTTGCCGACACAACCCTTGCAGCACAGGTACACGGTGCGGCCTTCGAGAGTCAGCTTCACCGGCGGCCCCATCGAGCCGAGGTTCTTGCCCGTGACCGGGCAAACCTTTTGGGCAACGGCCTTCTGGCGGTCCTCTGGCGGCAACTTGTCGAGGTGGACCCGCTCTTTGGCCGAGAAACCGGCCAACGCGGAGCCACCGTGGCCGGCGTGCCCCAGCTCGCCGGCTGCCGAACCCTCGGGGTACAAGAGGCTCGTCTTGCCCGTGATCTGGAACTGGGAATCGAGCAAAAAAGCCCCCCGGGTGACCACGCGGTCGCCTGGCGCCAACCCGCGGACCACGGGGTACCAATCGCCCGCGCGCGGCCCCAGTCGAGGCTCGACGAGCTGATACTTGCCCGGCTCGCGCTCGACGTAGACCAACTGACGGCGCCCGGTGGTCAGCACGGCCTCCGCGGGAACGGCGAGCACCTTGGGACGGACGCCGGACGCGGTCCCCGTCGCCCCGAATCCCTGTCCCGCGGCGGAAGCAAGGGGAGCACTCGGCCAGTGCCCCTTGGGCTCGGCAGGCGGCGACGCGGGCTTGCCCGCCACCAACTCCAATGCCATGCCGCAGACCGGACACGCGCCGCGTTGGTCCGAGACCACGTAGGGATGCATTGGGCAGATGTACATGCCTTCGCGCCCGGTAGGCGCGGGCGAGCCGTCGGCGCGGATCGGCACGCGCAGCATCGCCTGGGCGTACATCCCCGGCTTGAACCGGCCGGCCGTGTTCTCGAGGATCACGCGAACCTGCACGGTCCTCGTCGCCTTGGTCAACAGCGGTTCGACAAAGGCCACCGTGCCGGTGACCGGATGCTGCGGTTCGCTTTCGAGCGTCACTTCGACCGGTTGGCCAACCTGCACCCACGAAAGCTCGGATTCGTACACCTCGAGGATCAGCCACACCTGACCGAGGTCGGCGATGGTGTACAGCGCGTCGCCCTCCTTGACGTACTGACCCGGCCGGACCTTCTTCTCGATCACCGTGCCCCCGATCGGAGCGTACACCACGAGGCGGTCTTGGGACGTGCCGGTTCGGGCCAGTTCGTCGAGCTGGGAGTCGGTGATCCCCCAGAGCTGTAGTCGGCGGCGCGAGGCGGCCGACAGGTTCAGGGGCGAATCGTAACCGGCAACCTTCTGGGCCTGCTCGCGGCGCAGCGCGGTGAGATACTCCTCTTGCGTCGAGAGCAGTTCGGGGCTGTAGATGCTCACCAGGTGCTCGCCGCGCCGGACCGGTGTTCCCGGGAAGTCGGCAAAAACCTGCTCCACCCGGCCGTTGACGCGCGAGGCGATCTGCGCCACACGGGTCTCGTCGAGTTCGATCCGGCCCACGGTGCGGATCTCCTTGAACAGCTCGCGCGACTCGACCAACCGAGTATCCACCGAGGCCAGGCGCCGGGCTGGTTCGCCCAGCACGAGGCGCACCGAGGGGTCCTCGGCTTCCCAGGGGTCCTGGCGGGCATCGAGGGGCGTTAGATCCATGCCGCAAAGAGGACAGATATCGGGATGATCGAGGCGGATCTGAGGGTGCATCGAGCAAGTCCAGAGCGTGCCCGGTGCGGCGCCGGTGTCTTCGGGCCGCGCGCCGGTCCGGTTCCGCCCCGCCGACCACATGACGCCGGCGCCGACCAAGGCCCCGGCCAGCAAGAGCGTGACAGACACGATGAGGCGAGACATCGTTTGGGTTCCTGGCGGATACGGGACGATCGGATTCCTATTTGGCGAGTTTCGCAAGGTATTTCTCGGGCTCCTTGCGAAGTTCCTCCTCGCAGCCGGCGCAGCAAATGAAGACCGTCTGGCCCGCGACCGTGAGCTTGATCGGCGTGCCCATCGATCCCAGCGGCTCGCCCGTCACCGGGCAGACGGCTTGTTTCTCGGCCAGCGCACGGTCGGCGGCGGAGAGTTCCGCAAGCCCCTCGGGATCGGCCTTCCGGCTTTCGGGGGCGGCGGGCGGCTGGATCGTGGCTTTCGCCTTGGGCGCGGATTGCTCGCAGCCAACCAACATGCCCAGCGAGAAACCAAGTCCGAGAACGAGGGAAAGGACGGTTGAACGGGAGAATCGAGACATGGTCTTGCTCCTTATCGCAATGCAGTTCGACGGAATTGGGCTACAACGGTACTCCTATCACTTCACGGCGCGATGGGGAATGCCCAAGGCGGTCTCGCACGAAGGCTCGGGCAGAAAGGACAAGCCGCGCGGACTCGGCCTCACGCGAAGCGGAGGGGACGATCGGCGCGCAGCGCTAGCGCCACGAAGGCCGGTCTAGATCAGAAACCGGCAAAGCGTGCTGAGTCGTTGCGAGAGCGTCGATCCGGCGCCCGCGGCCTCGGGCCGAAAACCGCCCGCCCGAGAAAGCTCGATCCTCGGCGCTGCATGCACAAGCAGCGCGAGGTCGTGGGGCACCACGCCCCGGGCGCTCGGCGATGTTGGGCCAGCCGGAACCCCAGCGGGCGAAGGAGACGACCCCTTCACGCACGCACATCCGGCCCCACAGGCACAGGGGGACGAAGCGCCCTGGGCCACGCTCGCCCCGCAACACGATCGCCTGGCCACGTGCCGTTTCGCGCAGCACGGCCGGGCCTTGCCGCCGCATTGGCCCGAGACGGGACGGCAGCACGCCGATCCCGCAGATACGGTAGCACGGCGCGATGCCCGGGGATGATCGCCCCCGGCCACCGATCCAGCACACGCGCACCCCCCCGTCGGCATGCCCGTCATCGGCATGGCCAGTATGGTCATCCAGACGGTCAGTCTCGTCAAGGAACGACCGATTTCGACCATGAGTATGCTTCCAGGCGTCGGGACCCAGCCACCAGCGGCGGATTCCATCCACCATTCAATCCTACCTGAATACCCCATGGAAAGCAATGTCTGGCATTTCTGTTCGTGCGTTCGTTGACAGGTCGTCGTAAGCCATTTAGAGTAAAAGTGTTTTCGTTGTTTGCGGTTCTCCGCCGGGAGGCACGACACACTGTGACCGGGAAGGCGTGGGGGGGCGTATTCGATCAGGCGACCGATCGCCGCGTGGAGGAGTTCACCGAGAGCGTGAGCTTCGACCGCCGGCTTTACGCGCAAGACATCGAGGGGTCGATCGCGCACGCGCAAATGCTCGCCAAGGTCGGACTCCTCACCGACGACGAATGCGCGCGGATTGTGCAAGCGCTCGGCGAGATCCGCCAGGAAATCGAGCAAGGCCGCTTCCGCTTTACCAGCGAGTTGGAAGACATCCATATGCACGTCGAGCGGGCACTGATCGACCGCCTCGGCGACGTGGGCCGCAAGCTCCACACCGGACGCAGCCGCAACGACCAGGTGGCGACCGATCTGCGGCTTTGGGTCCGCGGCGCGATCGCGACGATCGACCGGCGCCTGGAGGACCTCCAACGCGCGTTTGTCGGGCGGTGCGACGCCGACTTCGACGTGATCCTGCCTGGCTACACGCATCTCCAGCGCGCGCAGCCGGTCTTGGCCCCTCACTACTGGCTGGCCTACTGCGAGAAGTTCGAACGCGACCGGGGGCGGCTCCGCGATTGCCGCCGCCGCGCGAACGTGTCGAGCCTGGGCGCAGCGGCCCTGGCCGGCACCAGCCTGCCCATCGACCGCCACGACGTGGCCCTGCGCCTGGGCTTCGACGCGGTCGCCGCCAACAGCCTCGATGGGTCCAGCGACCGCGACTTCGTGCTGGAGTTCGCCTTCGACCTGGCGATGGTGGCCGAACACCTCAGCACCTGGGCCGAGGAGTGGATCCTCTGGTCGACGGTCGAGTTCGGGTTCCTCCGCCTACCCCAGGCGTTCTGCACCGGCTCGTCGATCATGCCGCAAAAGGTCAATCCCGACGTGCTGGAGCTGATCCGCGGCAAGACCGCGCGGGTGATCGGCAACCTCCAAAGCCTGCTCGTGCTTGTCAAGGGGCTGCCCCTGGCGTACAACCGCGACTTCCAGGAAGACAAGCCGCCGCTGTTCGATTCGTTCGACACGGTGCAAGCGTCGCTGGCGCTGGCCGCGCCGCTGGTCGCCGGGGCCGAGTTGAACCGCAAGGCCATTGCCTCGCGGCTCGACGAGGGGCATCTCGATGCCACGACGCTCATGGAACACCTGATCCGGCGCGGCGTGCCCCAGCGCACGGCCCATGGCATCGTGGGCCGGCTGGTCCGCCGGGCGCTGGATCGCGGCGTCCGGCTGGCGGACCTGGCGATCGAGCAGTTCCGCGCCGAGTGCCCCGAGCTGAACCACGAGGTGTACCAGGTGTTGGGGGTCGAACAGGCGGTTCGGGCGATGCAGAGCTACGGCTCCACGGCGCCGGACCGGGTACGCAAGGAAGTCGATCGGTGGAAAGAGCGATTCAAGGGACGTCAGGACGCTCGGTCCTAGGACGGACGGCAGTCACCTTCGTCAAGCGCGGAAGAGGGTTCCACGATGTCTACGATGCTCCGACGGCCGGTTCGGCGGATCTTCGTGTTGCTGGTCTTGCTCACCGGATTGCCGGTCGAGATCCGGCCGGCCACCGCGGTCGGCGCCGAAAACCCACCCGCTCGCGCGGCACAGGCCAAGAGTGCCGCCGGCGACGAACCGGCAAAGCCCTCGCCCAAGCCCATTCCCCAGGTCCATCGCGAAGACCCGACCATCGAGGCGATTCTTGGCACCCGGCCGGCCACGCCTTCGGAGTGGGTGCGCGTGGGCCTGGCGCTGGTCGACCTCAACCGCCCCGAATTGGCGCGCCAGCAGTTTGCGCAGGTGTTGGCGGCCAAGCTCGATGCGAAACAACTCGCCGCGCTGGGGCAGGAGTTCGGTTCGGGGGCCATGCTGAAGATCGCCGGCCGAGCGGATCTCGCTCCCGAGGGCAGGACGCTGGCCGACGCGGTCCTGGCCGCGCGCATCGCCCTGGCCCGCGACCCGGCCCAGATTGCCGCTTGGGTCAAGGACTTGCAGGATCCTTCGCCGGAGAAGCGTGGGCGGGCGATCGTGGGGCTTCAGGAGGCCCAAGCGGCGGCCGTGGGGCCGTTGCTGGCGGTGCTTGCCGACGCGCAACGTGCCAGCGAGCATGCCAACGTGC
>DYLT01000496.1 GCA_020721945.1 Blastopirellula marina
GTACGGTTCGGAGGGCGGGGGGACCGAACTCAATCGGTCCTCCCGACCCCTATCATTCAGGGCGAACGGTCGCCGCTGCGTCTCACTCGCTCGATGACATCTCTTGGCGGCGTCCAGCCGGTGGTGCGTTTCACGTCTGGGGCGTACGCGCAGGTGACGACCCAAAGGTCGTTGGTCTTGGCCTTCTCCGGCGGGATGTTGATTTGCACCTGGGTGTAGCCGTCGGCGTACCAGGCGTGGTATCCGTCGGTCGGGTGCTCGGGGATGCGGTGCCCGTTGAGCCGCAGGTCGATCCATTCCGGCTTGCGGTAGGGGATGCGCAGGCGCAAGGCCAGGCCGTGTTCGATCGGTCCGGCAGCGGCCGGGGCTGCGGCGGGCTCGCTGTAGAGCTTGACCTCGGGCCCGGCCTGCACGAACGCCTCGATCGCCCCGGCGCAGAACCCCGGCCGGTTCTTGAGATTGGCCGCGAACTTGTGCTTGTCCGTGTCGAGCGTCTTGGCCGCCTCGGCGCTGGTGGCGAGGACGTAGGTGTCGCGGCAGTCGGTCTGCGGATAGAGGATCGCTTTGGTGAAGCTGCCCTGACGCTGCCACAACTCGACGCGGCTGCGGCGCCGCTCTTCGGCCGTCTTGCCGTAGGCGACCAGGAAGTGACCGAGGAACCCCTGCACCCGATCCACCGGATAGCCGGTCTGCGGCTCTCCTTCCCAGACCCGGTTGCCCAGCTTGAGGAGCCCTCGCAGGCGCGCCACGCCGCTTTGCTCCCAGCCGACCTCCATGACGAGGATCATGGTGTGATACTTGGCGTAGCCGTAGTGCGCGGAATAGAAAAGCGGGGCCCCGCCGAACACCCGATCTGCGATTCCCGCCATGGCCGGGCCCGAGTACACCCGCTGGCTATCGGCCTCGTAGCGATCCGAGCCGTAGCCCGCCTCGCGCCCCGCCGCGACCATGGCCTCGGTCACCCGCCAGTCCCACGGGCGGAGGGCGAAATTCGAATACGCGGCCCCGCTCGACTCGAAGATGATCTGGCCGCTGTACAGGGAGCGATCCCCGAGCGCGGCCGTGGGGTATTCCTGAAGCCCGACGCCGTGTATGTCGGCGTGGACCTCCGGCCGGTACTGGTCCACCACGGAGACAAACGCCTGCAACTCGGGCGATTTCTCGGGCGAAGTCAGTTGCAGCGTCTTGGGGTCGAACATCTTGCCCTGCGCGCCGGTGTAAGGATCGATCCCCTGTGAGTTGCCGAAGCGATCGCTCACGAAAAACGCATAGGGGTTGACGATCGGCATGAGGAGAAGGATCTGCTTGCGGCGGATTTCAGCCGCCTCCGGCGAGTCGCCGAGGAGCCATTCGGCCAGGTGGAGGATGGTGGTGGTGCCGGATCGTTCCGGTCCTCCGTGAAGGGCCGTCACCAGGCAGACCTGCTTGTCGGCGTCCGGCACCGACTTGTCGGAGATCCGCAGCAGGAGAATCGGCATCTTCTCGCGAGTCGTGCCGCGAGTTTCCAGCGTCGCGAGGTTCGCATGCTTCTCCGCCCAGTAGCGGAGCGTTTCCTCGTACTCTTGCCGGCTGAAGTGGTACATCGACGCGGCCCACGGCCGGGGCGCCCGCGCCAGGGCGGCTTTCGCGTCGTCCGCTTCGTCCGTGTACGCCTTCGACGGTGCGACAATGGCCGCGGCGAAGAGGACAAGCGATAACAGGAATTCCAGACGACCGTGCCGTGAGTGGCAAGCCGTCACGCGGCGCAGCCGCCCTCTCGGCATCGAGCCGATGCGGCGAGTTCTGTGGCAAATCATCGGCGTCCAAGAACGTCAAAAAGGGGGCTCTTCCGGTTTTAGGTGCGAACGCCGCACAAACCCGAGCCTCGTCAATAGCGGCCATTGTAGTACCGGCGACAACACCTTGTAACGTCCTGCGCGCGTGATTCTCGGCGTATTCGCCCCCCCCCGCAAGAAGAGAGCGCGAAGGGAAGCGCGTGCGTCAGTGCTTGTCTGACATGATCTTCCGTCGTTTCCTCTCGCCCCCGCTGATTTCGCGTGTTGGCAAGGTTGCTGTTGGCCCGAGGTCGCCTGCGACGTTACCTTGCTCAAGCTGCGGCGGTCTGGCCAGCGCGGTGGTTGCCGCGGATCGCCGCCTTGCCACACCGCAAAGCGAGGAGGTCAAGGAT
>DYLT01000111.1 GCA_020721945.1 Blastopirellula marina
GGCGTCTTCCCCACGCATGTGGGGGTGTTTCTAAAAAACCGCCCGTAGGCGGTTTATTCACACTATCGCCTGGAGGCGATTAAGCTGAAAGGGTCTCGGCGGCGAGCGCGTCGCGCTCGCCGGTCAGGCCGCGCAGTTCCTGCTCGAACCCGGCCATGCGCTCCGTGAGCCGGCGCCAGTCGACCAAGGCCACCTGGGTTCGGAGTTCCTGGAGGCGTCCGGTGTACTCCTGATAGCGCCGCGCCTTGCCGGCCTGGAGCCGCACGCTACGCAGGCGGCTGTCGACCTCGTCGACGATGTCGGACAGGCGGAGCAGGTTCTGTTCGACCCGCTCCAGACGCCGCAAGGCTTCGAGCTTGCGAGCCTTGAAGCGGCTGATGCCGGCCGCCTCCTCGAAGATCACCCGGCGGTCCTTGGCCGAGGACTGGAGAAGGAGGTCCACCCTCCCCTGTTCGATAACGCTGTACGCCTGGGTCCCCAGCCCCGTGCCGGCCAACAAATCGCGGATGTCGCGTAGGCGGCTGGGTTGCCGGTTGATCAGGTACTCGCCCTCGCCGCTGCGGTAGATTCGCCGGGTGATGTGGACCTCGGGCGTGTCCAGCGGCAGCAGGCCGCTCGTATTATCGAACGTGAGCGTGACCTCGGCGGCGTTGAGGGGGCGGCGCGTGGCCGACCCATTGAAGATGACATCGGCCATCTCCTTGCCCCGGAGATTCTTGACGCTCTGTTCGCCAAGCACCCACTTGATGCCGTCGACGACGTTCGACTTGCCCGATCCGTTGGGCCCCACGACCACGGTGATTCCCTTGGGGAACTCGAACCGGGTCTTCTCGGCGAAGCTCTTGAAACCGACGAGTTCGAGGGCCTTCAACATGCGTCACAACGTGGGCAGGACCGCAAGACGCCGCCTCTTTGCCGCATTGGTCCGATTATCGGAACGGGTTGAGCCGAGTGAAGAAGGCCTTGACCGCCCCGGGGTGGTCTTCGGGCTCCGAAGCCGCGGCGTCCTTGGACGGCGCCGGTTCGCGTTCCTCCAGGACGGGTTTCGTATCGGCCTTGGCGAACAGATCGGGAAGCGGGCTGTTGGCGGTCGGACCCGAGCGCGACTTGCCCTTCTCGTCGGCGCCGTCGGCAAGGCGATCGTAGATGCGGCCCGCCTCGGGAAGGGCATCGACCTCGAAACGGCTTGCCAGCGCCCCGCAGGCCTTGGCCTGCTGAAGGGCCTGCACCACGTCGGGGTAGGTGCCGCCCAACTCGACCACGGCGCGCAGCACGTCGTCGATGCGCGTCGAAACCACCCGCTTCTGGTCGGGTTCGTTGACGGCGAACTTGCTGATCGTCGCCTCGTCGCCGCCGCGACTGGTGATCAGGATGCGGTTGCCGGCTTCGAGAGAAAACGGCGGTCTGAGCACCTGGTCGCGGCCGAAGAGCACCACCTCGGCCCGGCGGCTGCGCGTGACGTGGACCATCGGCGGACCGGAGGAGTCGAGCACGTGGTAGCCGAACTGACCGCCCAGCATCTCGCCGCGGATGGCCGGGTCGTTGGCGTTCATCGCCCACAGCGCCCGGAACGCACCGTAGCGTGTCTCGGCACTGGCCAGGTGGAGCATCTCGCGGAGCTTCTCGGCCGACGTGATGTCGTTCATGGCGCTCAGCGCCGTCAGGGCGAACACGCGGAACGCCGGGACGTTGCGCGCGGCATCGGCCAGCGGAGCCGCCGCGCGGCTGTCGTCGAGGTACGCCAAGGCCTCGGCCGCGTAGAAGCGCACTTCGGGGTCGCGGGCCTGGATCCCCCTGACGAGCACGTCCACGCCCGGCTTGCCGATGGCCTCGAGCTGAAGCGCTGCCCGCGATGAGGTGATCGGATCGAGCAATTGCCGCTCGAGCATCGCCAGGCGATCGATCCGCTCGGTCTCCGACTCGCGCAACGCCACCGAGCGGACCACCGCCATGTAGCGCTGGATGTTGTCCTTGTATCGGGGATGGACGTTGAGGTGGACGTACTGATCGTCCTTGGCGCGGGCGACCCCCTGCTTGAGTCCCCGGTCGAAGGTGTGGAACCGGCGGTTGATGGCGGACTCGATCGTGGCCGCATCCTGAATCGACTTATCCTTAAGCACCAAGGCCAGCGGGCGCGACTTCAGCGCGCGGCCGCCGCCTAGGATCCGTCCGCGGCAACTCAATACCTTGTCGCGCTTGCCGTCGGCCGAGGGATCGACGAGCACGGGCCCCTCGGCCACGCCGTACGCGTGGCCGCTGTGCACGGCGTTGTCGAGCACTTGCAGTTCTTTCAAGTGGGTCTGCAAGAGGTATCCGCCCCGCAGGCTGGTCGTCTCGCTCTGCGACGGCACACGCACCTCGACATCGAAATGGTCATCCTTCTGGATGCCGGGCCGAATGACGGCCCGAACCAACACCAACGACACATTGCCCGAGGCCAAGAGCCGGTTCGGCATCTCCACCCCGCGCAACTGCATTTCCGAGACGAGCACGTCGCGCTGAGGCGAGGGTTTCGGATCGCTTCCGGTGCCTTGGAGGCCCGTGACCAGCCCCACCGACTCCAACACCACGGGGTGCAGGTTGTAGGGCACCGCCAGGTCGCCCACGAGGCGTGTGGTGCTTTTCTGGGTTTCTTCTGGCGTCTCGGGACTTTGCGAACGCATGGTGAGCGTGTCCCAGGTGGAGCACCCGCCCAGCAGAACCAGGCCGCACAAGACGAACTCCCGACGGGATTTCATGGTGCATCGCGCTCCTTGCCGTGCTGCCCGCATCGACCAGATGACACCGTGCGAGCCAAGAGAAGACAACCGCGGGCGGGGACAATAGCCGTTCCGTGCGGCTGGGTCAAGAGCGATGCCCTGCGCCACGCCCGTACCCCGAGCGACCGAAGCGCACGGTGCCATCTTCGCCGGCTGCGCCGCGAGAACCAGGGCGGTCTCCATAAACGGTTACGGCATCGAACCGCCAGCGTGCCCCTTGTGGCCCCCCGCGTGTGCCGCTAGAATCCGTCGGTTTTGGCCGTTAGTGGAACGAAAGGGGGGAATCGAACGGTGAGCGCGCCCAACCGCAAGCGTCTGAACATTGCCGTTATCGGCGGGGACGGAACCGGCCCGGAAGTGGCAGCCGAAGGGGTCAAGGTGCTTCGGGCTGTTACCCACCTCGAGGGGATCACGTTCTCGTGGAAAGAGTTCGATTACGGCGGGGAGCGATACCTGAAGACGGGCGAGGTCCTCCCGCCGGGGGCCCTCGACGAGTTGGCGGCTTACGATGCGATCCTCTTGGGGGCTATTGGCCATCCCGACGTGGCCCCCGGCATCCTCGAACGTGGCCTGCTCTTGGCCATGCGGTTCCATTTCGACCAGTACATCAACCTGCGCCCCGTGAAGCTCTTTGCCGGGGTCGAAACCCCGCTGAAGGATAAGGGGCCCGACGACATCGACTTCGTGGTGGTGCGCGAGAACACCGAGGATCTTTACGCGGGTGTGGGCGGGTTCCTCAAGAAGGGGACGCCCGACGAGGTCGCTTCGCAGACGGCCGTCTACACGCGCAAGGGCACCGAACGGTGCATCCGCTGGGCCTTCGAGTATACCCGCAAGCGGAACCGCCGGAAGCGTCTGACCCTGGTCGCCAAGACGAACGTGCTGACCTACGGGCACGACTTGTGGTGGCGCACCTTTCAGGAAGTGGCCGAGGAGTACCCCGACGTGGAAACCGACTACAACCACGTCGACGCCTGCTGCATGTGGATGGTCAAGAACCCCGAATACTACGATGTCATCGTCACCACGAACATGTTCGGCGACATCATCACCGACCTGGCCGGCATCCTTCAGGGGGGCATGGGCGTGGCGGCCGGCGGCAACATCAATCCCGAGCCGGGTGGGGTCAGCATGTTCGAGCCCATGGGCGGAAGCGCCCCCAAGTACACCGGCAAGCACGTGATCAACCCCATCGCCACGATCAGCGCCGCCGCGATGCTCTTGGAGCATACGGGCTTCCCCGAGGCCGGCACCCGGGTGACGAAGGCCATTCAGGTCGTCACCGGCACGAAAATGAAGAGCCAAGCGGCCGGCAAGATGGGCTACAGCACCCAGGAAGTGGGCGACCTGGTGGTCGACGCACTCTGACCGTGGGGCGGGTCCTTTTCCCGTCGTGTTGCCGCGGAGTGAAGTGAGGCGTGGTGCCGGCGCTATGATCGACTGGGGGGACGCCGTCCCCCATGGGCGATCGGCCCACCTACCGTGGTCTTCCCGCGTACACGTGTTTGCCCAGCCCGTACGGCGGCAGCACGCGGTGGACCACCACCGGCGCGGCGTTGGTGTGGACGATGACTTCCTTGCCGTGCTTGATGGCTACGTACCGCTTCGCTTCGGCAATGCCGGGCGAGCAAAGGACCAGGGCGGCCACGAGCGCGAGAACGAGTTTCATCGTGGTTGTCCTTGGGGTGCGCGTTGTCGCGGGCAGGCCCGTCGGCCTGCCTTGTCGTTGTTTCGGCAGTCGAGGACCGGTTTCCACGAAAACGCCGCTGGTTTGCGGGTTAGCCGTTCGGTGACGGTCTTGCCGGTCGCAACGGAGGCACGGCCCCCCTTGCCCAGAGGTCCACACAAGTCCTTGGCGCCACGCGCTGGGTGGGGCGTTCGGGCTTTCCCGGTTATGCGGACCGCGCACCCCCGTAGAACGCCTGGTTCCAGCGAAGCTGGTTCTTCAGATCGCTCAGGCGGGTCTGGGTGCCGATTGTCACGCATTCCAAGCCGGCCATCTCGGCAAAGTCCTCGAGGTGCTCCGACGAGAGGGCCTGCGTGAACACCGTGTGGTGCGGGCCGCCCGCATGGATCCATGCCGCGGCCGCGGTCTTCAGGTCCGGCCGCGGCTTCCACAGGGCCCGAGCCACGGGCAGTTTGGGCATCGGTTGCTCGGGGGCCACGGCATCGACTTCGTTGACCAAGAGCCGGAACCGTTCGCCCAAATCGATCATCGCCACGTTGACGGCCGGACCGGGCGGCGCCGTGAACACCAGTCGCACCGGGTCGCTCTTGCCGCCGATTCCCAGGGGGTGGATCTCGCACGAGGGCTTCGAGGCTGCCAGCGTGGGGCAGATTTCCAGCATGTGCGCACCGAGAACCAGCGGACCGGAGGGATCGAGGTGATAGGTGTAATCTTCCATGAACGACGTGCCGCCCGAAAGCCCAGACGACATGATCTTCAGCGCGCGGAGCAACGCGGCCGTCTTCCAATCGCCCTCGGCGCCGAACCCGTAGCCGTCGGCCATGAGTCGCTGGACCGCGATGCCCGGCAGTTGGCGCAGGCCGTGGAGGTTCTCGAAGGTGTCGGTGAAGGCTCCGAACTCGCCGCGCTGGAGAAACGCCCGAAGGCCCAGTTCGGTCCGGGCCGCATCGCGCAGCGCAAGGCGCCTTGGCCCGTTGGGCCGGAGCGGGGCGGCCACGTCGTACTGCTGGTCGTACTCGGCCACGAGGCGGTCGACTTCCGCCTCGGAAACGGCTTCGATGTCGGCCACGACATCGCCGACCCCATAGCCGTTGACTTCGATGCCCAGCCGGATCTGTGCCTCGACCTTGTCGCCTTCGGTGACCGCCACTTGGCGCATGTTGTCGCCCAACCGGGCCACGCGAAGTCCGCGCAGGGCGCAGAAACCGGCTGCCGCTCGTTGCCAGGCGCCCAGGCGGTCTTGCACATCGTCGTCCTGCCAATGCCCGACGATCACCTTGCGGGGCTTGCGCATCCGCGCGCAGATGAATCCGAACTCGCGGTCGCCGTGGGCAGACTGGTTCAGGTTCATGAAGTCCATGTCGATCGTGGCCCAAGGCAGATCGCGGTTGAACTGCGTGTGCAGGTGGGCCAGGGGCTTGTCGAGCGCGGCCAGACCGGCGATCCACATCCTGGCGGGCGAGAAGGTGTGCATCCACGCGATGACGCCCACGCAACCCGCCGCCGCGTTGGCCTCGCGGCATACGTGGAGGATCGACTCGGGCGTCGTGACGACGGGCTTGGCCACCACGCGTACCGGCAGGCGAGACGAGGCATTCAGCCCTGCCACCACCCGGCGCGCGTTCTCGGCCACCTGGGCCAGCGCCGCGTCGCCGTACAGGTGCTGGCTGCCGGTCACGAACCACACGTCGAGCGATTTCAAATCCATCGCAAAGCTCCTCGGGTCGGGTCGCGCCAGAACCCACCCAGTGTATGGGGTTCGTCGAGATGCGGCAAGGCGGGGTAACCTGGTTCGGCTCGGGTACCTCTGGGGCCATCAGACTCGGCACGGCAGGCCATCGCGGCATGACCCGCAAACCCCGCCCGCGCCGATGTCGTCGGTCTTGCTCGTCGTGGCCGTCGTTCTTGGAATCGGTGACCTAGAGTTTCTTGGTTCCCTACCGACTCGATTCGTGACCGATTCGGTTCGAAGTCCAGGAGCGGGCGTATGCAGTTCATCCACAGCGTCCTGCGTTACTTGGAACGTCTCGACACGCGCGAGTGGTTGTTCGTGTTCATCGGGGTGGTGGTCCTCGGCCTGGTCTGCCTGCGAGGCTTTGGTTCCCGGTCCTCGTACTGAGTACCCGGCCGGCAAACGATCGGGGATCGACATGTTCGAACTCTCCCACATGCACTTTTCCGCGCCGCTGGCCTTGGCGCTGGTGGCGACTTTGGGATACCTCATCGGGCGGCGGCGGAACCAACCCAACGGCCAGACCCTGCGGTCTCGGCGAGAACTTCGTCGGGCCCAGTCGGTCGCGCGGGAACTGGAGCGGATCGCCTGGATGGTGCGCAAGAACCTCTCGCGCCACCACGCCAGCCTGTCGCGATTCAAGGATCGCGTGGGCATTCTAAGCCGCCAGCAGGAAGAAGAAGCCTGGAAGGACCTCTGCCGCGAGGCCAACGAAATCCTCACGTCGACGCTGCGGCTTGCCACCCAGATCGCCACCGCGTACGACCAGATCCGCCAGCAGACGAACCACCTGATGGCCTTCCGCGAGGTCCGAACCGACCCGCTGACGGGGATCGCCAACCGCCGCGGTCTGGAGGACGCCTTGGCCACGCAGTTCGCGTTGGCCTCGCGCTACGAGGATCGCTTCGCCGTGATCCTGGTCGATATCGACCACTTCAAGAATATCAACGACCAGCAAGGCCACTTGCAGGGCGATCGTTGCCTTCAGCAATTGGCCACGTTGCTCGACGCATCGGCCCGCGAAACCGATACCGTGGGGCGCTACGGCGGCGAGGAGTTCTTGCTCGTCCTGCCGCGCACCGATCTGGAAGGCGCCAGCGTGATGGCCGAACGCATTCGCGCAAAAGTCGAGAAGGAGACGTCGTTGAGCATCAGCGCGGGCGTGGCCGCGATGCTCGACGGCGATACGCCCGAGTCGCTCCTGCAACGAGCCGACGCCGCCCTTTACCAGGCGAAGTCCGCCGGCCGCAACCGCGTCTTCCGCCACAACGGCCAGGCCATCGAATCGGTCCTCGAGACGGCCGACACGGCGCTGGGCGCGTGACCTCCGAGCAGGGCGCCACTCTCGGGCGATTTTTCGTCTTCGGACTTCCGAAGGAATGCGAGAGCAAGGGCGAGGGCGCTTCCCTGCTCGTTCGTGGTTGCCCAACGTGTTCTTTCCCATGCCCATGCCGGGCAATTGACAGCGGCCTTGTCAGCCACCAGAATCCAAGGCGCAGGTACCTTGTCGTGCCCCGCAGAGCATGAACCGACGAGGAGGTTTTGGGATGAGAAGCGATCCACGCGCTGCGCCGAGGTGTCTTTCGCGCCGCCAGATGCTCGGCGGCGCGGCGGCCTTGGCTTCGATCAGTTTCGTACCTCGCCATGTGCTCGGCGGGGCGGGCCAGCCGGCCCCGAGCGGCCGGATCGTCGTGGCGGGCGTGGGCGTGGGGGGTGTCGGGTTCGGGCAGCTTCAGGCGTGCGAGAGGGCGGGGTTTTCCATCGCGGTGCTGTGCGACGTGGACGACGCCTACGCCAAGAAGGCCCACCACCGCTGGCCCAAGGCCCGGCGCTACCGCGATTTTCGCGAGATGCTCCAGGCCGAGGGCGACCGGATCGACGCCGTGTACTGCGGCACGCCCGACCACACCCACGCCGTGATCTCGGTCGCGGCCTTGCGGCGCAAGAAGCACGTTTGCTGCGTCAAACCGTTGACGCGCACGGTGCACGAGTGCCGCGCGGTCGTTGCGGCGGCCCGCGAGGCGAAGGTCGCCACGCAGGTCACCGCCTCGCCCAACACCAGCGACGCGGCGTGCCGCACGTGCGAGCTGATCTGGGCGGGGGCGATCGGGCCGGTGCGCGAAGTCCATGTCTGGTCGAACCGCCCGCTTTGGCCGCAGGGCATGGATCGTCCGCCCGGCCAAGACCCCGTGCCCGCCACCTTGGATTGGGATCTGTGGATCGGTCCGGCCCCGATGCGGCCATTCAAGAACGTCTGGCCCGAGGGCTCGCTGGAGATCAAGCAGGTGGCGGCCCGGGCGTCGAAGGGGGTTTATCATCCTTGGAACTTCCGCGGCTGGTGGGATTTCGGCACGGGGGCGCTAGGCGACATGGGTTGCCACCACCTGAACACGCCATTTCGCGCGCTGAAGCTGAAGCACCCGGTTTGCGTGTCGGCCAGTTCGACGCGCGTGTTGCCCGAAACCGCCCCGCTCGGCTCGATCGTCACCTACGACTTCCCAGCTCGGGAAGGCATGCCCCCGGTGCGCATCGTCTGGTACGACGGGGGCCTGAAGCCTCCGTATGTCGCCGAACTGGAGGGCCGCCCCATGCCCGCCGAAGGTACCCTTTACGTCGGCGACGAGGGGAAGATGCTCGGGCCGACCATCCTTCCGGCGGCCCGGGCGAAGCAGTTCGAGGGCGTGCCCAAGACGCTGCCTCGCCGCGCCGGCACCTGGGGCGAGTGGTTCGACGCCTGCCGCGGCGGCGAGCCGGCTGGATGCAACTTCGACTGGGCCGGACCGCTGACCGAGTTCGTGCTCTTGGGCAATATCGCCATCCGCACGGGCAAGTTTCTCGCGTGGAACGGCCCCGAGGGGAAGTTCACCAACGACCCGGCCGCGAACCAGTTCCTTCAAGAGCCGTACCGTGATGGCTGGACGCTGTAGAAACCAGCCCCGTCCCTTGGGACCGGGAGCCTGCGTCGCTCGGCGACCGCCCCGGGCCAACCGCGGCGTGTTTCTGCGGACCTCGGACCTTGGCGACCCGGTCGACACCGGCATCGAGGTGCAGATCGCCAACTCGTACGGGGTCCAAGGGACCAGCCGCAGCGGCACGGCCGGGGCGATCTACGACGGTCTCGCCCCGTCGAAGAACGCGATCCGTAAACCCGGCGATTGAAACCAGTTGCCCGTCACCGGTCGGGGGCGCAAGGTCGCGGTGGTTCTAAACGGCCAGCGCGTGATCGACATGGACCTCGACGCCTGGACCGAGCCCAAGAAGAACCCCGACGGCACGCCGAACCAATTCTTCCGCGCGCTGAAGGACTTCGGCCGGCGCGGCCACGTCGGCTTTCAGGACCACGGGTTGCTCATCGGGGACCGCAATCTGCGCATCCGTCCGCTGGACGCGGCGGATATCCGGCGGTAGGCTATGCATCGTTGCGACGCGCCGGTAGAGATCTCTCGCGAGCAACCGAGGTCTTCCCAGGCATCGAGGGGATATTCCATGCACACGGCAACGACGGCACGAACGGCCCTTTTCGTGGTTGGCCTCATCGCGTTTGCGGCGGGGTTGGCCTTGGGCGGCGAATCGGGCATCTATACGGCCACGCCCGACGAGCACGGTCTGGTGCTGAAGACTCCCGACGGGCGCACGGTGTTCCGTTACATGACGAAGAAGCCCGCCGGCTCGAAGCTCACGGCCAATAGCGTGTGCTGCCTTTACCCGGTGAAGACCCCCTCGGGCGAGGACGTGGTCGAGTTCGCCCCGGACGATCACCCGCACCACCGTGGCGTGTTCATGACCTGGCACGCGATCGACGGCAAGGTGCCCGCCGACTTCTGGGGTTGGGGGCAGTTTGCGCCCACCAAGGACCGCGTCATCCAAAGCCGCAGCGCGAGACTCGCCAAGGCCGATGCCCGGCACGCGGTCCTGGAGGCCCAGAACGCCTGGGTCGCCGAGGGCCAGACGCTGATCGAAGAGACGACGACCATCGTGGTCCGGCAGGAGGGACACGCTTACGTCGTCGACTTCGATTTTCGCCTGCTCCCCAAGATGGATCTGACCCTGAAGCAGACGGCCTTCAGCGGCTTCTGCGTCAAGTCGCGCAAGGGAGCCACGGCGGCGTACTTCGACCCGCAGGGCGAGGTGAAACGGCCCGACCCGCATCACCTCAAGCCCGAGACCGACTGGCCGGCCGCCGACTGGTACGACTACACGTTCCCGACCGACGGCAAGCAGGCCGGGGTCGCGGTGATCGATCACCCCGAGAACCCCAAGACCGCCTGGCACAACCTCAAGCCGATCGCGATGCTCAACCCGTGCATTGTGACCGCGGGCCCGGTTGCGCTCCGCGAGGGCCAGCCGCTGCGCCTGCGTTACCGCATGGTCGTCCACGATGGGCCGACCCCGGTGGAATTGCTGAAGGAACTAGCCAAGAAGTGGCGCACCCAGTAGCCGGATCGTAAGCGCTGTCTTTGGCCGGCGAACGGCTTTCGGTTGGAAAGCGACTCGACCACCTTGACGACCTTACCGAAGGGAGGAACTTGCATGCAAGACATTGGTGTCGCAGTGGTTGGAGCGGGGTTCATCGGGCCGGTCCACGTCGAGGGGCTGCGCCGGGCAGGCCTTAACGTGGTGGGCATTCTGGGCGTGTCGGAGGACGAGTCGCGCGGGGCCGCCGCGTCGTTGGGAATCCCCAAGGCGTATCGCCGCTTCGACGAGCTGCTGTCAGACCCGGCGGTCCAGTCGGTGCACCTCGCCACGCCCAACCGGCTGCACTACGACCAGGCCCGCCGGGCACTTCAGGCCGGCAAACACGTGCTTTGCGAGAAGCCCCTGGCGATGAACGCGCGCGAGTCGGCCGACCTGGTGGCCCTGGCCCGCCAAACCCGACGCGCCGCGGGCGTGAACTACAACCTCCGGTACTACCCCTTGTGCCTCGAGGCACGCGAGATGGTCCGAGGCGGCCGGCTGGGCAAGGTCTATTCGGTCTGCGGCAGTTACGTGCAGGACTGGCTGCTGTATCCGACCGACTACAACTGGCGCGTGCTGGCCGAGGAGGGGGGGGAGCTGCGGGCCGTGGCCGACATCGGCACCCACTGGCTCGACCTCGTCCACGCGATCACCGGCTTGGAGATCGAGGCGGTCTGTGCCGACTTGGCCACGGTCCATCCGGTGCGTCAGCGGCCCAAGGGCGAGGTCGAGACCTTCAAGGGCAAGGTCGAGCGGCAGGTCCAGACCGAGCCGGTGGCGATCACGACCGAGGATTCAGGCTGCGTGCTCTTGCGGTTTACCGGCGGGGCCCACGGGTGTTTCTGGGTCTCGCAAGTCACCGCGGGGCGCAAGAATTGCTTGCGGTTCGAGATCGCCGGTGCCCAGGGCGCGGTGGCGTGGGAAAGCGAGAAGCCCAACGAGCTGTGGATCGGCCGGCGCGACCGGGCCAACGAGGTGCTCTTGCGCGACCCGGCCCTCGTCTCCGACGCGGTGCGGCCCTATGTGTCGTTCCCCGGGGGCCACAACGAGGGTTTCCCCGACACGTTCAAACAGTGTTTCAAGTCGTTTTACCGTTACATCCGGGCGGGCGATTTCGACGCGCCGGCGACGTTCCCCACGTTCGCCGACGGGCACCGCGAAATCGTCCTTTGCGAGGCGATCGCGCGCAGCCGCCGGGAAGGGGGCTGGGTCGCTGTGGAAGGAGATTCGCCGTGAAACTGGGATTCGTCAGTGCCATTCTGCCCGACCTTGCGCTCGAGGAGGTCCTATCCTTCGCCGCGGCCGAGGGCTTCGCGTGCGTCGAGGTGATGTGCTGGCCGCGCGGCAAGGCCGAGCGCCGTTACGCGGGCGTGACGCACATCGACGTCGAATCGTTCGGCCCGGCCGACGCGGCTCATATCAACGAGTTGCTCGCCAAGACCGGGGTGGCGATCAGCGGGCTGGGGTACTATCCCAACCCGCTCGCGCCCGACCGGGCCGAGGCCGAGATCTACGTGGAGCATCTCAAGAAGGTCATGCGCGCCGCGGCCTTGTTGGGCGTGGGGGTTGTCAACAGCTTCATCGGGCGCGATCCGCGCCGCTCGATCGACGAGAACTGGCCTGGCTTTCTGGCGGTCTGGCGGCCGCTGGTCGCGTTCGCCGAAGCGCAGGGGGTGAAGATCGCCATCGAGAACTGCCCCATGTTCTTTACCAACGACGAGTGGCCCGGCGGAAAGAACCTCGCCCATTCGCCCGCGGTGTGGCGCCGCATGTTCCAGGACATCCCCAGCCCGAATTTCGGCTTGAACTACGACCCCTCGCACCTGGTGTGGCAGCACATGGATTACGTCAAGCCGATCTTCGAGTTCCGCGACCGCATCTTCCACGTCCACGCCAAGGACGCCAAGGTCGAGCGGCACCGGTTGGACGACGTAGGCATCCTGGCGACGCCGCTGGAGTACCACCGCCCCAAGCTGCCGGGCCTGGGCGACGTGGCGTGGGGGCGCTTCGTTTCGGCGCTTAGCGACGTGGGCTACCGCGGCCCGGTGTGCATCGAGGTCGAGGACCGCGCGTTCGAGCCCGAACTCGACCGCCGCAAACTGGCCCTGCGCCAGAGCCGGCAGTACCTGTCGCAGTACATCGTAAGCACGCCCGGCTAATGCCGAGCCCCTGGCCCATGCGTAGGAGCTTTGCCATGACCCCGACCGAACGCTGGTGGGTCGTCGGTCTGTCGATGTCGTTGTTTCTGGGGGCCCGAGCGGCCGTATCGGCCGACGACTATGTGGCTCCGGACGGCAGCGATGCGGCCCCGGGCACGCGGGAGAAGCCCTTCGCCACGATCGCCCGGGCCCAAAAGGCCGTGCGCGAGCTGAAAGCCCGCCACGACCGCAAGGGGCCGATCGTGGTCGAGCTCCGTGGCGGGTTCTACGAGCTGGACGAGCCGATCGTCTTCGAGCCGGCCGACTCGGGCACGGCGGCAAGCCCCGTGATCTACCAGGCAACCCCCGGCGAGCGGCCGATCCTCAGCGGCGGGCGCAAGATCGGCGGGTGGAACGTCGGCCCCGACGGGCGCTGGCGTACGACCCTGGCCGACGTGAAGGCCGGCCGATGGGCCTTCGTCCAGCTCTTCGTGAACGACCAGCGGCGGTTCGTCCCCCGACTGCCAAAGAAGGGGTACTTCACCGCCGCGATCTTCACACCTCGTTCACCTTCGAGCGGAACATTGTCCTGTACGACCGCGGCTATATCCTCGGCGGCGGCTGGGGCACCCACAAGGAAGGCTACTCCACGCTCGATCACAACCTCTATTGGCACGCCGACGGCAAGCCCGTGATGTTCGCCAAGGATATGGACTTCGCGGCGTGGCGCAAGAAGCACGGGCAGGACCCGCACAGCCTCGTGGCCGACCCGCGGTTCGTGGACGCCCGGGCGGGCGACTTCCGCCTCAAACCCGAGTCGCCGGCCATCACGAAGCTGGGTTTCGTGCCGTTCGATTACACCAAGGCAGGCCGCACCACGCCGCCGTCGATGACGAAGGATCTGCCCCCAGTACCCAGGGCGTTCGACTGACCGCCTCGGCCGCCGCACGCCGCGGCTTGTTCACCCGAGGCGGAACGCGGCTGGACCGGCGGCCGTGACCAAGAACGCCGATCGGCCCGCGCGCGCCGGGTACCGGCGGTGGTACGCGAGGCGCCATGTGGCGAGCCACGGCGCTGCCCGCTCGCGCTCGACCAGCGCCCAGACCGCGCCGCCGAAGCCAGCCCCGAAGGCCGAGGCGGCGGCCGCGCCGTGCTCCCGCGCGGCGCGGGCCAGAAAGACCGTCTCGGGCACTTGGTTCTTGAGCAACCGTTCCGCCGCGTCCTGCGACTGGTCCACAAGGCGGCCGAACGCGGCCAGATCGCCCCGGGCCAAGGCATCGCCCGCGGCCGGCTCGATCCGGTCGTTCTCCGCGACGAAGTGTGCAAGCCGCGTCACGAGGGCCTCGGGGCGGGCGGCCCAGAGGATCGCTTCGAGCCGCTCGGCCGCGTCCGGGGCGCTCGTGAGGATCTCGGCCAGATGGGCGTCGCTGCGACCGGTGGCCTCTTGCCACGTCTGGACGATCTGGCGTGCCAGACGCGACGCGGCGTTGTACTTCTCCATCGCCGCGCCGATCTTCTCCGCCACCACGCCGCTGACGGCCACGGCAAAGGCGTATTTCGGCGGGATCGGCATGGCCCGCTCGAACCGCACCGGGCAGTACCGGTATTGGCTCACGTGTCCCGGCCGGGCGCAGAGGATCGCCGTGTGGTCCTCGCTGCCGCCGAACGTCCCGACGCCGCAGTCGCCCAAGAGCGTCCCGAAGGTCTGGCCGTTCTCGATCGTGCCCAGGTACCCGGCGAGATCGGTAAGGCTGGCGATATCGGCATGATAGGCCGGTCGCTGGTCCAACTGGTTCGCGTCGGCCAGCACGAGGAAGTGGGCCACGATCATGGCGCTCGAGCTGCTCATGCCGGCCGCCGGCGGCAGGTCGCTGGCCAGGGCGATGTCGGCACCGACGAGCGGGCCGGGGAAGTTGCGGGCGATACGG
>DYLT01000112.1 GCA_020721945.1 Blastopirellula marina
TGCGCGCCATGTCGCGCAAACTGCGACCACCACGCGTCGACGAGACGCTGTACGACCTCTAGACGCCCCGCGCCAAGGCACGCGGTTTCAAAGCACCCAGCGCCAGTCCAGGGCCTTTGACCGAAACCGCCTCTGAAACGTCCGACCTTCGACGCAGGGCGCAGCCCCCTCAAACAATTGGTTCCAGCACCCCTTTCAGGATGAGATAATACCGGGTGAAGTGGAAGAACACCGGGGCCGCGAAGCAGAGCGAGTCGAGGCGGTCGAGCACCCCCCCGTGCCCCTCGACCAGGGTGCCGTAGTCTTTCACGCCGCGGTCCCGCTTGATGGCCGACATGGTCAGCGACCCGGCAAAGCCCATCAGGGCGACCACGGCCGACATGAGACCAGCCACCCAATACTCGAACGGAGTGGCCCACCACAGGACGGCGCCGATGAGCGTGACACTCGCGGTGCCACCCAAGAGCCCTTCCCAGGTTTTCGTGGGATTGATGGTGGGAACGATCACATGCCGGCGCGGAATGTGCGCCCAGGCGTACTGCAACGCGTCGCTCAACTGGACCATGAGGATGAAGAAGAACAGCAATCGGGGGCCGGCCTCGGGATCGAGCGGCAAAGCCGACGCACCCCGGCCGGGCTCTCTCGGCGGCGTTTCTGCCTCCAGGGCCGCGGCCGAAGCCGGAGTGGGAGCCGTTTTGGGGGACCGCCAGGGCATTCGGGCGACGTCGGCCGGGATTCGCAGCGTCATCAACGCGGGCGCGTAGCTGAGGCAGTAGACACAGATCAACAGCCCCGCCTGGATCTTCGCCGTCCGTTCGAGAAATCGCTTCGGATCCCCCGACATGGCGATGCGCGCGGGGATGAACAGAAACACGTACACGGGAATGAGGATCGAGTACAGCCCGTACAGCCGCATCCCGACAAGCACGAACTGAAGGGGTGTAAACAGGAAGAACACCCAGAACAAGGTGCGGTGGTCGCCGGGTCGCGTGGGCGTCAGCGTGATGAACTCGCGCAGGGCCCAGAACGCGATCAGTCCGAAAAGCACCACGGTGGCCACGTTGCCGATCAGCCATGCGGCGGCCAGCACGGCCGTCAGGATCCACCAGGCCCGAACGCGACGGCGGAAGGTCTCGACGATCGCCGGATCAAGGGCCCCGTCGGTGCGGCGCTTGAGGAATTGGACCACGGCCGTGGCCGCGGCCAACAGCACCAACACCCCGCCCACCAATCCCAGCGTTCGTTCCATGAGCCCTTGGCCTTCTCCGCGGTGGATCCGAGTCAGAGTTCCTTCAGCCGTCGCACGGCATCCCGGGCTCGGGCGAGGAAATCGGCCTTCGGCTCATTGGCCTCTAGCCACATGGGGGGGCCAAACGTGATGCAACTCAGCAGGGGTACTGGCAAGACCTCACCGCGGGGAAGAATCCGGTTCATGTTGTCAATATGCACAGGAATCAACTCCAGGTCTGGCCGCTTCTTGCACAAGTAGTACAGGCCGCTCTTGAACTCCCCGATCTCTTCGCCGGTGGTCCGCCCTCCTTCGGGAAACACGATCAGCGAGTACGTCTGCCCCATCTCGCGAATCATCACATCGACCGGACTCTGGTGAACTTTGATCTCTTTGCGATCGATGAGCAGTGCGTTGAACACGCGCGTGGAAAGATACCGACGCACACGCCCTGCCATCCAATAGTCCTTGGCCGCGACAGGGCGAGTCATGGACCGTACTTCGGGGGGTAGCGCGGACCATAGTACAATGGCATCCAGATGACTGGTGTGGTTGGCAAAATACACTCTCTGGCAGCTGTCTGGCTGGCAGTCGAGCCAGCGGATGCTCGCGCCGCTGAGGAATCTGGCGAGCAAGGCCAGTATGGCTCCGGTGATCTTGACGTCCATTCCACGCCGCGCCGGATATCGGGGTCAGTACCCCACCCCAAGTTGTCGTGCCGGGTGTTCGCTCTGCCTTCAATCCCGTGACTCCTCATGGTAGCCTCGAAAAGGAGCCACGCAAAGTGGAACCGCCGCGGCACCAATGCCCTATCGCGTGTTCGGGGCGTTCGGGCTAAACTGACGGCCGGGTTTTCGATATGGCAATGACCTGTCCCCGCTGCGGCGCGGGGTTTGATGTGACGTTGTTCCAGTTCGGCCGCGGGATCCGGTGCGATTGCGGCGCGTGGGTCGATCTCAGGCGCGGACACGTCGCCCAGGTTCCTGCCATTCCCAAGGAGCGTGTTGTGATGGAAGAGCAAGAAATCGGCAAAATCACCCATTACTTCGGCCGGATCGGCGTGGCGGCCATCGAGCTGACCAAGGGATCGCTCGCCGTGGGCGATACGATCCGGGTCAAGGGCCACACCAGCGACTTCACCCAGACGATCGATTCCATGCAGATCGACGGGAAGGACGTTCCGCGGGCCGAGCCGGGCCAGTCGGTCGGCATCAAGGCCGCCGAACACGCGCGGCCTCATGATGTGGTCTACAAAGTGCTGAACCCCTGAACGCTTTCGACTTCGCCCTCGTTTCGGAGAACCTGCCATGACCCGCCCGTCCCGCCGCGAATTCCTTGCGACCACCTCGGCCGGCGTCGCCGCGCTGGCCTTCACGGCGTCGAGCTACGCCCGCGTGCCCGGCGCCAACGACCGGCTGTCGATCGGCATCATCGGTTGTGGGGACCGCGGGCTCAAGGCCCATATGCCCGGCGTTTACGCTCACGCGAAGAGCCAGAATCTCGAGATCACCGCGGTGTGCGACCCCTGGAGCGTGCGGCGCGAGATGGCCTCGGCCCAGGTGAAGGCGTGGTTTGGCCGTCCCGCGCGGGGGTTCGTCTCGTACCGCGACCTGCTTGCCCTCAACGACGTCGACGCGGTCATGATCGCCTCGCCCGACCACTGGCACACGACGCACCTCGAGGCCGCCGCGAACGCGAAAAAGGACGTCTACTGCGAGAAACCCTTGGCGATGGACCTCGAAAAGCTCAAATCGGCGTGCGACGCGGTGCGGGCCAATGGGGTCGTGTTCCAGGCCGGCACCCAGGTGCGCAGCCTGCCGACGAGCACGGGCTGCCGCGAGATCGCCCAGTCGGGCGCGCTGGGCAAGGTCAGCCGGGTCGAGCAGTGCCGCAACGGGACCCAGCCCTACTGGTATCGGTACCTCAAGGAAGCCCATGCCAAAGACGTCGATTGGAACGAGTTCCTCGGCGACGCGCCGGCCCGGCCTTTCCGCGCCGACGTGTTCACGGGCTGGTACGGCTACCGCGGGTTTTCCGACGGGCCGGTGCCGGGACTGGCCAGCCACTTCATCGACCTGATGAACTACATCGTCGGCAGCAAGTTCCCCACGAGCGCGGTGTGTCTGGGCGGCACCTTCACCTGGAGGGATGAGCACGGCTTCACCTGCCCGGACCACGTCCAGGCCCTGTGGACCTACCCGGAAGGCTTCCTCGTAAGCTACTCGACGAACTTCGGCAACAGCGGCGGCAACGGCTTCCGCATCTACGGCGAGCACGGCACCATCGACCTGACGAATTGGACGAAGCCGACGGTCTCGAGCAACGGGGCCATCAAGCCGGGCCGGTTAGGCAAGGAAACCCCGGTCCAAGCGATCGACGGACCCGACCACTTCCTCGACTGGCTCCAGTGCATCCGCTCGCGCAAGGAGTGCCGCGCGCCGATCGACGCCGGGTACCAGCACGCCGTGGCCGTCATCCTGGCGATGCGGGCCTTTGACACCGGCCAGCGCCAGGTGTACGACGCCGCAACGCGCCAGATACGGGCGGGGTGAGCCGCGGTTCAGGCACTCCGTGCCGGACGATGGTCTCTCTGCACGACAGATCGAACTCGTAAGGGGGGGCTCCGCACCCACGCGAACCGCCTACGGCGGCCCGGCGGCGCGACCGCCAGTGCGCGTGGGTGCAAAGCAGCCACCCCACGGGCTCGGGTATGCGCGGAACAGGCAACACCACCCGCGCGCTTGGGTACAAGCCCGGCGGTCTACTCGATGCTCTTGATCTTCAGGTTGCGGAAGTAGATCGGCGCGCCGGCGTGCTTGCCCTGAAGGCCGATGCGACCCTTGGTGGGCAACCCGGCGGCGGGCTTGCTCAGCCACGGCGGAATCTCGCTGCCGTCGGGGTTTTTCTTGGCGTCGGTCCACTTGCGCATGTCCATCTCGGTCACTGGTTGGCCGTTGAGCAGCACGTAGATCATGGGGCCGCGGCACGTGATCGTCATGCGGTTCCATTGACCAGGCTTCTTCACGGCGCTTTTCGTGGGGGCTAGCCGGCCGAAAATCGCGGCGCACTGCCAGGTCTTGGGGCTCTTGGCCCAACGTTCGGCAAAGTCGTCGGCGATCTGGATCTCGATCGAATTGGGGATCCAGTTTTGCGCGTCGCTACAGTACACGATGACGCCGCTGTTGGTGCCCGGCGCGTTCTTGAACTCCAGATCCAGCACGAAGTTCTCGTACTCCTTCTTCGTCCAGATGCACTGGTCCTCCGTGGCGGTCAAGACCCCGTGGTCGAACGACCAGACCCCTTTCGGGTGGACCGTGTTCGAAAGGTCCGGGGCAATCAGATTCTCCCAACCCTTGGAATCGGGGTGGGCCTTGGGCGGAATCGGATCGGCAGCGCGCGCCGCCAGAGTCGTGGCAAGACAGATCGCCAGACAAACGACCGCATGTCTCATGGGTTTCTCCTGATGTGAAGGCCAAATGCGTGGCGTCCCTCGGGCAAACCTTCACTATACTCGCGTAAGGGATGTTCGTCACGAGGGGAGGCCGAATGGCGCAAGCCGAAGCGGTTCCGGCTTTAAGGCTGCGCGAGGTTCCGTCTCGCAAACCCAGCCACCATGGACCGGCAAGTGTTGCGCCTCGGTCCCGGCAAGGGATGCACCTTCCGCGCGTTTCTTCGTGCGGTGTCTGGCATCCGGGCGATGCGTTTCGATCCCGGTAAGCGGCGACCCATCAAGGGGTTATCGCGGTGTGCCCAGTCGAATCGCCCCGCGCGCTTTCGTTTGGGCATGGTTGTTGCAGAAAGCGAGGGCTTCGCAGTGGCCGCGCTTGGCGGCCTCAAGCAGGGGGGGGGATCACCACGACACGAGGCATGGCGTGCCTTACGGACTGTACCTCTCGGCCGACGGCGCCCACGCCCAGGCCCGGCGACTGGAGATTATCGCCAACAACCTGGCCAACGTCGACACGGTGGGCTTCAAGCGCGAGCTGGCGATCTTCCAGGCGCGATATGCCGAGGAGACCGCGCAAGGGCTCGATTTTCACGGGTCGGGCACGATCAACGACACGGGCGGGGGAACGATGCTGCGCCAGACCAAGACCGATTTCTCGCCGGGGCCGATGAAACGGACCGGCTCGGTTACGGACCTGGCCATCGACGGTCCCGGGTTCTTCGTCGTGCGCAAAGGGGAGGAATCGTATCTGACCCGGGCAGGGAACTTCCGGCTGACCGCGCGTGGCGAACTCGTCACGCAGCAGGGCTATCCGGTGCTCAGCGACAGCGGCGCGCCGGTGGTCCTCGACCCGGGCGCCGGCCCGTTCGAGATCACGCCCGAGGGCATGCTGCGGCAGCGGGGCTCGGCCCAGACGTTGGCCTTGGTGCAGCCGCGGTCGCTGGGCGATCTGGTCAAGTCGGGCGAGAACCTCTTCCGCCCGCTGGCCGACCCCCCGCCGGTCCCCGAGGCCCAACGGCGCGTGGCCGCCGGCTACCTCGAGATGTCCGGCGTGCGTCCGACCTCGGAGATGGTCGAGCTGATCGAAGCCTCGCGCGCCATCGAGGCCAACCTTCAGATGATGCAGGCCCAGGACCAGATGCTGTCGGGGTTGGTCAACCGCCTGATGCGAGTCTAAGGATGCGTCTCTTCTCTACCGAGTCATTACGAGTTTGCAGGTCCTGACGATGACGGTTCAAGCGCTCTATTCGGCGGCCACGGGAATGACCGCCATGGAAACCAAACTCGACTCGATCGCCAACAACCTGGCGAATATGGAGACCACCGCGTTCAAACGCGGGCGCACGAATTTCGAGGACCTCTTCTACCGCCAGGAGAAGATGCCCGGGGCCGAGGACGCCAGCAGCAACCTCACGGCCGTGGGTATCGCGATCGGCCTGGGCACCCAGGTCTCCAGCGTGCAGAGCGATTTCCGCCAGGGCGCCTTCAAGCAAACCAACAACCAGCTCGATGTGGCGATCGAAGGCAACGGGTTTTTCAAGGTGATGGATCCGTCGGGCGAGATCCTCTACACCCGGGCCGGCAACTTCTCGCTCAATGCCCAGGGGCAGATCGTCATGGGCTCGGCGAACACCGGCCGCCTGCTCGAACCACCCATCTCCATCCCGTCCGACACGATCAAGATCCAGATCACCCCCGACGGGAAGGTGATGGTCCAGCAGCCCAACAACACCCAGTTGACGCAGCAAGGCACGATCGAGCTGGTGACCTTTATCAATCCCGAGGGGCTCCTCAAGAAAGGTGAGAACCTCTACGCCGAATCGGCGGCTTCGGGGGCCGCGACGAACGGCACCCCGGGCCAGGAAGGCTTCGGCGTGCTCCGCCAGAACGTGCTCGAAGCCTCGAACGTCGAACCGGTCAGCGAGCTGATCGATCTGATCACCACGCAGCGGGCGTTCGAGTTGAACTCGCAGGTCGTGCAGGCGGGCGACCAGGTCATGCAACTTGTGGCGAACCTGAGGCGAATGTGAGATGAGCGTCCGATTTCGATGGCTGGCGCTTTGCGTTCTGCTGCCTGGGCCGCTCGGGGCGGCGGAGATCCAGTTGCGGGCCCGATGCCAACCGCAGCGGCCGGTGGTCACCTTGGGCGACCTCGCCGAGGTCACCGCGGCGGACCCGGCGCAGGCGGCGGCCCTGTCGGCCGTCGAGCTTTTCCCGGCACCTTCCGGCCGGCCCCGGACCGTTCGGCTGCGCGAGCTGTGCGATCTCTTGGTGATTCGCCAGGTGGCGCTGGCCGAGCACCGCTTCAGCGGGGCCAGCGAGGTGACGGTTCTCGCGGCCACCTCGACCGAGCCGGCGCCCAAACCGGCCGCGGTCGAACCGCGTCGCGCCGGCGAAGTCCTCGTGGCGGTCGCGCCGATCGCCAAGGGGGCCGTGGTCCGAGCGGCGGATGTCCGCGTCGAACCGGCCGCGTCGATCGAAATCCAGCGTGCCGGCTGCGCATCGTTGGACGAGGTGGTCGGCAAGGAAGCGCTTCGGGCGATTCCCGCCGGGGCCGTCATCGCGCCGGAGTCGCTTCGCGCGCCGCTGTTGGTCCGCCGGGGCGACGTCGTCGCGGTTCTTGCGCGGGCTGCGGGAGTCCGCGTGCGAACCACCGCCCGCGCCCAGGACGACGGTGCCCTGGGCGATCCGATCACCGTCGAGTCGCTATTGAACCGGCAGAAGTTCACGGTTCGCGTGACCGGCCCGCGCGAGACGGAACTCGAAGCCGCTCCTTCGGAACGAACGGCTTGGTAGGGCATTCCCCGTGCCTGGTCCAGACTAGGGAGACGATCGTGAAACCGCACCTTTTGGTTTGCCTTGCCGCATCGGCCTGGCTTGGACTCGGGGCCTCGTCGTCGCCCGCGCAAAGCGGCAGCGTCTGGGGCGATCCCCAAGAGCGCCGCCCGCTGACCTTGGCCGACGCCTCGTGGACGTACCAGCAGGTGCTCGAGCCCAAGCAGCTCATCAAACTGCACGACCTGGTGACCGTGGTCGTGCGCGAGAAGTCGCGCATGTCGACCGAAGGCCAGGTGGACCGGCGGAAGAAGGCCGAAGGGGCCATGTCGCTGAACGATTGGATCGCGCTGGATGGCTTCTCCATCGTGGCCGCACCGCAAAAGAACGGCGATCCGAAGGCCTCGGGCGTCGTCGACAACAAGTACCGCGCCCAAGCCAATCTCCAAGAGCGCGACATGCTCGAGTTCAACATCGCCTGCGTGGTGTCCGACATCCGGCCCAACGGCACGCTGGTCGTCGAGGGACACCGGAAGATCCAGGTCAACGAAGAGGAGTGGGAGTACTCGCTCAGCGGCATCGTCCGGCCCGAGGACATCATGCCGAACAACACCATCCAAAGCGAGAAGATCGCCGAACTGCGGATTCACAAGCGGCAGGCCGGGCACGGCCGCGACGGCATCCGCCGCGGGGGGCTCTTGAAATGGCTCGACACGTACCAGCCGTTCTGAACGGAGGTGGGTCATGGTCCTTCCGGCAGCGGGCAAACCGCGGTGCACGGTCCTTCTGGCGGCGTTGGTTTTAGCGACGCACCCTCTGGCCGGGCAAGCCGACGGCCGCACCACGCTCAAGACGATCTGCCGCGTCAAGGGACAGGAAGAAAACACGCTTCAGGGCCTGGGCATCGTCATGGGGCTCAAGGGAACCGGCGACGGCGCCTCGTCGCTGCCCACCTTGCGGAGCCTCGCGCAGGCCATGCAACTGATGGGTAGCCCCTTGGGCAAGACGGGAACTGCCGAACTGAAGGACTCCAAGAACGTGGCCCTGGTCGTCGTCACGGCCACGGTTCCGGCCGCAGGCGCCCGACAGGGCGACCGGCTCGATTGCCAGGTCAGCTCGATCGGGGCGGCCAAGAGCCTGGCGGGTGGCCGGCTGTTTACGACCCTGCTCTTGGGGCCCGACCCCCACAATCCCCGCGTCTACGCCACGGCCGACGGCTGGATCACTCTCGACAGCCCCAATATGCCGACCGCCGGACGTATCCGCGGCGGATGCCGGCTCGAAGAGGATTTCTTCAACCCCTTTGTCCGCGACGGCAAGATCACGCTGGTGCTCGACCGGAGCCATGCCGACTTCCAGGTCGCTCAGGACATCGCCGACATGATCAATAGCGGCAAGCTCCGTTACCAGTCGAGCGGCCAGCCGTTGGCGCGGGCGCTGAACCAGAACAACATCGAAGTCTCGATCCCCCAGCAGTACCTGACCGACAACGATCCGGTCGATTTCGTCTCCCAGGTCCTGGGTTTGGAGATCCCCGAACCCCAGACCGGCGCGAGGGTCGTGATCAACGAACGGGCCGGAAGCATCGTCATCGGCGACGACGTCGAGATCGGCGCCGCCGTGGTCTCGCACAAGAACATCGTCGTCGAGACCGGCGCCACGCCGCAGGCGACCGGCCGGTTCGTGCCCATCGACCCCAGCCAGGTCCAGACCGCGAAGCTCAAGTCGCTCGTCGAGTCGCTCAACGCCTTGCACGTTCCCACCGAAGACGTCATCGAGATCATCAAGGGCCTCGAGCGGAACGGCAAGCTGCACGCCCAGTTGATCATCGAGTAGCCACCGCAAGCCTGGCCGCGCGGCTAGTCCCGCCGGCCACGGGAGAATCAGCCTGACCGTCGAGGAGCTTCGCCATGCAAATCCGTCCCGTTGCCGCGTCGTCCGTCGCGCCCTGGCCGGTGCCGCCTTCGGTGGCCGACGCGTCGCGGCCTGAACAGAACGACACCGAACTTCGCCAGGCGTTCGACCGCGCCATGGGCGAGACCCTGTTTGCCCAGATGCTCAAGTCGATGCGAAGGACCGTCGGCAAGCCGGCGTACTTCCACGGAGGCCGCGCCGAAGAGGTCTTCCAACAACAGCTCGATCAGGTGATGGCCGAGAAGCTCAGCCAGGCCACCGCCGAGCAGTTCACCGGGCCGATGTTCGAATTGTTCACGACCCAGCGGAGGTAAACGGCCCAACGATCGGCCTCGGTGGAATAAAACCGTTCACGGGGGACTGTCCCCAGTTTTCGCGGCGAAGCCCGCGACAAGGGGAGGGTCCGGTTCGCGTGGAGGGGACCGGCGCGTTCTTCAGCTCCCAGGCGGCCGAAGGGCGAGGCAGTCTCTAGTCTGGGAACGGTTACGGGTTTCTGGTTTTCAACGTTCTATCTTTCTCGCCAGCCCCAGCTTTGCGCCACCCATGAACGCCACTTGGGAATCGGAATTGACCGACTTTCTCGCGGAACTATCCTCGGTGCAACGGACGACGCTCGACGTGTTGGGCCGCAAGCGCGCCACCTTGATCGCCGCCGATGCCAAGGGGCTCGCCGCGATCAGCGACGAGGAGTCCCAGGTGGTGGATCGGCTGACGCAATGCCTTCGCCGACGGCAAGCCTTGTTGGCCCGTGCGGCGGCCGAGGGCCTGCCGAACGACAGCCTTCAGTCGCTGGCCTCGGCGTTGCCCGAAGCCCGCTCCAGCGGCCTAAGCGAGCAGATGCGCCAGGCAGCCCTTCGCGCGCGGCTCTTGCGCCACGAGGGGCTGGTCCATTGGGTCCTCGTGCAGCGCACGCTGATTCATCTTTCGCAGTTGTTAGAGATTATCGCGACCGGTGGGCGACTCCGTCCGACATATAGGAAAGAGGAGTCGCTGCGCCCAGGCGGCGCGCTCGTGGACCGCGAAGCCTAGGAAGACCAGCGAAGCCGGCGAGCCTGCGGAAACTGGATCATGTCTCTTTTCGGTTCCATCCGGTTGGCGGCGAACACGCTGCGGGCGGACCAAATCGCCATGCAGGTGATCGGTCAGAATATCGCCAACGCGAACACGCCAGGGTACATCCGCGAAGAGACGGTCCTCACGCCGGCCCCCACCCAGCGCATGGGCAACCTGCTGTTGGGCCTCGGGGTGCGCGTCGAGGCCGTGATCCAGAAGATCGATCTGTTCCTCGAAGGGCGTCTGCGCGGCGCGGTTAGCGACAAAGCCAGCGCCGAGGCCCAAGAGGAGGCCTATGTCAATCTGGAACAGATCATCGGGGAACTCAGCGAAACGGATCTGAGCACGGCCCTGACCAGCTTCTTCAACAGCATCTCGGAAGTGCTCAATCAGCCGGAAAACGTCTCGGTGCGCAATCTCGCCGTGCTCAACGGGGTGACGCTCACCGAGCAGATCCGCAGCCTGTCGGCGCGGGTCGCGCAGGTGCGTTCCGACGAGAACGACCGCATTGTCACCATCGCCGACGACATCAATCGGCTTACCGAGGATATCGCCCGGCTCAACGTCCAGATCGCCGAGACCGAGGGCGGCGACGTTTCGACCAGCGACGCGGTCGGACTGCGCGACCAGCGGCTGGAGGCACTCGAACGCCTGGCCGAGTTGATCGACATCCGGGTCGAGGAGCAACCCAGCGGCACCGTGACCGTCTACCGCGGCGGCGAGTTTCTCGTGACCGAGGGGCTGCGGCGCGAGGTGACGGTCGTGCGCACCAGCGATCGGGGGCTGCCGGTGGCGGAGATCCGGATCGCGGAGACCGATTCGCCCTTGAATCCCAGCGCGGGAGAGCTGCACGGATTGACCGCCTCGCGCGACACGGTCCTCGGCGGGTTTCTCGATCGGCTCGATACGTTTGCCGCGACGCTGGCCTTCGAGTTCAACAAGGTGTACTCCGGCGGCCAGGGCCTCAACGGGTTCCACGAGGTCGCCAGCGAGTTCGCCGTCACCTCGAAGGACGCGGCACTCGATGACGCGGGACTCGCGTTCGTCCCCAAGACGGGCTCCTTCGAGGTCATCACCTATCGGATGGTCGACGGCCAGCGCGTGCGCCTGAAGACGACCGACCTCTTCATCGATCTGACCGGGCTGGGCCACCAGACCACGCTGGCCGACGTGGCCGACGCGCTGGATGCCATCGACGGGCTTTCGGCGTCGGTCAACGCCGAGGGCAGGCTCGAAGTCGCGGCCGACTCGCCCGAGGAAGAATTCGCCTTCGCGAACGACACCAGCGGGGTGCTGGCCGCCCTCGGGGTGAATACGTTCTTTACGGGCTCGACGGCCGCGGACCTGGACATTAGCGAGACCCTCCGGGACGACCCCGCGAAGTTCGCCGCCAGCCGCGGCGGCATCGGCGCCGATACCCAGAACGCGGTGCTGTTGGCGCGATTCCTCGACGAGCCGATCGCCTCGCAGAACGGGGCCTCGCTGGCCGTGCTCTACGATCGCCTCGTCGGCGAGACCACCCAAGGCGCCACGGTCGCCAAGGCCTCCGCCGAAGGGGGCCGGGTCTTCGAGCAGACCCTGCGCGGCCAGAAACTCGCCATCAGCGGGGTCAGCCTCGACGAGGAGGCCGTGCGCATGATCCAGTACCAGAAGTCGTTCCAAGCCTCGGCGAGGTTCATCGCGGCGCTCCAAGAGATGTTCCAGATGCTGGTCAACTTGTAATGTCCATCATCGGCATTCCCAACACCCGCGTCAGCGATCTCTTCGTCCGCATGAGGCTGCTCGAGCAGATCCAGCTCGACCAGGCCGACATGTTTCGGCTCCAGAGCCAGTTGAGCACGGGGCACCGCTTCCAGACCCCCAGCGAGGAGCCGGTTGCCGCGCTGCGCGTCATGAGCCTCCAGCGGCTCTTGGAGCGCAAAGCGCAGATCCGCACGAACCTCAACACGAACCAGTCGTACCTCAGCGCGACCGACGCCGCCCTCTCGCAAGTCTCGAATCTGCTGGCCGACGCCCGCGCCGCCACCCTGAGCGTGATGGGCACGACCGCCAGCGACACCCAGCGGCTTGCCGTGGCCCAGCAGGTCGAACAGTCCCTTCGGCAGCTTCTCGACACGGCCAACCAGAACTTCCGCGGCCGATACCTGTTCGCCGGGTCCGCCAGCGGCCAGGCCCCGTTCTCGATGCAAGGGATGAATGTCGTCCGCTACGACGGGAACGAAGACACCCTGCCCAGCTATGCCAACCTCGATCTGCTGTTCGACACGAACCTGTCGGGCAGTGAGGTCTTCGGCGCGATCTCGGAGCCGGTCCGCGGTTCGGTGGACCTCGATCCGATCCTCACATGGAATACTCGTTTGGCCGACCTGCGCCACGGGCAGGGCATCAGTCCCGGAAGCATCGCGGTGTCCGACGGCACCGACACGAAGATCATCGACGTCAGCCGCGCCGAGACGATCGGCGACCTCGCCGCGCTGATCCATGCCAATCCACCCGCCGGCAGGACGATTTTCGTCGACGTCACCTCCCAGGGGCTCGTCCTCCAACTCGATGGCGGCGACCTCTCGATCCGCGAGGTGGGCGGCGGGACCACGGCGTTCGAACTGGGGATCCTCCAGGAGATCGGCGTGGGGACCAGTCCGATCGTCGGGGCCGATCTCGATCCCACGGTGCGTCTGACCACCCCGTTGGACAACCTCCTCGGCGCCCGCGCCCGGGCGGTGGTGCGCACGTCGCTGCCCGACAACGATCTCATCTTCGAGGCCCAGGAGCCCGGCACGGCCTGGAACGGGGTGGAGATTTCGTTCTTCGACGACCACACGGTCGTGGCCGGGTACGAAGTGGCCACGTACACGTCGCCGCCGCCGCAACTGCGCGTCAACATCGAGAGTGGCCGGACTCGGGCCATCGACGTGATCAACGCGGTCAACCACGCGGTGCCGCCACTACCGTTCACGGCCCGCCTCGATCCTCTGGACGACGAACAAGGCGGCGTGGGGCCCATCGTCGTCACGACGACTCCGGTGACCACGTCGGGCGGCCGGGGCGTCGCGTTCGACAAGATGTCCGGGCTCCAGATCACCAACGGCGGAGCCACCCACGTGATCAGCCTGGCCACGGCCCAGACCATCGAGGATGTGCTCAATATCCTCAACGGCTCCAGCGCGGGCGTGCTGGCCGAGATCAATCAGGCCGGCACGGGGATCGACGTTCGCTCGCGCCTGAGCGGCTCGGCCTTCGCCATCGGCGAGAACGGCGGGCTGACCGCCACACAACTTGGCCTGCGCACCTTCACCCGAGAGACCCGCCTCGCCGAATTGAATTACGGCCGCGGCGTGAGCGACCACGAAAGCACCGGCGCCGCCGGCGGCGACTTCGTCCTCACGCGCAGCGACGGCGTCTCCTTCGAGATCAACGTCCACGGCGCCGAGACCATCGGCGACGTGATCGACCTGATCAACAACCACCCCATCAACCTCGATCCCGGGCTGGGATCCGGGGTGCCCGTCGTGGCCCGGCTGGCCGTGTCGGGGAACGGCATCGAACTGGTCGATCACAGCCTCGGGCTCGATGCGCTGTCGGTCACGCGGATTCACGACAGCCTGGCGGCCATCGACCTGGGATTGGTTCCCCCGGGCCAGGATTCGGCCGTCAGCCCATCGCCGGGGCCACCCTACGTCCTGACGGGCTCTGATGTTCACCTTCTGGAAACCGACGGCCTGTTCACGGCCCTGTCGCGCATCGTCGACGGCCTCCAACGCAACGACCTGGGGCAGGTCGAGCGCGCCATGACCATGCTCGACCGCCGGACCATCCAGTTCAACTTCGCCCGCGCCGAATTGGGCACCCGGCAACAGGGGCTCGACGTGCTCCAGCAGCGGCTCGACGACGAGAACGTCGAGCTCCAGTCGGCCATGTCGCTGGATTACGACGCCGATCTGGCCGAGGTCATCACGAATCTCACCGCGCGCCAGGCGGCCTACCAAGCCTCGCTCAACACCACCGCCAAGATCTCCCAGTTGTCGCTCTTGGATTACCTGTGACCCGCCGGCCGGCGCCATCGGCCGCCTTCGTCCCATGCCGGCGGCCCTCGACAGCCTCGACGGCGCGCCGATCGGCAACGATCAGCGGATAGTCGGCCAACGGAAGGTTCTCGAACGTCCAGCCCTTGAAATTCGTCTGGCCCGTGCTCCCGTTGCCCTAGCCACGTGCCCGCCCCGGCCAGAAGCGCTTGCATGAACCGACGGCGTCGCAT
>DYLT01000113.1 GCA_020721945.1 Blastopirellula marina
GATCAGGGCCCCCAACCCGAGGGCAAAGATGAACGAAAGGTACATCGCGGCCTTGCGGAAAGGCTCCTGGACGCCTTGCGAGAGCATGGTCTGGTTCAAGTACATCAGCATCGGGGGGAAGCCCGCTGCCAGGTATCGTACCGTGTTGTAGCAGAACCCCACGCCCGTTCCCCGGAGCCGCGTTGGGAAAAGCTCCGGAAAATAGATCGAATAGCCGCCGAACACCGAGAGCTGGGCAAAGCCCATCAGCGGCAGCATCCAGTAGGCGTCGGTGCTGGTGTGCAGGCTGTTGAAGACGAAGATCGTCGTGACCAGGCAGAGGATGAAGGCGACGAAGAAAGCGGGTCGTCGTCCGATGAACGTCGCGGCGAACGTGAAGGCGAGCATTCCCAGAAACGATCCCACGTCTTGAAGCGCCGTGGCATTGCCGCGGACGGTGTCGATCGTCGGTTGCGACTCGCCCTGCGCGCGGAGGGCGCCGGAGATGAGTTCGGGCGAGAAGAAGCCGATGCCCCACAGGCCCGCCATGCCCGCCAGGCCGAGGCACACGCCCACCAGCACGTTGCGCCGCCAAATGGGGTGCCGGAACAGATCCGGAATCGAACCGATATGCTGCGACCGGTCGCCCCCCTCGCGGATCTTACGCTTGGCTTCTTTCCAGCGTTCGGGTTCGCGCAGCACCAGGATCATGGGGATGACGAGCAGGGCCGGGAGGATTCCCACGAAGAAGATCACCCGCCACCCCGACAGCCCGAAGAGGAAATCGGCCTGCCCGGGCCGGATCTGAGTGCTCAAGAGCGAGCCCATGATGTTCCCGGCCGCGGAGATCGTCTGGAGCGAGCCGAGGGCGATCGAGCGGAACCCGCCGGGCACGCTTTCGGCGACCAGGGTGGTCGCTGCGCCGAACATTCCGCCTACCCCCAACCCGACGAGAAACCGGTACATGAGAAACTCGTAGGGCGTGCGGGCGATTCCCGAGAGGCCCGTGAACCCCGAGTAGACCAGCAGCGTCGCCACCATGGTCTTCACGCGGCCCCAGCGGTCGCTCATCATGCCGAAGATGATACCGCCGGTGGCCCAGCCGATCATCATGATGCCCGTGGCCCAACCACTCCAGTTCTTGACCACGGCGTCCGCCGAGCCACCGCCGAGCACCTCGCGCAGCGCCGGTTCCCGGGCCAAAGCGAAGATGCGCTGATCCATGCAGTCGAACAGCCAGCCGCACGAGGCAATGATCACGACCAACCAGTGGTACCAGGTCACGCCGGTCAGAACGCCTTGCTTAGCCCCCTCTTTTCCCGCCGACGGCGTGTGCATGCGACACCTCGAACGTCTAGAATACTGATTGGTCGAGCCAGTCCATCCAAGAAGGGCCTATTGTCCACGACCGGGACGGACGGTGTCAATTGGGCCAAGCTGCGTGTGCCGTTTGCCGGTTACGACCGCTGGTTGACATGGCGGTGCTCGTTTCGGTCCTCGGCATCCTAACGCGTACGTGGCTGATGGAGGGCCTGCTGGTGCCGTTCGAAGTGGCCAGCGGGTCGATGGCCGAGACGCTCTTGGGGCCGCACCGGGAGATCATCTGCGGCGATTGCGGGAGGCGGTTCGCTTGCGGGGCCGATAGCCCCCCGACCACAGCTAAGGCCGTATGCCCGAATTGCGGCTACCGGGAGAACGATCTGGCCAGCCGGCCTGTGGTGCCGGGCGACGGCCTCTTGATCGCCAAGACGGCATTCGTCGTGCGCCGGCCGCGACGTTGGGAGGTCATTGCATTTCGGGTCGCCGGCGGAACCGACCGGATTGCCATCAAGCGCGTGGTCGGCCTGCCCGGCGAAACGGTCGAAATCCGCGATGGCGACGTGTATATCAACGGTCAACTGGCGCGCAAGAGCCTGGCCGAACAACGCGCGATGGCCGTGCTGGTTCACGATGCGAACTACTGGCCACGCCGAAGCGCCACGAACGATGGCCCGTGGCGGGCCGGGGAACCTTCGCGGTGGACCCGCAGCCAGGGCGTGTTCATTCATCCGGGATTGCCCGGAGACGACTCGCTCGACTGGCTATCCTATTGCCCGCGCCTGGACGGCAGGTCGCGGACGAATGCGACCAACGGCAAACCGCCGGTTGCGCCGGAGCCGACCCCATCGGAGTTGGGGCACCCGACATGCGGCGAACTCGATGACCGGTTGGCCTATAACCAGTCGCTGCCCCAGCGCGGTATCGTCCTTCACCCGGTCGCCGACCTTCTCGTGACGTGTCGTGTGCGGACCTCGGGCGAAGGCCGATTCGAGGTTCGCGTGTCCGATGGGGGAGAGGAGTTCCGTTTCGGTTGGGAGGTCGCTTCGGGCCGGCGCCGATTCACGGCGTCGCACGGCTTTACGCCGGTGTCGCTTCTCGAACCGGTCGAGGTGCCCGAGGCCGATGACGAGACCTTCCTCGAGGTCTCGACGATCGACCGGCAGTTCCAGGTGGCCTTGGATGGCCGGCTTCGGGTCGTTCAGCCGTTCGACGGTGAGCGTGCGCCGGGCGCCATGGTTCCCTTGGCGATCGGAACTCGGGGGGTAGCCGTGGAGGTGCGGGACGTGAGGGTATGGCGCGACGTGTACTATGCTCATCCGATCGGCGCAATCGCCCGATGGGGGGTCGTTGAACCCGTACTACTGGGCAGTGACGAGTTTTTCGTACTTGGCGACAACAGTCTGGTGTCGGAAGATAGCCGGGTGTGGCGCACTGGGCCCGCGGTTTCGGCAAGCCGGATCGTGGGACGCCCTTTGCTGGTCCATGTGCCGGCCTGCCGCCTGCGTCTGGGTGGGGTCGATTTCCAGATTCCGGACATCGCCCGAATTCGCTATATTCGCTGAAAGTCGTCGCACGTCGCGGCGTTGGTACGTACAATGAGTGGTGAGTCAAGGTCTCACCATGTCGAGAAAGAAAGCCAGCATGTTGCAGTCGGGTGGGGGGGAGAGAGTTCGGCCGCAGAGGGCCAGCCGCGCCAAGGATCCATCGCAAGAGACCGCGAAGCACCGAAAGACCGAAGCCAAACCGCCGTTCTTTTCGCAGGCCGCCCTGCGCGAGGTGATCGAGTCGATCGTCGTGGCGTTTGTCCTGGCCTTCTTGTTCCGCACGTTCGAGGCCGAGGCGTTTGTGATTCCCACGGGCTCGATGGCTCCGACGCTCATGGGTCGGCACAAGGACCTGGTTTGCCCGGTCTGCGGGTATCCGTTCCAGGTCAGCGCCAGCGACGAGGTCGACCAGCGCGGACGGCTCAAACCGTTGGAGGTGGTTGCGGGCACGTGCCCGATGTGCGGACACACCGTCGATATGGCCCGCGACAATCCGCAGGGCAAGTCCTACCCCTCGTTCAATGGCGACCGCATCCTGGTGGCCAAGTTCCCCTATCAATTCGTCGATCCCAAGCGCTGGGAAGTCGCGGTGTTCCGCTATCCGGGCGGGGCCAGAACGAACTACATCAAGCGCGTGGCGGGACTGCCCAACGAGACCGTGCGCATTCAGTACGGCGACCTCTTTATCGAGCGGGCGGGTGAATCGGGATTCTCGATCGCGCGCAAGCCGCCCGACAAGATCCTCGCCATGATGCAGCCCGTCTACGACAACGACTACGTGGTGCCCGACATGATTCGCAAGGGCTGGCCTTCTCGGTGGGCGCCGTGGCCGGCGGCGCCGTCGGGGTGGCAGCCCTCGGCCGACTATCGGTCGTTCTCGGTGGATGGCACGGCCCAGCAGGATAGGTGGCTCAACTATGCCCATTACATGCCGACCGACGACGATTGGGAACGTCTGGCCACGGGCCAGCGACCGGGGGGCTCCTCGCCCAAACCCCAGCTCGTCAACGACTTCGCGGCGTACAACACCGAGCAGACGCGAAGCCGAAACGGCGGCCGCGACGACGACCCCATGCCCAACGGCAATTTGGGTCCTCCGCTCCATTGGGTGGGCGATTTGGTGGTGGAGTTCCAACTCGATGCCGACAAGCCGGCCGGGCAGATTCTCGTGGCGCTTATCAAGGGCGGGCGCGAGTTCCTCTGCCGCCTCGATCTGGAGTCGAGGGCAGCCATCGTCGAGCTTCCCACGGGCGAGAGCCTGACGTCGGCCCAGCATGTCATCGGTCCTGGCAGACATGACGTGCGGTTCGCCAATGTCGATGCCCAGTTGATCTTGTGGATCGACGGCAAAGTGGTCGGTTTCGGCCGGCCCGTGGAGTACGATCCCAAGATCAGCGTCACACCGACAGTGGCCGATTTGCACCCCGTGGGCATTGGGTCGCGCGGCGCGGCCGCCAAGGTCAGCCGATTGCGGGTCTTTCGCGACATTTACTACATTGCCCAAACCGTCGGCAGCGGCCCGGAGTTCGACATGACGGCGGCGGCCCACCTGGGCCCGATGGGGTTCTTGTCCGAACCCGACGAATGGGGCGTCTTTGGATCGCGCCGGTTCGTCGATTTCAAGCTCGACAAGGACCAGTTCCTCATGCTGGGCGACAACAGCGCGGCCAGCAAGGACAGCCGACTTTGGCCTGCCGATCCGAGTCATCCGGAGCACTATGTTTCGCGAGAGCTGTTGATCGGCCGGGCCTTGTACATCTACTGGCCACATTCCTGGGACAAACTGCCCGGTCTGCCAATTCCGTTTCCTTTCTTCCCTAATTTCGCGCGGATGGGCTTTGTGCGCTGATCCCGGCGCATCCCAAAACCGGGCTTGGCCTGTGTGGGATGACTGCGCCAGGGGGCGGACAAGGCGTCGGGCGATCCAGACCGAAAGGACTCGAACCATGCTGGAAGTCCAAGGATTGGTCAAGATCTACGGCAAGCGCCGCGTGGTCGATGGCGTGAGTTTCGAGGTCGAGCCCGGCGAAATCGTCGGTCTGTTGGGCCCCAACGGCGCCGGCAAGACGACCAGCTTTCGCATGACCTGCGGCATGATCGAGGCCAATGCCGGGACCGTGATTCTCGGGGGCGTCGATGTGACCGATTGGCCCATGTACCGCCGCGCTCGCGAAGGGGGCATGGGCTATCTGGCCCAAGAGTCGAGTGTCTTCCGCAAGCTCTCGGTGCAAGACAATTTGCTGGGCGTCATGGAACTTTTGGGCATGGACCGCAGAGCGCGTCGGCGCCGCTGCGACGAGTTGCTCGAGCAGTTCAACATCGCCCACTTGCGCAAGTCGTTGGGCTTGTCGCTCTCGGGTGGCGAGCGGCGGCGACTGGAGATCGCCCGCGCGCTGGTGTCCAATCCGAAGATCATGCTGCTCGACGAGCCGTTCACCGGCATCGACCCGGTGACCATCGACAGCATCCAGGCGATCATCCGCAGGCTTCGCGACGAGGGAATCGCGATCCTCATCACGGACCATCAAGTCCGCGAAACGCTTCAGATCACCGATCGCAGCTATGTGATCAACAAGGGCCAGGTACTCTGTCACGGCCCGCCCGAAGCGGTTCTGAGCAACCCCCAGGCCAGGGAGGTCTATTTCGGAGAGGACATGGACGTGCGGCCGGTGGCACGCTGAAACCGGCCTTTACCGTGTTGACGATCCGTCTTATATTGGCGGTCCGGGCATACAGGAGGATATGCTCTCTGGCTGCCGTCAGGCGGACGACTTGTCGTGAGGCGGCCCCGCCTGAGGTGCAAGGAGTGCACGATTCCCGGCCCTGGCGACCCAACATCACAATGGGTTGCTCCACGTTGGTTGACCCAGCCGTCGCACGCCGGCGTCCCGCACTGGGCGCGTTGATCGCGCAGGCCGGCATCGGTTGCGCTTGACGCTGCGCTGGAGTCCCCAAGCGGAGCCACCCACGGGAACGGAGTCTGCGCCATTGTCTGCCGTGAGCGATCGGGCCGCGACCCTCAAACCGGCCCGGATACCCCCTCCGCCCGTGGCCGGCGACGACCTCGCTCCCGAAGGACCGGTGCTGGTCATCGAGCCGCCTCGGGGCTGGCAGTCGGTCGGTCTGGCCGACTTGTGGCGCTATCGCGAGTTGCTTTGGCTGCTGACGCTCCGCGATGTGCAGGTACGCTACAAGCAGACGCTTTTGGGCCCGGTCTGGGTGCTGGTGCAGCCGCTGTTGACGACGGGCATTTTCGCCGCCGTCTTCGCGGTCTTCATGCGGGGCGAAGCCCCCAGCGTGCCGGGCGTTCCCTACCCCGTCTCGACCTTTGGCGGCATGGCGGCCTGGCTCTTGTTCGCCAACGCCCTGAGCCGATCGAGTGCCAGCCTGATCAACGGCCAGCATCTGATGACCAAGGTCTACTTTCCCCGGCTGATCCTGCCGCTTGCGGCCGTGCTCTCGGGCCTGGTCGATTTCGTGGTGACGTTCGCCGTGCTGGCGGTCATGATGGCCTGCTACGGCGTGGAGCCCGGCTGGGCCGCGCTCGCCCTGCCGCTGTTCGTGCTCTGGGCGGTGGTCGCCTCGCTGGCGGTGGGGTTGTGGCTGGCCGCGCTGAGTGCGGTGTACCGCGATTTCGCGCAGGTCGAGGGAGTGCTCATACGCATCGGGATGTACCTCACGCCGGTGGCCTATACCACGGCGAGCATCGCGCACGTGTTGCCCGGTTGGGCCCGCACGCTGTACGAGCTGAATCCCATGGCCCAAGTGGTCGAGGGCTTCCGGTGGTGCCTGTTTCGCCAGGCCGAGCCGCCCGGCGTGATGCTCGGCCTGTCGCTGGCCCTGACCGCGGCATGGTTCTTCGTAGGCGTCCACGTATTCCGCAGGATGGAAGGCATTGTGGTCGATGTCGTCTAAGTAAACTCGTGGGATCCTGGAGCGCGGCCGTCTCGGCCGCATCGGTGCGGGCAAGATGCCCGCGCTCCGGCATTTCCCAGAATCGTGCAACACCATTTAGGGGTTCATGAGCGATCGACCCATCATCTGCGTGGAAGGTCTTGGCAAGCGGTACCGGCTCGGAGAGCTTGGCGGGCGGCGTCGCTTGCGCGATTGGCTCCGACGCCACGTCGTTCCTCTCGTGCACGCGGGAAAGGGACCGGGACGGGAGGCTACTTCCCTTCTTCCGCCGACGAGAGAGGGGCCGGGGGTGAGGGGGCGTCCCGATGGCCCCAACCACCTCTGGGCCCTTCGCGATGTCTCGTTCACCGTACAGCGCGGCGAGGTCCTGGCCCTGGTCGGGCGCAACGGAGCCGGCAAGAGCACGCTCTTGAAAATCCTCTCGCGCATCGCGGTGCCGACCACAGGCCGGGCCGTGATCCGCGGCCGCGTGGGCAGCCTCCTCGAGGTCGGCACCGGGTTCCACCCCGAGCTGACCGGCCGCGAGAACATCTATCTCAACGGCGCGATCCTCGGCATGAGCCGGGCCGAGATCGACCGCAAGTTCGACGAGATCGTCGATTTCTCCGGGGTGGGCAAGTTCATCGACACGCCGGTCAAACGCTACTCCAGCGGCATGGGCGTGCGCCTGGGCTTCGCGGTGGCCGCCCACCTCGAGCCCGAGATCCTCATCGTCGACGAGGTCCTGGCCGTCGGCGACGCCGCGTTCCAGAAGAAATGCATGGGCAAGATGGGAAACGTCGCCAGCCAGGGACGCACCATCCTCTTCGTCTCGCACAACCTGCACGCGGTGCGGGCATTGTGCCAGAGGGCCTTGCTCTTGGAGGATGGCCGGATCACGCGCGATGGGCCGACCCGCGAGGTCGTCGATGCCTATCTGCGCAGCGTGGCGGAGACCCCACCCGACGCCGCCGAGGTGCGTTGGCCTCCCGATGAGGCGCCGGGCGACGAGGCCACGCGGCTCTTGGCCGTGCGCGTGCTCGACGCCGGCGGCACGCCCTGCTATGACCATTCGATCGACGCGCCCGTGACGCTCGAGATGGAGTTCAGTGTGCTCCGGCCGGGCATCGAGGTCAACACGAGCTTTCACGTCTATAACGCCCACGACGTGTGCCTGTTCGCCGTGGCCGACTTTCAGGACCCCGCCTGGACCGAGCAGGCGTTTGCCCCGGGGTGCTATCGCAGCCGCTGTCGGATCCCGGCACGCCTGCTCAACGAGGGGGTCCACCGCGTCTCGGCCATCGTGGTGCAACAGCGCAAGTACTTCCCAGCCCGCAGGGACAAGGTCGTCTCGTTCTGCGTCCACGACGAGGGCGCGCAGCGCCGCGGCTACGCGGGCCAATGGATCGGAGCGGTCCGCCCGGTGTTGCCGTGGACGCTCGAACGTCTGGGAGGCGCGCCGTGAAGGTCGTGATTCTCTGCGGCGGACTCGGCACGCGGCTCCGCGAGGAAACCGAGTTCCGCCCCAAGCCCATGGTCGATATCGGCGGGCGGCCCATCCTCTGGCATATCATGAAGGTGTACGCTCACCACGGGTTCCGCGACTTCGTGCTCTGCCTCGGCTACCGCGGCGCGATGATCAAGGACTACTTCCTCAACTACGAGGCGATGAACAACGATTTCACGATCTGCCTCGGCCGGCTGGGGGCGGTGGCCTACCACGGCGAGCACGACGAGCAGGACTACCGCGTCACGCTGGCCGACACCGGCCCGGAGACGATGACCGGCGGCCGTCTGAAGCGCGTGGCCAAGTACATCGGCGACGACACGTTCCTGATGACCTATGGCGACGGCATTGCCGACGTGGACCTCAAGGCCCTGGTGGCCTTCCACCACGCCCACGGCAAGCTCGCCACCTTGACCACGGTCCGCCCGTTCTCCCGGTTCGGCATCCTCAAGCTGGGCAGCGACAATCGGGTGAACGAGTTCGCCGAGAAACCCCAGATCGACGACGGCTGGATCAACGCCGGCTTCTGCGCGTTCCACCGCCGGGTCTTCGACTACCTCACCGGCGACGACTGCGTGTTGGAGCGCGAGCCCCTCGAGCGTCTGGCCCGCGAAGGACAACTCATGGCCTTCCGCCACGAGGGGTTCTTCTACGCCATGGACACGTACCGCGAGTACCAGCATCTGAACGAGCTGTGGGCCTCGGGCAGGGCCCCCTGGAAGGTATGGAGTTGAGTTCCGGCTTCTGGCGCGATCGGCCGACTTTGGTCACCGGGGCCACCGGCTTGGTGGGCGGGTGGCTCGTCAAGCGGCTTCTCGCCGCCGGGGCCGACGTCGTTTGCCTCGTGCGCGACTGGGTCCCCCAATGCGAACTGGTGCGCACGCAAACCATCGAGCAAGTCAAGGTGGTCCGCGGAAACGTGTGCAGCCAGCGTCTGTTGGAGCGGGTGCTGGGCGAGTACGAGATCGACACGGTGTTCCACCTCGCCGCGCAGACCATTGTCGGCATCGCCAACCGCAACCCGGTTGCTACCTTCGAGGCGAACATCCGGGGCACGTGGTCGCTCTTAGAAGCCTGCCGCCGCAGCCCGTCGGTCCGGCAGATCGTCACGGCGTCGTCCGACAAGGCGTATGGCGACCAGGACACCTTGCCGTACACCGAGACCGCGCCCTTGGCGGGCCGGCACCCCTACGACGCAAGCAAGTCGTGCGCCGATCTGTTGGCGCAAGCGTACGCCACCACGTACGCCTTGCCGGTCTGTGTCACCCGCTGCGGCAATTTCTACGGGGGCGGCGATCTGAATTGGAACCGCATCGTGCCGGGCACGATCCGCTCGGTGTTGCGAGGTCAGCGCCCGGTCATCCGCTCCGACGGCCGGCACATCCGCGACTATTTCTACGTCGAGGACGGCGCCGCGGCGTACATGCTCTTGGCCGAACGCATGGCCTCGTGCCGCGCATTGTGCGGCGAGGCCTTCAATTTCTCCAACGAAACGCAGATCGCCGTGTTGGATCTCGTGCGGCGGATCCTCGGGCTGATGGGCTCCGGCCTCGAACCGGTCGTGCGCAACGAGGCCCATCACGAGATCCGCCACCAGTACCTAAGCGCCGCCAAGGCGCGCGACCTGCTCGGGTGGTCGCCGCAGTTCGACCTCGACCGCGGCCTCGAAAGGACCATTGCCTGGTACCGGGAGCACTTCGGCAATGACGGCTGAAGCCGGACGCTTGCGCGACCAGATCCGGTCCCTCGTGGGCCAGTATCACGCAGCGGCCTTCCCCCGCCAGCCGTTCGTCCCCGGACAGACGCCCGTGCCGGTCTCGGGCCGCGTCTTCGATGCCGCCGAGCTGGAACACCTCGTCGAGGCGTCGCTCGATTTCTGGCTCACCACGGGCCGCTTCGCCGAACGCTTCGAGCGCGAGTTCGCCCAAGCCTGCGGGCTGCGGCACGCGATTCTGGTGAACTCGGGGTCCTCGGCGAACCTCCTGGCCGTCTCCTGCCTCACCTCGCCAACGCTCGGCGACCGGCGATTGCGGCCCGGCGACGAGGTCATTACGGTCGCCGCGGGCTTTCCCACGACGGTCAACCCGATCGTCCAGAACCACCTCGTGCCCGTGTTCGTCGATATCACGCTCGGGACGTATAACGCCGACATCGGCCGGCTGGAGGAGGCGATCGGCCCGCGGACCCGGGCGATCGTCCTGGCGCACACCTTGGGCAACCCGTTCGACGCGGCGGCCGTCGGCGCGCTGGCCCGCCAGCACAATCTGTGGCTTGTCGAAGACTGCTGCGACGCGGTGGGGGCAAGCTTCCAGGGCAAGCCCGTGGGCACATTCGGCGATCTCGCCACGGTGAGCTTCTATCCGGCCCACCATATCACCATGGGCGAGGGAGGCTGCGTGCTGACCGACCAGACGCGGCTGAAACGGCTGGTCGAGTCGCTGCGTGATTGGGGACGCGATTGCTGGTGCGCCCCGGGAAACGACAACACCTGCAAGAAGCGTTTCGGCTGGCAGTTGGGCGAATTGCCGTGCGGGTACGACCACAAGTACACCTACTCGCACCTCGGGTACAATCTCAAGGCGACCGACTTGCAGGCGGCCGTGGGCGTGGCGCAACTAGCGAAGCTGCCCGGGTTCATCGCGGCCCGCCGGAGAAACTTCGACCTGCTTCGCGAGGGGCTGGCCGACCTCGATCGGTTCTTCCTGCTGCCCGAGCCGACCCCCGGCTCCCAGCCCAGTTGGTTCGGTTTTCCCCTGGCCGTGCGACCCGAGGCCCCCTTCACGCGCGACGAGATCGTGCGGTTTCTCGACGCGCGGCGCATCGGCACGCGGCTGTTGTTCGCCGGGAACCTGTTGCGTCAGCCTGCCTACCGCGACGTGCCGCACCGCGTCGTCGGCAGCCTGGCGAACACCGATTTCGTGATGAACCGCGTTTTCTGGATCGGCCTGTATCCGGGCCTCGATGGCGACATGATCCGATACGTGGTCGATACCTTGCACGAGGTTGCGAAGGTGCGTTCATGATGACTCTCTCCCCTCCCGCACCGATGGAGATTCCCGACTGCCACCGCCGGATCGGCGTCTTTCGGCGAGCGGTCGAAAAGTCGTTTCGTTTTCTCAAAGAGACGGCGCGGCTTGACGACCTGTTCGTACGCGGCCTGCCGCTGGCCGACCACCAGGGCTACCTCGTGCCCGTCTGCCGCCTCCATGTTGGCGACGACGACCTGATCCGCAGGCTGGCCCAGTGGCGCCGGGAGAACGCCGCCGCCTACCCGTCGCAGTTCCCGGTGACCTTCGAAAGCACGGCCACTTGGCTTCAGCAGCGGGTGCTCGAGGTCGAAGACCGCCTGCTGTTTCTCGTCCTCGATCGGCTGGGGCGTACGATCGGGCATCTCGGTTTCGCCAACGCGTCGAACGACACCGGCCAGATCGAACTCGACAACGTGGTGCGCGGCGTGCGCGGCGTCGAGCCGGGCATCATGGCCAACGCCGTGCGCACCCTGTTGGGCTGGGCGCTTGAGCACCTCCGGCCCTCGGCCGTCTTCCTGCGCGTGCTCGACGACAATCACCACGCCATCGAGTTCTATCGGCGGTTGGGGTTCATTCAGGAGCGGAGCATTCCGCTGCGCCGGCACGAATCGGAGGGCCGGATCGATTATCTGCCGCTGGCCGAGGGCGACGCGGCGGTACCCGACAAATCGTTCCTTCGCATGGTCTACCCGATGCCCGCCCGGACCGAGCCCGCCGAAACGATTCTGACGGCCGGCCCCTCGATTTCCGCCCGGGAGACGGCCTACGTGCTCGACGCGGTGCGCCACGGCTGGAACCGCCAGTGGAACGGGTATCTCGATCGCTTCGAGAAGGCGTTTGCCGAGTACGTCGGCGCCAAGCACGCCCTGGCGACCTCGAGCGGCACCGGGGCACTGCATTTGGCCCTGGCTGCGTTGGGCATCGGGCCGGGTGACGAGGTGATCGTCCCCGATTTGACCTGGGTGGCCACCGCGAACGCCGTCCTGTACGTGGGGGCCACGCCCGTCTTCGCCGATGTCGAACCCGAAACCTGGTGCCTCGACCCGGCCTCGTTCGAGGCGGCCATCACCGAGCGGACCCGCGCCGTGATTCCCGTCCACCTGTATGGCCACCCGGCGCGCATGGATCGCATCGTCGAGATCGCACGGCAGCACGGCCTCTTCGTGGTGGAAGATGCCGCCCCGGCCATCGGCGCCGAGTTCCAAGGCCGGCGCGTCGGCGCGCTGGGAGATCTCGGGTGCTTCAGCTTCCAGGGCGCCAAGCTCGTCGTGACCGGCGAAGGCGGAATGCTGGTGACCAACTCCGAGGAGCTGTACCGGCGGGCCTACGCCCTTTGGGACCAGGGGCGCACGCCCGGCACCTTCTGGATCAACGAGCTGGGGTGGAAGTACAAGATGTCGAACCTCCAGGCGGCGCTCGGGTTGGGCCAGTTGGAGCGGGTCGACGAGTTCATCGAGGCCAAGCGCGAGATCTTCGCGTGGTACACCGAAGGGCTTCGCGGCGTGCCGCACCTGGTCCTGAACGAAGAAGCCCCCTGGGCACGCAGCATCTACTGGATGACGAGCGTTGTGCTGGATGAACGCGCCGGCATGTCCCGGGATGAGTTCCGCGACCGCCTGCGCCAGCGCAAGATCGACACGCGCCCGGTCTTTCCCGCCATCAGCCGTTACCGTTTCTGGCCCCGCCATCAAGCCCCGCAACCCGTCGCCCGCCGGCTCGGCGAACAGGGAGTCAATCTGCCCAGCGGCATTTGCTTGCAGCGCGACCAGATCGGCTACATCTGCGACTGCATTCGAGAAATCCTGGGCAAGTCCGAGTGAACGTTCTCGTGTCGAACGAACGCGCGATCCTGTCGCAGCGTGAATCGGCCGGGCTGGCCCGGGCGGTGCGGCGCCACGCCCTCGGCATGGTCCATCGGGCCAACGCTTCGCACATCGGATCATCGCTCTCGATCGCCGACGTGCTGGCCGTTTTGTATGGCGCGGTCCTTCGCGTCGATCCGAAACGGCCCGACTGGCCCGACCGCGACCGCTTCGTGCTCAGCAAGGGACACGCGGCCGCGGCACTGTACGCGGTGCTGGCCGAGTGCCGCTTCTTCCCGACGCAGTGGCTCGACACCTATTGCCGCGACGGGGGACGGCTTCCCGGCCATGCCGCCTCGCACGGCATTCCCGGTATCGAGGTCTCGACGGGCTCGCTCGGACACGGGCTGCCGGTGGCTTGCGGGATGGCCTTGGCCGCCCGGCGCGACCGCCGGCCGTACCGGGTGTTCGTGCTGTTGGGCGACGGGGAATGCGACGAGGGCTCGGTCTGGGAGGCGGCCCTGTTCGCGCCGCACCATCGCCTCGATAACCTCGTCGTCATCGTCGACGCCAACGGGATCCAGAGCTTCGGCCAGGTCCGCGAGGTGCTCGACCTCGAACCGCTGGCCGACAAGTGGAGGGCATTCCGCTGGGCCGTGCGCGAGATCGACGGCCACGACCACGGGGAAATCGCCGACGTGCTCGGCCGCGTCCCCCTCGAGCCCGGCAAGCCCACCGCGGTCATCGCCCGCACCATCAAGGGCAAGGGCATCTGCTTCATGGAAGGCCAATTGGCCTGGCACTACCGCGCGCCCGACGCTGTTCAACTCGCTCAGGCCCTCGCCGAGCTGGAGGCCGCGCCGTGAGAACTGCCTTCGTGGAAACCTTGGTTCGGCTCGCCCGGCGCGATGAGCGGATCTGGCTCTTGACGGGCGACCTGGGCTACTCGGTGCTCGAAGGCTTCGCCCAGGAGTTTCCCAGTCGGTTCGTCAACGTGGGCGTGGCCGAACAGAACCTCGCCGGGGTGGCCACCGGCCTGGCGCTGTCGGGCAAAGTGGTGTTCGCCTACTCGATTGCGAACTTCCCCACCCTGCGGTGCCTGGAACACCTGCGCAACGATGTCTGCCTTCATCGGGCCAACGTCAAGGTGGTGGCGGTCGGCGGCGGTCTGGCTTACGGATCGCAAGGCTATACCCATTTCGGCGTCGAGGACCTGGCCGTCATACGGGCGCTGCCGTTCATGACCGTGGTGGCCCCCGGCGACCCGATCGAGGCCCGGCTGGCGACCGAGGCGATTGCGCAGGCCGACGGGCCCTGCTATTTGCGCCTGGGCAAGGCGGGCGAGCCGGCGGTCCACCGCGCGACGCCGGCATTTCGCTTGGGCAAGGCGATTGGCCTGCGCGACGGAACCGACGCGACCTTGATCGCCACCGGCGCGGCACTCAAGCCAGCCGCCGACGCCGCCGAGTTGCTCGACCGCCAAGGCGTCTTGGTGCGCGTGCTGAGCATGCCGACGGTCAAGCCCCTCGACGAGCCCGCGGTGCGCGCCGCCCTGCGCGCGCACGTGCGCTATACCATCCAGGAGCACTTCTCCT
>DYLT01000497.1 GCA_020721945.1 Blastopirellula marina
CCGCCGGAACAAAGCCGTGCGACTGATCGAGGACCTCGGCCTGCGGACCCAGCGGCTTCAGCCGCTCTTGGAGAAGCTCCAGCAGATCTCGGCCCAGATGACGCAACTTCACGCCGATCTGATCGAGGCCCGCCGACATCGCGACGTGGAGCGGGCCTCGGCGATTCGCCGCGAACTGCACTACCTGATGAAGGCGACCTTCGAGAGCCCTCGGACGCTTCGCCGCCGCATCGAGAAGACCGAAGAGTTACAGCGCGACTACGATGCCGCCAAGCGAACCCTCTCGGCCGGCAACCTCCGCCTGGTCGTGTCGATCGCCAAGCGCTACCGCAACCGGGGCCTCAGCTTCCTCGATTTGATCCAGGAGGGAAACACCGGCCTGATGCGGGCCGTCGATAAGTTCGAGTGCGCCCGCGGCTACAAGTTCTCGACCTACGCCACCTGGTGGATCCGCCAGGCCATTACCCGGGCCATCGCCGATCAGAGCCGCACGATCCGCGTGCCGGTGCACATGATCGAGACGATGAGCAAGGTCCGCACGGTCGCCCGCGACCTCCTCCAACGCCAAGCCTGCGAACCGACCCTCGAGGAGACGGCCGAGGCGGCCGGGCTGTCGATCGACGAGACCAGTTGCGCGATTCAGATGAGCCGCCAGCCGCTGTCGCTCGACCAGCCGGTGGGCGATCACGACGACAGCTATTTCGGCGAGTTTCTGGCCGACTATCGGGAGGACGACCCGCTTTACGAGATGAACCAGGACATGCTCAAGCGGCGGATCGCCGACGTGCTCGGCGCGCTGAACTACCGCGAACGCGAGATCATCCGCCTGCGCTATGGTCTGGCCGACGGCTACAGCTACACCCTCGAGGAGGTGGGCAAGATCTTCTCGGTCACGCGCGAGCGCGTCCGGCAGATCGAGGCCAAGGCCGTGCGAAAACTCCAGCACCCGGTACGTTCGCGGCGTCTGTCGGGGTTTCTCGACCGTCCGGTCGAGGAGCGCACCCTTCGCCGCTTCGACGAGGTGCGGCTCGACAAGCCCTCCCACGGCAACGGTTCCAACGGCGGCGCGGCGAGCGAGGCCGAGGCTCCCCAGCCGGCCCAAATCGCTCCGGCGGAGTGAGGCTCAGCCGCCCATCCTCTGGGGTTCCGCGCGTCCGAAGGGGGCCGTCCCCTGGTCGCGGGCGTCGCCGCGAGCGTGGGGACCGTCTCGGTCAATGGTTGCGGCCGCCGCCAGCGCCTGCTCGACGAGCCGGCGCGGGGCGCCGATGTCGAGTACGTGGACTTCGCCCGTGTAACGATCGGCACCCGGCACGAGAAAGCCCGGTTTGTGGGCGACGAAGGTGCAGGTTTGCGCCGCGCGGATCGTGTGGGCCGACGCCACGCCGGTGTCGCAGTCCAGCCCGCTGGGCACATCCACCGCCACGATCGGGACCGCCGAAGCGACCAGCGCGTCGATCACGGAGTCCAGGGGTGGCCGGGGATCGCCGCGGGCGCCGGTCCCCAAGAGCGCATCGACGATCCATGCCGCCCCCGCGAGGGCCTCGTGCACGCGCTCGGCCTCGAACCGCGCGCCGAAGCACGTCACCGGAATATCGGCCTTCTGGAGGATGCGGAAATTGACCCCGGCGTCGCCAGTCAGTTCGTCGGGCTCGGCCCAGACCAGCACGCGGACCTCGTGGCCGCGCAGGTCGAGGTGCCGGGCGATGACGAAGCCGTCGCCCGCGTTGTTCCCTTTGCCGCAGGCGATCACCACCCGTCCCGCGATGCCCAGCGACTCGAGCGTGTCGGCCACGCCCCGGCCCGCGTTCTCCATCAGGACCAGACTGGGGACGCCGAATTCCTCCGTGGCGCGTCGGTCCAGGTCGCGCGCCTCGGCGCGATTCAACGTGCGGGGCGGCACGGTTTCTCCTTCAGGTAGTAGTGACACAGGGCGATCGCCAGCGCATCGGCGACGTCGGGAGGCTCCGGAACCGCCGAAAGCCCCAACTCGAGCCGGATCGCCTTCTGCATTTGCGACTTCGGGGCCCGGCCTGAACCCGTGAGGATCCGCTTGATCTGGGTGGCCGAATAGCTGACCACCGGGATTCCGGCGTGTGCAGCGGCCAGGCAGATGACCCCCCGGGCGTGGCCCATGAGGATGGCCGTGCGCG
>DYLT01000498.1:0-72 GCA_020721945.1 Blastopirellula marina
GTCGCCCGTGAGGATGCACCGGAAGTCGCCGCGGCCAGTCTTTGTGCCGGTGTCGATTGATCTTTTTGTTGC
>DYLT01000498.1:172-2147 GCA_020721945.1 Blastopirellula marina
CGGCGAGACGCCGGCGCCGATTTCTGTTGCCGGCGAGACGCCGGCGCCGATTTCTGTTGCCGGCGAGACGCCGGCGCCGATTTCTATTGCCGGCGAGACGCCGGCGCTCCAGGCTACTTTCACTTCGAAGCGCCAGGTCCCGGCGGCCCGGTCCACCACCGGTTCGACCCACGCCTCCTTGCCCGGCTTCTTCGACAGCCAGAACGACGACACCAGCGGCACATGTGCCCCTCCGCAGGCCGGGTTGGGGCTCGCCACCGTCCGCGCCCAGAGCCACGCGATGACGGTCAACTCCTTGCCGACGTAGTCCTCGAGATCGGGCCGCCCGGCCGCCATCTCCTTCGTGACCTTCACGGGCGGGTACAGGTGCCCGATGCGCCGGAACGCCTCGTCCCGCATCCACCGGCCGTAGTATCGCACGTCCTCGGCCAGCCCCTGCGCGCCCTTCCACCATCCTGGGAGCGCCGGCGTCTCGCCGGCATTTTCAAAACCACGATGTCGCGACGCACTCGACCATGGCCAATCCTCGGCACCCGCCACCAGGCACGCCTTCACCGGGTTCTCGTGGATGTACTGAATCGCCGCCGCCAGGTGCTCCTCGTTCCGGATGAACCGATCGAAGTATTCGCGATGCCAGAACTCTCCCTCAAGGCCGAGTATCTCGTTCGCCCTCTTCGCTGTGAACGACTTCCAGGAATGCACGATGCCCGGCAAGGGCCATCTCTGGAAGCATTCCACCAGGACATGGACGTGGTTCGGCATCACCACCCACGCGAGCAGGTGATAACGATCGCCGTCGAAGTGCAGCAAGGCGTCCTCAACCAACTTCGCGACTCGTTCATCCCGCAAATGGCAGGAACCTGCTCCGGAATCAAGGTACTTTTCTTGCTTCTTGCGCAGCTCCGCCCCATGCTCCAGTTCCGCGTTCCATCGTGCGACGACATCGGCGGGCATCGAATCGGCAAGGCGGAAAGTGATCATCTGGATGCGGTTCGGGTCGTCGAGGTGAGGCAGATAGCCGCGTGAGAACCAGCCCTTGTGATCTTGCCGGCGGGACGCCGGCGCTCCCAGGTATTTGGCACGGGACTCGGGGTTGACCGGGGGGCGTCCCGCGAACTTCGGGGGGATCTCGATGAGCGCCTTGTTGATCAGCACGGCCACCGGGTTCAGGTCGGTGGCGATGGCCCGCAGGCCGAGGCGCTGGGCCTCCAGGGGGATGGACCCGCCTCCGGCAAAGGGGTCGTGGACGGGCGGGGCGACCTCGGCCAGGTACCGGTTCACGGTGTCGGCGTCCCGAGCGTCGAGCGGCAAGATACTCGCGCCCGTGGCCGTTGGCCGGATGCGAAGGACTGCCTCGTCCCGGGCGTCCGCGTGCCCGTTGGCCTTCCGCCCCCGGGCGATGCTGCGGGCGATCTCCAGGCGGGCGGCCCCGATCACCCGATCATTGGTCGTGTTCTCCCACTGCACGAGTTCCTTGATGAGGGCGAACAGGCGCTGGCGCTCCCGGTCCTGGGCCTCGTCGGTCGGGAAGAGGTCCGGCCACGCGGACGGGTCGTCCACGAGTTGCCCGAACAGCACGGCCCGGCAGGCCGCGAGGGGCCGCCGCGCCCACCACAGGTGGAGCGTGGACGGGTGGCCGTGCCGGATGGACTTCTCCCGCGCCGACGCCGCGTTGATCGCGTCCAGCGGCAGGGCGACCTCGATCAGCTTCTTGCGGATGGTCATGGGTTGTCGCATCCCTCGGTTGCGGGGTTGTCGGTCGGAGTCCTTCGCCTCCTTGAACTCGACGTGCTCGTCCTCGCGGGCGGCGAGCCAGGACGTGATCTGCGCGAGCGTGGTCATGCGGGCTGCCCTCCCCGCGCCAGCAGGCTGGCCAGCGAATACGTCGAACTGGTCTGGGCGAACCCCGGCTGCCCGAAGTCGAAGTCCCGCACGTACACGGGAGGCCGGGCCTGCCCGGCCTCCACGACCACGA
>DYLT01000114.1 GCA_020721945.1 Blastopirellula marina
CTGGATAATCTGGCCGACCTGAAGCCGGTGGGCCAGCGACTCGCGCACGTTCGCCACGAGCTGCATGCGCTTGGGATCGAACAGGGTCACGAGCACCTGGCCGGGAATCACCGTGTCGCCCACGTCGACCTTCTTGTCGATCACGACGCCATCCATCGGCGCGCGGATGGTCGCCCACTCGAGCGTGGCCTGGACCTCGTTGATCGTCTCCCGGGCTCGACGCAACTCGGCCTCGGCGGCCCGCAAGGCGGTGGCCGTCTTTTCGAACTCCTGCTGGCTGAGCGCTTTGTTTTCGATGAGCTGCCGTGCGCGCTTTTCATCGGAAATCGCCTGCTCGTGGGCGGCGGTCGCCGAGGCCAAGGCGGCCTTGGCCTGCTGGAGCCGAGCCTGGAGGTCCGAGTCGTCCAATCGCACCAGGATATCGTCCTGCTTGACCTTCTGGCCCGCCTTGAGGTTCACCTCGACGACGCGCGCCAAGAGCTTCGACCCGATGCTCGTCTCGTGGACCGCACGGATGCTCCCAACGGCCGTCTCAAGGCGCGGCATGCGCCGCACCTCGACCGGCACGGCCGGCCCATCGATCGAGGAGGACGCTGCATGCGCCGTGGGCGTGGCGGGCACCTTCGGCTCGAACTTCCCAGCAAGCCAAAGCAACAGCACCACAACGCCCGCCGCAAATCCAAGAAACACCACGAGTTGGACGGCAAACCGCCCCCAGAAAGCCAAAAACTGGACGAGAGATCTCATCGCCAGACTCCTCAAGGCACCGCAGGCACTCTGTGTGGGTATCGATGCACCCGAAAGCGTTTCGGTTACACCACCCCACCGATAAGTGTATCATAGCCCCCGCGGAGAACCCATCGCCAACCGTGGGAATTGGCGGCGACGGAACTGGGGGAAGGGCCATCCGCCGGGAACCGAGCGGCTTCTGGAGTCCGCCTTCACCTCGCCGTCTTGGGCGGTTCTTCGACCACGGGCAGTTCGACGACCAGGTGGGTTCCCACACCGGGCTTGCTCTTGATCGAGCAGGTGCCGCCGAGCAGCCGCGCCCGCTGGCGCATTCCTTCCAACCCGAACCGGTTCTCCGGAACCTGTCCCACGTCGAATCCGACGCCCCAGTCGCGGAGGGCAATCCGGAGGCGGCCCTTCCGCTGCGACAGACTCAGGCGGACCCGCTTGCTCTTGCTGTGACGGCGGGCATTGGACAGACCTTCCTGCACGATCCGGTAAATGATGTTCTCGACCACCGGGGGCAGCCGCTGGAAGGCAACGTGGCTGTGGAATTCGATCTTGGGCCCGAGGTCGAAGGCCGGATCGTGAACGAGGTGGGCGATCGCGGCCAGGACCCCCGATTCGTCCAGGATGGGTGGCCGGACTCCGCTGATGAGCCTTCGGGCCTCGGCGTGGGCCTGACGCAATAGCGACATGCCGCCGTCGAAGGCTCGCCGGGCGTCGCCCGGTGCCGCCTCTTTCTGATGGTCGTAGATCTGAAACTGCACCATGGCCCCGGCCAGTTCCTGGGCCAACCCGTCGTGGATCTCGTACGCAATCAACTGCCGCTCGTGGTCGCTGGCCTGAAGCAAGCGTTCGAGCGTTCGCCGTTCGCGCCCGAGCGCCTCCTGGGCGTGCTTCCGTTCGGTAATGTCGCGGAAGACCGCGGCGAGGGCCGGTCGCCCGCCATAGATCAACCTGTTGGCGACGATCTCGACGTGACCTTGCGTGCCGTCTTTTCTCAGGATGCGCATTTCGGCGGGCCCCTTGAGCCGCCCTTCGACGCGCGCCTGAAACCGATGGAGGACGCCGGGGATTTCGTCCGGCGGGTGGATGTCCTCCACCGACTTGGAAAGCAGTTCGGCCTCCGAGTAGCCGGTCATTCGACAGGCGGCTGGGTTGACGCGCACAAACCGCCGGGTCTGGATATCGACGATCAGCAGCCCATCGAACATGCTTTCGTAGATCGCCTGAAGCTCGGCCGTGCGTTGCTCGACGCGGCGTTCCAGCTCCGCATGGGCCTCGGCCAGGGCCTCGTAGGCCTGTTTTTCCTTGGTCGCGTCGCGCACGATCCCCAAGAGGTACCTCGCTCGCCCGGTGGCATCGCGCAGCACGCGAAACCGGTCGGCCAACCATCGGTATTCGCCCCCCTTGCACCGGAAGCGGTATTCGACGATGGCGGTGTCGCCCTTGCCTTCGCGTAATCGTCTTACCTCGGCCGCCGTATGCTCCAGGTCGTCGGGATGGACGCACGCCAGCGCGTCGGCCACCGACATGCCCTCCATTTCGGCCGGAGTGTACCCCGTGATCTGCTCGATGACCGGACTCATGTAATCATAGCGATCGGTCCGGAGGTCGCGCCGGTAGGCGGCATCGAACGAGTGCTCGAGGACCAGCCGGAAGCGTTCGTTGCTTTCCCGGAGCCCGGCCTCGGCACGCCGAAGTTGCTCGCAACCCGGGCCGTTCTCGTCGCACGCGGCGAACCGGCGCCGCAACTCGCGCAGTTCGGCGAGGAGTTCTTCTCGGGTCTTGGTCTCGTCCGACATATCGAATATCAATCGCCCGCGAGGGGCCCACCAACGCGTGAAGATGCACGTCGTCTGCCGGCGAGGCGGCGCGCGGTTCAGGCACACCCTAAACGGGCCCGGCCGGCCGGGCGAGAACCTCCTGGCGCAACTGGGCGGCCAGAAAGAACGAACCGGTCACACAGATCAGGTCGTCGGCGCCGGCCTGGGCCCGGACCGCGCCCCAAGCGTCGGCCGGCCGGGCGAACCAGGGGTGGGGGCATCCCGACACCTCCTCGGCCATGGCGCGAAGATCCTCGACGGGCACGGCCCGGGGGTTGTCGAGGTACTGCGTGAGCACCACGTGGTCGAACGCGCCCCGCAGACGCGCGAGCATGCCACGGACGTCCTTCTCCAAGGTCGTGCCGAAGATCAAATAGCGCCGGCGCGGCGCAAAGCTCTCGTCCAGCGCGCGCAAGAGGGCCTCGACCGAGGCCACGTTGTGTGCGGCATCGATGACCACCGTCGGATGTCGGGCGACCACTTCGACGCGGGCCGGCCACGCCAAACGCGCCAGCCCATCGCGGATGGCCTCGTCGGGAATCCGCCAACCCGTGGCCTGTTCAAACTGAACCAACGCCGCCAGGGCCACCGCCGCATTGGCCGCCTGGTGTCGCCCGACCAGTCCCAGGGGCAGGTCCTGGCAGACCCGCGGCCCGCCTGGGCCCTCGTAGCGAAAATCGACCCTACCCAAGGCCGGCGCGCGGTCCAACCGGCGAGGCGGATGGTAGTCGAACGCGAAATCCCGACCCATTTCCACCAACAGGCTTTGGCGCGCCTGACAAACGTTGCGGATCACGGCCTGCGGACCGGGCTCGACCACGCCGCTGACGACCGGCACGCCCGGTTTGATGATGCCGGCTTTTTCGCAGGCGATGGCTTCCAGACTGTGCCCGAGCTGCGCCGTGTGGTCGAGACTGATACTGGTAATGACCGAGACCTTGGGGTGGCACACGTTCGTCGAGTCGAGCCGGCCGCCCAGTCCCACCTCGAGCACGGCGGCGTCGGCCTTGCGCCGGGCAAAATGGGCAAGGGCCACGGCCGTGATGATTTCGAAGTAGGTGGGCCCAAGTTCGGCCGGGCGTCGCCGGATGCCTTGGTGGTCCATCTCCCGCACCTGGGGCGCCACCCCTTCGACCAAGTCGGCCAGCTCGTCGGGCGAGCAAGGTTGCCCGTCGATCGCCATGCGTTCTTCGACGCGGTCCAGATGCGGCGACGTGAAAAGCCCGGTGCGGTACCCCGCTGCCGAGAGGACCGCCGCGCTCATGGCCGCAGTCGAGCCCTTGCCTTTGGTGCCCGCGATGTGCAGGATCGGCAACCCGCGGTCGGGATTGCCGAGCCGCGCCAAGAGATCCCTCATTCGGGCTAGTTTGAACTCCCCTTCATGGTATGCGATCGAAGCCGCGCGCTCGTGGTCGATCCGCTCATGGAGAAAACGGAGAGCGGCATCGCGGCGGCTGGCAACCAGCCTGGGATCCAGCGGAACGACCATGACGTGGCGACGTGGCTACGGCGGCAAGAGGCAGGATTTCGAGTTGAATACTAGTGTAACGGGGCGCGCGCGGCCAGGACAACCAACGCCAGGGGGGGCCGGCTTCACTCGCCATGCGGGCAAGACGCGAGTTTGGTCGTCGGGTGCGCTCGTCTGGCACCGCCGGAGCCCGCCAACATGGTGCGGCGCGTTTTATGGGCCGCGGGCCGAACCATGGCCCCTCTGAAAGCGTAGAGGGAAACGAGTTTGCTCATCGCGCGTCCCACGAGGCCACGTATGCAGTCAGAAGTGATCATCGAGACCCGGAACCTGACCAAGGTTTACCGCGACTTTTGGGGTCGGCAGAAGGTCCGGGCGTTGAAGGCCCTTGACCTGCAAATCCGGCGGGGGGAGATTTTCGGGTTGCTCGGGCCCAACGGCTCCGGGAAGACCACCACGATCAAGCTGATTCTCGGGCTGTTGTTCCCGACCAGCGGCCAGGTGCTCGTTTTTGGCAAGGAGGCCACCGAGGTCACCAAGAACGAACGGATCGGTTATCTTCCCGAAGAGTCCTACCTGTACCGGTTCCTCAATGCCGAGGAGACGCTCGATTTCTACGGCAGGCTGTTCGACATGCCCGCGGCCTTGCGCCGGCAGCGGATTGCCGACTTGATCGAGATGGTGGGCCTGACCAAGGCCAAGCGGCGCCAGTTGAAAGAGTACTCCAAGGGCATGACCCGCCGCATCGGGCTGGCGCAGGCCTTGATCAACGACCCCGAGTTGGTGATCCTCGACGAGCCCACGACGGGCCTCGACCCGATCGGCACGCGGGAAATGAAGGACCTGATCCTCAAGTTCAAAGAGCAGGGCAAGACGGTCCTCATGTGTAGCCATCTTCTGGCCGACGTGCAGGACGTGTGCGACCGGATCGGCATCTTGTACCAGGGCGAACTCAAGGAGTTGGGGCGGGTGGACAGTCTGCTGACGGTCCGCGATGTGACCGAGATCCGCGCGGCCAAGCTCAGCGAGTCGGCCAAGGAGGAGATCCGCGAGGTCATCAACCGCCACCATGGCGAGCTGGTCTCGATCGGCAATCCGACGACCTCGCTGGAGGATCTGTTCCTCGACATCATCCACGAGAGCGAGGCGCACCCGGGACGCCGCGTGCGGGGAGGTTCAGACCATGGTGATTGAGAACCCGCTGCCTCCTTTCCTCGAATGGATCGGCCCGGCGGCGCTGGACTGGCTGATCGTCGCGGCCTTGGTCGCGGTGATCGCCGGCGCCGGCGCGTATCTCGTCGTGGCCTTGCGGTACGGGCCGGTGACCGGATTGAGGATCGCGCGGAGGACGCTCGTCGACGCGGCCATCGACGTACTCGGCATCTCGCCGCGCCGGATCTGGGCCCTCGGCTTGCTGGGGGTCAAGGAGTCGATCAGCCGCCGTATTCTCTGGGTGTTCGCCATCTTCGTGGTGGCGCTGGCGTTCGCCGGGTGGTTCATCGACCGCACGAGCACCGAGCCGGCGCGCCTGTACCTCGATGGCGTGCTGAGCCGCACGAGTTTCTTGGTGCTCGTGCTGATGCTCATCCTTAGCGCGTTCAGTCTGCCGGCCGACCTGAAGACCAAGACGCTCCACACGGTGGTCACCAAACCGGTGCGCATGAGCGAGTTGGTGCTGGGACGGGCGTTGGGGTTCGTGCTGGTGGGCACGGGACTGCTGGCGGTGATGAGCGCGATCAGTTACGTGTTCGTGATCCGCGGCGTCGCCCACACCCACGAGCTGGCCGCCGAGAACCTCCGCAAGCCGGAAGTCGCCCTCGCCTCCCAGGCCGCCGGCCTGGTCGGCTACACCGAATCGACGAATCTGTTTCCCCACCGGCACCGGGTCTATGTGGATCCCCAGGGCACGGTGCACGTCGAGCCGGAGTACGGCCACACGCACCCGGCCGAGGCCGTCCAGGGCCCCAAGGGGGTCACCTACGTCTTGGGGAACCAAGAGGGCATGCTCCAGGCCCGGGTGCCCATTTACGGGAAGTTGCGCTTCCGCGATACGGCCGGCCTGGACACCGACAAGGGAATCAACGTCGGCGACGAGTGGATGTACCGCAGCTACATCCAGGGCGGCACGCGGGCCGCCGCCATCTGGACGTTCGAGAAACTACGCGAGGCCGACTTCCCCGAGGGCATTCCGGTCGAGATGAACATCGGCGTGTTCCGCACGCACAAAGGGAACATCGAAAAGGGGGTCACCGGCGGCTTGGCGGTGCGCAATCCGAAGACGGGCCTGTGGGTCGAAGTCGAGATCTTCGAGTCGAAGGAGTTCACCCCGAAGCGACTCGAGATCCCGCGCAAGATCCCCAATCGGCGCAACGCGCAGATGATCCAGCGCAAGGCGACGGTCGATAACGTCACCGAACTGTCGCCGCCGGAAGTCGACGAGCGTCTGGCCAGGAAGGAAGGCGATTTCGATCTCTTCGAGGACCTCGTCGCCGACGGCACGCTGGAAGTCTGGCTGCGGTGCGTCGATCCGGGACAGTACTTCGGCGCGGGCATGCCCGACCTCTACCTCCGCGCCGACGACGCCTCGTTTACCCTGAACTTCTTCAAAGGCTACCTCGGCATCTGGCTCCAGATGGCGCTGGTGGTGGGGTTCGGGGTCATGTTCAGCACGTTCCTCAGCGGACCGGTGGCGGCCCTGGCCACGGTCGGCACGCTGTTGGGCGGGTACTTCCGCGAATTCGTGTCCCAACTCGCCCAGCACAAGGTCTACGGCGGCGGCCCCTTCGAGGCCTTCTATCGGCTCGTGACCCAGGAGAACCTGATCACCGAACTCGAGCCGGGCCTTCAGACCGAAGTGACGCGCATGGCCGACACCGTCGCCGAGTTCCTCCTCCGCGCGGTCGCCTCGATCCTTCCGCCGTTCGGCGATTTCAGCTACGCCGCGAACGTTTCGAACGGGTTCAATGTGCTCGCCGACCCGTACATCCTGGTTCCGGTGGTCCGCGCGATCGGGTATTTGCTGCCGGTGTTCCTCGCGGGCTACTTCTTCCTCAAGACGCGTGAGGTGGCGCGATGAACCAGCAGACCGTCTTCATCCGCAAGATCGCCTACGCCGTGGCCATCCTGGCGCTGCTGCTGGTGCTGTACTTCTTGGGCTTTCCCTCAATCAAGGACCCCAAGAACCCGACGCAAATTCTCCCCGGCGGCGTGCTGGCCCGGTTCAAGGGCTCCGAGGCCGACGCCGCGCTGTTGAGCGAGATCCAGCTCGGCGAGATCGACCCGGCCAGCGAGACCATCCGCCTGGTGAGCCTGGGCATGCGGGGGTTCGCCGCCCAGATCCTCTGGCAGCAAGCCAACGAGTACAAGATGAAGAAGGATTGGACGAACCTCTCGGCCACGCTCCAGCAGTTGGCCAAGGTCGAACCCCACTTCGTCAATGTCTGGCGGTTCCAGGCATGGAACCTCTCGTACAACGTGTCGGCCGAGTTCGACGATTACCGCGAGCGGTACCGCTGGGTCATTAAAGGCATCCGCTTCCTGATGAACGGCATGCAGTTCAACAAGCGCGAGCCGATGCTCGTTTGGGACACCGGCTGGTACATCGCCCAGAAAATCGGCCGCGCCGACGAGAAGAAACAGTTCCGGGTGCTCTTCCGCCAAGACCCCGATCTGACCGACAGCGACACCGGCGGCCAGCGCGACAACTGGCTGGCGGGCAAGCACTGGTTCCGGCGGGCCGAGGAGATGGTCGATCAGGGGGCCGATCTGAAGCGGGTGACCCCCGTCCTCTTCTACTCGCACGCCCCCATGTGCCAGATGAACCACGCCGACAACCTCGAAACGGACGGGGTCTTCGGCAAGGACGCCAAAGAGGCGTACAAAGAGTCCTCGCGCGAATGGTGGGAGTACGGCAACCGCGCCATCCCCGCCCACGAACCCGACGTCACGTTGCGACTGAACGATGTCGAACCCTTCCAGGCCGAAGCCGCGGAACTGGTCAAGAAGCTCGAGGCGATGGAGCCGGGACTGCGCGAGAAGATCCGCGAGGAACGCAAGAACAACCTCAGCAAGGCGGAGCGCGACGCGCTGGCAGTCCCCATCGAGAAACGTACCGACCGGCAGCACGAACTGGCCTTCAAGGCCCAGCAGCAGTTGCGTGTCACGCACGAGCAGCTCGCGCGCCGGCTGCCCGACAAGTTCCGCTCCGAGGCCGTCACCTTGGCCAAGAAGGCCGACGATCTCGAGGCCCGGGCCGCCAACATCATGCGCTACCGCGAGATTGTCAATTTCAACTACTGGCGGCGCCACGCGCAAGTCGAGCAATCCGACGATGCCCTGGCCGCCCGAGCGGCCCTCTACGAGGCCGACCAGGCGATGAGCAAGCGGGCCGACCTCGTCAAGGCCCAGAGCAAGTTCGAAGAGGGGTTCGCCCTTTGGCGCAAGGTGCTCGACGCGAACCCAGGGCTGGTTGAAGACACGTCCTACGGGCGCGACATGATGGAAGTCATTCAGAACTATCGTCGGCTGTTGGACAGCCGCGACGCAAAGTTCCCCGAACCATTTGTCCTGGATGACGTGGTCAAGCTCCACAAGGGCTCGATCTCCGAATAGGCCGATGCGAACCCCGCGGCCCGGGCTGGTTCACCGATAGCCTGGCATGGGCACGTCGGGCACGTGCGCTTCGCGCCGGGCCAACGGGAAGGTATATTAGCGCGCTAGGGTCGACGTGCCGGCCTGGGCCGGTCAAGCCCTCCTGGCTGTCCTGGCCGGCTGGGTCCGCGGTTGGTGAACCTATGCCCGATCTTGTCGTTCGTTTCGGCGCGATGCGCGTCCTTGGGATTTTCGCGCCGGTGGACGAGCGGCCCTACCCCAGGGGGACTCAAGTCATTGTCCGCACCGACCGGGGCCTGGAGGTCGGCGAAGTCTTATGCGAGGCCACCCCCCGCGCCGCGGAGTCACTGAGGTCCCCACCCCGGGGCCAGATCTTCCGGGAGATGACGCCCGAAGATGCCAACGAGCTGAAGCGGTTGCGCGCCCAGGAACGCCAGGAGTATCAGACCTGCTTACAGTGCATCGAAAAACTCGGCCTGGAGATGCAGTTGGTCGACGTCGAGCACCTTTTCGGGGGCGAGCGGGTCGTGGTGTATTATCTCGCGGAAGGCCGTGTCGATTTCCGCGAGTTGGTGCGCATGCTTGCCAGCGAGTTCCAAACCCGCATCGAGATGCGGCAGATCGGCGTGCGCGACGAGGCCAAACTGATGGCCGACTTCGGCGATTGCGGCAAGGATGTCTGCTGCAACACGCACCTGACCGAGATGCCGCCCGTGTCGATGAAGATGGCCAAACTCCAGAAGGCGACGCTCGACCCCACGAAGATCTCGGGCCGCTGCGGCAGGCTCAAGTGCTGCCTTCGGTATGAATACGAAATGTACGAGCGATTGCAGCACGACCTTCCCCCCATCGGCTCCCTGGTGACCACCGCCGAGGGGCGAGCCAAGGTGGTCGGGCACGAGATCCTGGCCTCGCAGGTGCTGGTCGAGACCGAAGACCGGCGGCGCAAGCTGGTTTGCCTCTCGAACCTCGTGGCTCGGGACCGGACCGGCACCTCGACCAACGCGCCAACCCCCACTGAAAAGACCCCATGAGCGACCCGATCGATCCGTTCAGCCGCCTGATGGCTTCGGACCGCCGATACCAGCGCGACGCCTACGAGTTCGTCTGGAAAGCCCTGGCCTATGCCCACCGCGAACTGGGCATGGGCGCTGAGCGCCTCAGCGAATCGGCCTCGGAACACGAAGAGGATGAGGCGTCGCGCCGGCCGCAACGGCATGTCACGGGCCAGGAGTTGTGCGAGGCCATTCGCCAGTACGCCCTGCGCGAGTACGGTTTCATGGCCAAAACGGTGCTGAACAGTTGGGGAGTCCATTCGACCGACGACTTTGGCGAGATCGTCTTCAATTTGATTCGCATCGGTTGGATGCAGAAGACGCCCGACGACCGGCGCGAGGACTTTCACGACCAGTACGACTTCGACGCGGCATTCCAGCACGAGTTCCGGATCACGCTCCCCGAGTGATATGTCTCGCCGGAGAAATCCCACGCACGAACCGTCCCAGCCCCCCGCGCCAGCCGCGTGCGGTCCCCAGCGTACGTCGCGTCGCGGCCTTGCGGGACCCGGCCCCACCCGGCGGAACAAGGTGTGGTTGATCCTGGCGGCGATGGCGGTCGCGGCGTGGATCGTGTTTCTGACGCTCCTGGCCGTCCGCGCATCGAGAGGTCCCTGAAACTTCCTCGCGACCGGCTATGCCTCCATCCGCACGGTACATTCGAACCAAGGCCCCCAGATGGTTGGCGGTGATCGACGCCGACCGGTGCACCGGGTGCGGGGCGTGTATCGAGGTCTGCCCCACCGAGGCCATTGCGCGGGTCCGGTTTGCCCAGGCGGAAACCGGCGTGCCGCTGCCGATCTGGTGCGAGGTCGATTGGGACCGCTGCATTGGCTGTAAGCTGTGCGTTCGATTGCCCGGCAAGAAGGCCGACCCCTACACCTTGCTCCTCTGCCCTTGGGGAGCCATCGAGATGTTGGCCCCCGGCGATTTGGCGGCCGCGGTGGACCGCATGGGCGGTCCGTCGGAGTATGTCGCCGCACATCGAAACCGCCTGCTCGCCGCCGCCCAGCGTCAGAGCGGCCCGAATCAAGAATCGTCGTCATGGAAGCCACACGCCACGACCGTCGATCGCGCGTCTTGAGTCGCCGCGGGTTTCTCTGGCAAAGCCCCGGGCTTTTGGCCATGCCCGGCCTGGCGGAGGCAGCGAGCCGGACCGCGCCAACCCCGTCTTGCGTATCGGGGCTCTCACCGATGTCCACTATGCCGAGGCGCCGCCGGCGGGCACGCGCTACAGCCGGCAATCGGAAGCCAAGCTGACCGAGGCGCTCGACCAATTCGTTCGAAGCAAGGCCGACTGCGTCATCGACTTGGGCGATCTGATCGACACCGGCGCGTCGGTCGATGCCGAGAAAGGCCACCTCCGCCGGATCGCCAAGACGTTCGCGCGGTTTCCTGGGCCGCGTCATTGCGTGCTGGGGAACCACGGGGTCGACCGCCTGACCAAACCCGAATTCCTAGACATCGTCGGCCAGAAATCGTCGTTCTATTCCTTCGACGCCGCCGGCTACCGCCTCGTTGTTCTCGACGCAACGCCCCCATATGGCGTGCGGAACGCCCCCGACGTGCGCAAGCTGCTCGAGGAATGCGGCAAGGTGCTGGAGTCTTCCAGGGGCACGAGCATGGCGGCGACGTCAAGGAAATCTGCGGCGTTCGGTACATGACGCTGAAGGCCGCGGTCGAAGGCACCGGCCCCGAGAACAACGCCTACGCCCTGGTGGACCTGCTTCCCGGCGATGCGATCCGGGTGACCGGTTTCCGGAGGGAAAGGGACCACCGATGGGGAGGGCCTGTGAAGGAAAGCGTTGGGCCAACATGAACGATCGCCGGGCCAGAGGTAAGACCCGGCGTGGCCCGCACGACCGGTTCGCCGTACAATCAAGGGACGTTTTCGATTTCGATTCCCTCCTGCACGACCTTCCTTCGCACGAGGATTTCTATGGAGTGCTTCACACGCCGTAACTTTCTGCGGGCTTCCCTGGTCGGTGCTGGCATGGTGGCGGCGCCACGTTGGCTGTGCGCCAACGCGGCCCCCAGCTTTCGGGGGACCGACCTGGTGCCTCTGGGCAAGACCGGCATCCAGGTCACGCGCCTGGCGCAGGGCACCGGGTTCAACGGCTATAACCACTCGTCGGCCCACACGCGCCAGGGCAAGGCCGCCTTCGATCGCTTGCTGCGGCGCAGCCTCGACCAGGGCATTCGGTTCATCGACATGGCCGACCTCTACGGCTCGCACGAGTTCGTCAAGGACGTGATCCGGGGGCGTGCGCGTGACCGCTTCGCCCTGTTGACCAAGCTCTGGCCGCGCAAGGAGACTTGGGTTACCCCCTCCGGCGGCGCGAAAGAAGAGATCGACCGCTTCCGCCGCGAGTTGGGCGTCGAGCAGATCGACGTGTGCCTCATCCATTGCATGCAGAACGACCGCTGGCCCACCGAGTACGCCCGAATCCGCGACGACCTGTCCGATCTGAAACAAAAGGGCGTGGTCCGGGCGGTGGGCGTTTCGTGCCACGACTTGGGCGCCCTGAGCGTGGCCGCGGCGCACCCCTGGGTCGACGTCATCTTCGCCCGCATCAACCACAAGGGCGGCAAGCGGTACGCCTGCGACGCCTCGGTCGAGGAGGTTTCCCGCGTGCTCAAGACCGCCCGGGCCAATGGCAAGGCCGTCGTTGGCATGAAAATCTTTGGCGCCGGAAAACTCATCAAGCCCGAAGAGAAAGACGCCTCGCTCCGCTACGTCTTCACCAACGGCCTGGTCGACGCGATTACCGTCGGCATGCTCAAACCGGAGGAAGTCGACGACACCCTCCAACGCATGGAACGCGTGTCGGCCGCGAATTAGAATCGTTGCCGGGCGAAGCACCGCAAGCGGGGCACCCTGGGAGCGAACCGACATGCGTCGCGGGAAGCGTCTTACCAGCCTGATCGTGGTGCTGGCCCTTGGCGGCGTCCTTCGTGCCGACGAGGGGCTCACCTTCTTCGGCTGGTCCGACCAGCACGTCCAGACCAGCGGTGACGCCAAGCACCTCGTGCCGGCGATTGACGCGATGAACGCCCTGCCCGGCACGAAGTACCCCCAGCGGCACCGGCGAGGTGATGGTCGTCCGGATCGCGTCAGACCGGCTCGTGGCCATACCGTACCACTATCGCGAAAAACGGTGGACCGACCGGCCGAGTGTGACATTCGATGCCCCGATCCGCGGGCCGAAGCCCAGCGCCGGGCAACGGGCTGGGCCGCCCTCGAAGCAGCCGTAGAAGACGGTGGCCGGGCGAACCATGCCGATCGCCTGGCCGATCCGATGCCATCCGTCAGCCGAGGAATGCCATGACCACGCAGCAGCAGATGACCCGAAGAAGCCTGCTCGGGGCGGCGATGGCCGGGGCTTCCGGCCTCCTGGTCGAAACGACCCTTTGGGCAAGCGAGCCTTCCGCCAATACGAAAGTCGGCGCGGCCGGCGCAGACCCGACCATTCGTGGGCCGTTCCCGATCCTGTCGACTCCCTTCACCGCCTCGGGCGCGGTCGACTTCGAGACGCTGGCGAACCAGGCCCGCTTCGTCGATTGGTGCGGATGTCCGGGCATGATCTGGCCGCAGTCGGGCGACAGCGTCGACTTGCTGACGACCGACGAGAAACTCCAGGGGATGGAGGTCCTGGCCAAGACGGCTCGCCACCTCCGCACGGCGCTATGCCTTGGCGTCCAAGGAAAGAACACGGCCGAAATGCTCGTCTTTGCGCGGCACGCCGAAACGCTGGCGCCGGCCGCAATCATCTCGCGCCCGCCGGACTCGGGCAGGACCGAAGACGATCTACGGCAATACTGGCGCGCGTTGGCGGCCGTCGCGCAGCGGCCCGTGATCCTTCAGACCACCGGCGGTGTCGCTTACAAGGGGCCCGTCCCCTCGGTGCAACTCCTCGTCGAACTGGCCAAGGCGTTTCCGCAGTTCGGGTACATCAAGGAGGAGGCGGCTCCCGTCATCCCTCGCACGCGCGCCCTGCTCCAAGCGCGTCCGCCCATCCGCCGCGTCTTCAGCGCCCGCGGCGGGCTCGGCTGGCTCTACGAGTCGCGCCTCGGTACCGAAGGCCTGATTACCGAACGTGCCGTGTTCGCGGACCTCCTCACGCGGATCTGGCAGCTCCAACAGAGTGGCTCGGACCCAGCGACCCTGAAGGACGCCTACAGCAAGTTCCTCTTGATGACCAACCTGGCCGAGACGCATCCCGGCGGCTCGCTGCGAGGCTTCCAGTTGTACCTCTGGAAGAAACGGGGCATCTTCCGGAACATGGTCTCGCGTCACTACGGACCCGGCAACACGATCCACGCCTCGCCCAAATTCTCGGAGTTGAACCTGACCAAGGAGGACATGGCCGAGATCGACGACCGCTTCGAGACGCTTAGGCCCTACCTCAAGCCCGGGTCGCCCAGCTTCGCGCCCGGCGCATGATGCCTCGGGCCATCCAGGGCAAGACGATCTCGCCGGCCAACCAAGAAAGCTCCGGTCAAGTGCCAGGTTCTGCCGCCAGCCGACAGGGCCTTTCGGCTTCCGGAAACCGGACCGAGCTTGAGTTCCGCCGCCTGGCTACCCAACCGAATGCGCTCGAGAGGACTCGAACCTCCAAGGGATTGCTCCCACATGGTCCTGAGCCATGCGCGGGGGGTTCACATGGGAGGCTCACATGGGCGCCTGCCATGTGAGCCCGGACTAGGCGAACATTTCCCGGGTAGTGTTGCTGGCGGAGGCGATTGGAAAAGTGCTACGCGAACGGGGCCTGGAGATCCCGCCACGACGGCCGACCCCCGCGGAATTGCCGGGGCGGTCCTCATCGCGGATTCCGCCGGTAGGTGGCGATGAGCAGCAGAAAGGGGGCCAGGGCGGGCGGCGAAAAGGGGGCCACCTG
>DYLT01000499.1 GCA_020721945.1 Blastopirellula marina
CCCAGGACTTCTCCTCTCCCCGAGGAATCGTCCCCATGGAATCCAGACGAAATCCAAATTTCACCCTTGACTGGTCCAACCATATCAGGTGGGTGCTCTGCACCCACGCGAACCGGCCCGAACGCGACGCCTTGTGCCGTGCGCTTTCCATGTCCACGATCGCCAATGCGCGTGGGTGCAGAGCACCCACTACTATTTCCGACTGATTCAGAACACGAGAAATCTCTTGTTGTCTGGGGCTTGCGCCAATACCATAGCAGTCGAGTCGTGCGCGTCGCCGGAGCTGGCGCCCAAGGAAGACCTCGGGAGGCGAGCAAGCGAAAGGTGAAGGACAGCCATGAGCGAAGCATCGAGCAAGCCCGCCGTGACGCTTTCCGCGCTGCTTGGTCCGCGCGGGGCGGCGATTACCAAGGCGATGCAGGCAGCGCGAGAGTTCCTCGGCGGCCACGGCACGGCCGAGTTGCTCGGTCGCGTGGGTCAGACGATCGCCGAGGTGCCGGGGGTCGAGCACCTCGACAAGCGGTTCTTCCAGGCGTCTTACCGGGGCGACGTCGCTGCGCCGCCCGACGACTTGCTCACCGGCAAGGGCGTGTTCTACCTCACCGAACAACGGAAGCTCTTTCTCGACTGCACGGCGGGGCACTACCAGGTGACCTGGGGGTACGATCATCCGGAGTTGACGGCCCTGGTGCGCGAGGCGATGGGAAGCGGCGTGGTTTGGGACGACCACAGCAACATTCCAGGCGCCACGGTCAAACGGCTTGCGGAGCGATTGGTTGAAGTCGCCAACGGCCGCGCGCCTGCGGCGGACCTCCGGGAAGACCCCAACGCCCTGAACACGGTGTTGTTGGGCATCTGCACTGGGTCGGTAGGGGCCAGCAGCGCGCTGAAGCTCGCGCTAAAACACCACGAGGTGGTTCGGCCCGGGGCAACGCCCGTGCTGGTGGCCTTGGCCGGCAATTACCACGGGACCGATTTCCTTGCCCAGCGGATGCGCGGGATGTGGGCTGGCTATTTCGGCGGAATCGAGTGCGTCGAGGTCGAGCCGAACGATCTTCGAGGGCTTTGCCAAGCCTTTGCTGCCCATCGCGGCCGGGTCGCGGCGATGTTTGCCGAGCCGATTCTGATGAACCGCGAGGCGATCGTGCTCGATGCCGAGTACCTGCGCGAGGCGCGGCGCCTGTGCGACGCGGCCGATGCCCTTCTGGTGATCGACGAGATCCAGACCGGCTTCTGGTGTCCCGAGGTGTTCATGTTCCGGCAGTACGGGATCGTGCCCGACGTGGTGGTCGTGGGCAAGGGGATGACCTCGGGCCTGCACCCCCTCTCGGCGATCCTTTACCGGCGGCGATACGATCGGCTGGCCCAGTACGACGCGATCAGCACCAACGGCAATGCGCCGCTGGCCGCGGTGGCCGGACTGGGATGCCTGGGACTGGTCGAGGCCCATCGCGAGCCTATCGGCGCCCTCGCCCAGCACTATGTCGACCGCCTCCATGAGTTAGCCGCCGCCGCTCCCGACCGGCTGGTCGGCATCCGGGGGAAGGGGCTCTTGGCCGGCGTGAAGTTCCACCGCGTGGCCGACGCCTTGGAGTTCCATCGCCGCGCGATCGAGCGCGGGCTATGGGTGCGTGTCCACGCGTATCACGAAGGACACAGTACGATCCTCACCAAGCTCGCCCTGGCCGCCGATCGCCAGGTGGCCGATTTCGTCGTCGAAACCTTCCACGAGATCCTGAAGGAAATGTAGCGCCGGGCGCGCGCGGCGCGGGCCGTGGGCGGTCGGTCGGTGCGACTCACTTCGCCTCGATCCGATACCGGTACATCGTGCGGCCCACGTCGCGCACGGCCTGGATCGTCTCGGGATAGGGCGTGTCGCAGATATCGACCAGGCCGATCTGGTAGTTCTCGCCGTCGCCTCGGCCCGTGGTCGCCTGGTCGCCGAACTGGAACCAGTGGGTGCCGACGATGCACGGGTTGGCCAGTCCGCTTCGCACATAGGCGGCGTAGGCCGCTGCCCGCACGGCCCGGTCGTTCACCCAGGCGAATCGGCAACCCAAGTAGAGCTGGTTTGGGGCGACGGCCTTGACCGCCTCGCGGCAGAGGCGGAAATACTGCTCGGCAATCTTCGTGGAGAAG
>DYLT01000115.1 GCA_020721945.1 Blastopirellula marina
TGCCGTAGGCCACCTGGTACGGCTCGTCGCAGGGGATGCCGGGCCCGCCGGACTCCGGCGCGAGCGTCACCAGCGTGGCGACCGTGGCCAAGAGCGCGACGGCCACGGGGCCAAGCCACGGCCGCCCGGGCCGCGCCGAGGGGCCGGCCGCCGGCCCAGGTCTCTCCGTCTCGGCGCTGCCAGACCGCATCGGCGGGTTCCCGGGAAGGGGCTTATTCCTGGTCTTCGGGCTTGGGCTCGAGCACGGGCGCGCCGGCCGCGTCGGTCGTGATTTCGGGGAGCGGGGCGGGCAGTTGACTGGGCTCTTCGGCCACGAACACCTCGTCCATTTCCGTGGCGTCCACGTCGCGGCGAAGCAGCAGGTAGACGGCCGCCGCCGCGCTCCAGAAATAGCTGGCCAAGAATCCCGCGCCCAGCAGTCTCACGCACTCCGTCCAGAACCGCAACAGCCCGGCGCCGAACGCCGCCACGACGCCGGTCTCGCCCGGCGTGGCAACCCGGGCGACCGCTTCGAGGCCGCTTCCCCAACTGGCGGCCCAGTAGGTCATGCGCACGATCGCGGCGAAGAACCACGAGACCGCGACCCAACCCAGCGCCCCGATCGCGGCGGCCACCGCCGCGTAGAACAGGTAGTGGAGCGGCCGTTGATAGGTGTAGCTGTAGGCGCGGCCGATGGCATCGTACGTATCGGTGCCCTCCGAACTGACTCCGGACCACAAGAGCGGCCACCCGAACAACAGCCCGATGGCCATCAGGGCCAGCAGAAACCCGGCCAGCAAGGCCAACGGCCAGAAGATCGCGGCGAGGACCACTCCCAGCGAGACCCGAAGAAACAGCCCGAGCACCATCACCGGCAGGCTGACGGCGAAGATTCCCAACAGGGGCACCAACGGCGCCCAGGCGTAGGCGCTCCACTTCCCGACGGCGAACCGGACGGCCGCGCCGAGTCCCAGCCGCTCGTGGGTCGCCAGTTCGTACACGCAAGCGCGGTTGATCACGCCGCCGAAGAACGACCAGACCGCCAGGGCCCACAAGCCGCAGCCCAAGAAAAACACGAACGTTCCGAAGCCGACGTCGGCGGCAAACATCTGCCGGAACGGCCGGGCGACTTGCCCCCAGGCCCAGTCCAGCGGGGCGGCGAGCGAACCGCCCGCGACGGCCCAGCCCACCCGAACGCCTGGCTGGCCTGATCCGGCCAAGGGGTCGCGCGCGGGGGCCTCGGCCGTCTCGCCGGCCGCTCGGGGCGCGGGTCGAGCGTAGACGTCGGGGATGGCGGCCGCGGCGGCCAGCCACGGACAGGGGCTAGGCCCGCCCAGCGTCTCCGGCAAGTCCCGCTGGCCGAGAAATACCAGGGTGAAGGCCGACCAACCCGCCAACGTCAGCACCGTACCCAGGGCCCCGGCCAGAAGCAATCGCAACTGGATGGCGATCCGGAAGCACCGCGCGATGATCAACCAAGGAAACAGTTCCGACCAGGCGACGCGGCGCAAAGCACCGTTGCGTGGTTCGTTCATGGTAGGGCTCCCCAAGGTGCGCCCGGGCAACACGTGACCCCCGGCATTATAGTTCCCCCCGTTGGCGATGCAAGGCTTCGCGCCGGGGTCGCGGTCGCGTACCTTGACGGATCGAGCGTCCCCCGCGTGCCCGGGGGGCGCGTGCCGCCGTGTCGCGCCGGAAGGCGTGGGCACCGACAACCACTTGGTTTTCTGGAGGGAACAACGCATGGCCCAGACGAAGACATGCCGTTGGGTTGGCCCCGTCACTCGGCGGGGATTCCTGGCCGCCGCCCGGCGCGTGGCGCTGGGCAGCGCGGCGGTTTGCGCCGCGCGGCAATTCGTGGTGGGGGCGCCGGCGGCGGTCGCGGTTTCCAAGCCCGCCCGTCCCAAACCCCGGCCCGACCTGCTCGATCGCGACTCGCCCAAGGGCATCGAGGTGTTCCAGTTGACGAGCGAGCCGGACGTGCCCAGTTCGCACCTCTACATGGAGGCGCAGATTTTCACGCTCGATTCGAAGCGGTTGGTGCTCCACCGCTCGGCCACGGCGCACGGCAGCAGCAAGAACGACCCCAAGCACCGCTACCTGCTTTGCGATCTCGAGGAGGGCGGTTCGCTTCACCCGCTCACCGACGAACTGGGCGCCACCGGCGCCTCGGTCTCGCCCGACGGAGCGTACTGCTACTACTTCGTCAACGAGACCGAGGTAGGTGGTGGGCGGCTGACGCTGAAGCGGGTTCGGCTCGACGGCACGGACCGGCAGACGCTTGTCGTGCTCGACGCGCCGATTCCCGGCACGAAGTTCCGCCCCAGTGGCATCTACCCGCTGTCGAGCATCTCGTCGGACGGCAAGCGGATCGCCATCTCGGCATTCTTGGGCGACGGGAAGACCGAGGCCGCGCCGTTCGGCCTGCTGGTGTTCGACATCGAGCGAGCATCGGTCAGCCTGGCGATTTCCGGGCCGACCTGGTGCAACATGCACCCGCAGTACAGCCGCTCGACGGATCCCGAGGAATCGCACGACGTGCTGATCCAGGAGAACCACGGTTCGGTGGCCACGGCGAAGGGGAGCATCGCGCGGTTGGTGGGAGGCGAAGGGGCCGACATCCACGTGATCCGCGACGACGGCACCCACTTCCGCAACATGCCGTGGGGGCGCGACGGCAACGAGGCCTGCCAGGGGCATCAGTGCTGGCGGGGGCGAAGCGCCTGGGCCATCACGAGCACCGGCACGCGCAAGCCGCCCGAGGCCCAGCTCATCGAGGGCCGGGCCGCCCCGCACGCCGGGCACGTGGGCCTGAAGACGCCGGGTGGGGTGCGCAACGACCTCAGCCGGAGCTTCCCCAATCCGCACTTCTACCACTTCGCCACCGATCTGGCCGGCAAGCGGCTGATCTCCGACGGGGGAACGCTCAACCGCGAGGCGCACCTCTACCTGGCCGAGCTGGGCGAGCCCGGCAAGGACCCGATGCACCACGTGCGCCACCTCGTGTATCCCCGGTCGTCCTGCGCGAAGCACGCCCACATCCATCCGTTCCTCTCGCCTGACGGCACGATGGCCTTCTTCAACTCGGACGAATCGGGGATCCTCCAGGCGTATATGATTCGGGGGCTCTAGGCCGTCAGAGTCCCGGCACGTAGTGCTTGCCGAACTGGCCGCCGACGGGCTGGCGGAAGCCGTCGCCGAACGGCATCCACGCGGTGGTTCCGCCGTCGACGATGAGGGTCTGGCCGACGATGTACCGGGCGTCGTCCGAGGCGAGAAACATGGCCGCCTTGGCGATATCGTGGGGCTGGCCGACGAAGCCGGCGGGAATGACCCGGCCCATCGCCGCGGCGTCGTAGTCGGGAAGGACCTCGTGATGGGCCTGAACCTCGATCGCGCCGGGCGCGATCGCGTTGACGCGAATGCCCTTGGGCGCCAGCTCGACCGCCAGGCACCGCGTGAACGCCACGATCGCCCCCTTCGTGCCCGCATAGACCGTGTGCTCCTGGTAACCCTCGTAGGCGTGGATCGACGTGAGGTTGACCACGGCGCCGCCGCCCTGGGCGATCATGCGTTTGACGACGGCCTGGGTGACGAAGTACATCGCCCGAATGTTTACCCCATAGACCGTGTCGAACTGGTCGGGGGTGACCTCGAGGAAAGGCCGGTTCATCGTGATGCCCGCGTTGTTGATCAGAACGTCGATCCCGCCGAGGAAGGCGGCCGCCTGCTCGGCCATCCAGACGGCGGAATCGAGTTCGGTGAAATCGGCCTGGAGGGCGGTCACCTGGGCGCCGGCCCGCTGCGCCTCGTCGACCACCGCCATGGCGCCGTCGCGGCTGTGCGAGTAGTGCAAGGCCACGGCGGCCCCTTCGCGCCAGAACTCCCGGGCGATGCCCTGTCCGATCCCCGTGCCGGCGCCCGTCACCAGGACCCGCTTGCCTTGCATCCGCTTGCCAAGGGACATGATGGTTGCTCCTGATTGCCGCGGGGCGTATTCTGGGGTCTACTGTAGCGTGGCTTGACCGCCGGTCAACCGCCTGACAGCAAACCTCGGAGGACGATCATGAACCGCCCACGCCACGTCGCTCGCCGCCGGTTTCTCAAGACGCTCGCCGCGGTCGGATTTGCCGCGCCTGGGCTGACCCGCGATCTCTTGGCCGCGCCGCCGGGCGCGAAGCTGAACGTCGCGTTGATCGGCGCTGGCGGGCGTGGAAGCTACGTCGCGCTGGAGGTGCTGCGCCTCGGGCACCGCCTGGTCGCCCTGTGCGACGTGGACCAGTCGCAACTTGCCGCGGCCCGGAAGTTCCTCGCCGAGAAACACGAAGGCGGGGCGGCCGCGATGGAAAAGGCCGCCTCGTACAACGACTACCGCAAGCTGCTCGACGCGGGCAAGACGTTCGACGCGGCGATCGTGGCCACGGGCAGCCGCTGGCACGCCCCGATCTCCGTGGCCTTGATGAAGGCCGGCAAGCACGTGTACTGCGAGAAGCCGCTGGTCCACAAACTGGCTGAGGCCCGCGAACTGATCGACTTGGTCCCGAAATGCAACGTCGCCACGCAGACGGGCACGCAAGGCGGCAGCAGCAAGGCGTTCCGCCGCGCGGTCGAGATCCTCCAGGCGGGGCTGATCGGGCCGGTGCGCCGGGTGTACCTGTGGTGCGACGGGTATGGACCCAACCCGCCCAGCCACGACCGGCCGCCAGGCGAGGATCCCGTGCCGGCCGGCCTCCACTGGGATTTCTGGCTCGGTCCCGCGCCGCTGCGGCCGTTCAAGCGCAACGTGTACCACCCCGGTTGCCTGCGATTCCAGAACTGGTTCGACCTGTGCAATGGGATGCTCGCCGGCCAGGGGGCGCACACGTTCAACTTGCCGGTCCGGGCGCTGAGGCTGGGGCCCCCGGTCCGCGTCGAGGCCGAGATCCGGGAACCCATCAAGGAGACCTATCCCCAGTTCGGCAAGTTCCGCTTCGACTACCCGGCACGCGGCGACTTGCCCCCCGTCACCCTGTGGTGGAGCGATGGGGGCGCGTATCCACCCCCCGAGATCACTGCGAACCTGAAATCGGTCAGCGGCAAGGTGCCGAACATGGGCTGCCTGTTCCTGGGCGACCGGGGGGAACTCTACGCCGGCGGATGGGGCGGCGAGGGCCTCTTGCGCCTGGCCGGCGACCAACAGTGGCGCGGCGTGCTCGACCACGAAGCGGCCAAAGCCTTGCCGGTCCTCTTGCCGCGCATCGAGGGCGACCATCACGTGCTCGAATGGCTCCGGGCGTGCCAGGGCGGCCCGGCCACCTGGTCGGATTTCGAAACCGGCGCGCGAGTCAGCGAGGCGTACCTGCCGGGCATTCTCGCCCTGCGCCTCGGACGCCCGATCGACTGGGACGGCGCGGCGCTGCGGGCCAAGGGCGTGCCCGAAGCCGAGCCCCTGATCCAAAAGACCTACCGAAAAAAGTGGATCGTCTGAGGGGAGACCGGTTCTTTCTCGCTCCTGGCCGGCCGGAAGACGTGCCTTTCCCCTGGCGCCCGAAGGGACAGCCCCCGTGAACGATGACGGCGCGGCTCATGCCTCCTTCGGCGGAGTCAGCGGCTGGAATCGCAGACCCGAGCGCTCCGCCGCGTGGACCGCCTCGACCGCCTCGCGGTAAAAGTGCTCCTGGGCGCGGACGGGAGGATCGTCGCGGGGCACGGGGCAATAGGTCCCGTCGGGCTGGAGCTGGCGGGCCTTCACGTTGTCGGCAAAGTACACGCGCAGGACCTCGATCAGCCGGCGCCGGAGGTTCGGCGCCACCACCGGAAAGATGATCTCCAGGCGCTTGTCGAGGTTGCGATGCATCCAGTCGGCGCTGGACAGATAGACCTCGTCGTGCCCCCCGTTCTGGAAATAGAAGATCCGCGCGTGCTCGAGGAACCGGTCGACGATCGAGCGGACCTCGATGGTTTCCGAGACGCCGGGCATGCCGGGGCGCAGGCAACAGATGCCGCGCACGTTGAGCTGGATCTTCACGCCCGCCCGCGACGCCCGGTACAGCGCGCGGATGATCTCGCGGTCTTGAAGCGAGTTGACTTTGGCCATGATCAGGCCGGGCCGGTCGGGCGTCGAGACGTTGGCCTCGCGTTCGATGAGTTCGATGAACCGCTCCTTGAGCAGCCCCGGCTCGACGGTCAGTTTCGACCAGCCCACGGCCTCCGAATAGCCGGTCAACAGGTTGAACAGCGCGGCCACGTCGGCGGCGATGTCGCGGTTGGCGGTCAGAAGGCCCACGTCGGAGTAGAGCCTCGCCGTGCGGTCGTTGTAGTTGCCCGTCGAAAGGTGGACGTACCGCCGGATGCGGGAAGCCTCGCGGCGCACGATCAAGAGGGCCTTGGCGTGGGTCTTCAGGCCCACGATGCCGTAGACCACGTGGCACCCGGCGTCCTCCAGGCGGCGGGCCCATACCACGTTGCGGGCTTCGTCGAATCGGGCCTTCAATTCGACCAGCGCGGTCACTTCCTTCCCATTGGCCGCCGCTCGCTCCAGCGCCTTGACGATGGGCGAGTCGCCGCTGGTGCGGTAAAGCGTCTGCTTGATGGCCACCACCTGGGGATCCTCGGCGGCCAGCTCGACCAGCCGAACGACCGGCTCGAAACTCTCGTAGGGGTGGAACAAGAGCACGTCGCGCTCCTGAAGCACGTCCCAGACCTCGTCCTCCTCGACGCCCAGCAGGTCCTGCGGGCGTTGCGGGGGCCACTCGGGCGCGGCGAGCGATTCGAGGCCGGGCCGCGCCGCCAGGCCGAACAGTGCCGTGGCGTCGATCATCCCGTCGATCTCGAACGTCTCTTCCTCGTGAATCTCGAGGTGCTGGCGGAGCCAGCCGACGATCCGCGGATCGGCCCCGGCAGAAACCTCCAGCCGGACCGCCGCGCGCCGCCGCCGCGCCAAAACCGCCTGCTCGACCGTGTGCAACAGGTCGCTGGCGTCGTCGTCCTGAATTTCGATGTCGGCATCGCGGGTAATGCGGAACACGGCCGTGCCCAGCACCTCGCACCCGGGAAACAGCATGTCCGCCCCGTCGGCGATCACGTCCTCCAGCCGCGCGACGCGCACCGACCGCTTGTCCTCCGTCGGCAGCTCCACGAACCGCGCCATCCCGGGCACGCGGACCACCACGATCATCTCGTGCATGGGATCGTCTCGCTTCGTCCGGACGACCAGCCCCACATGGAGCCGCAATCCGGGCAGCACGGGGCAAGGTTGCAGGGTTTCGACCGCCAGGGGCGTCAGCACCGGGAGCACCTCGCGGGTAAAGCGCGTGCGGAGGAGCTTCCGCTCCGGGCCCGTCCAATCGCCCCGCTCGAGCACGCGAAGCCCCCGCTCGGCAAGCTCGCCAAGCGCCCGCCGAATTCCCTCCGTCTGCTCGGCGACCATCCGGTGCGCCCGTGCGCTGATGGCCGAGAGTTGCTGGGCAGGGGTCAGCCCCGAGACGTCGGGCGCGGTCACCCCGGCCGAACGCTGCTGCATCAGCCCGGCCACCCGGATCATGTAGAACTCGTCCAGGTTCGAGCTGACGATCGCCAGAAACTTCAGCCGCTCCAACAGCGGCACGTCGTCCGACAAACCCTCGCGCAACACCCGGTCGTTGAACTCCAGCCAGCTCAGCTCGCGATTGAGGTACAGCTCGGGCGACTTGAGATCAAGCTTGGTCATGCGAGTGCCTTTCCGGGGCGAGGGATCGGGGATTGCAAATCAGGGATTGGAGATTGGAGATCGGAGATTCGCGATTCTCACCGCCAGCCGCACGGCGAGGGCGACGAATCCCAATCCCTCGTCCCTCGCGCCTCATCCCTCCTCCAGTCTCAACCGCATTCCATACACCTCTTCGAACATGTCGCCCTTGACCGCCAGGGCCCGCTGTTCGAGCATGAACTCCGGCAGGCTGGGCACGTAAACGAATAGCTCGTCGTCGCCGTGCTCGAAGCGGAGTTGTTCGAGCGGGTGGCCAGGGCCTCGGACCAGCGCGTCGGCCACCCGGAGGATGGCGGCCAGCTTGTTCACGGCGATCCGCGACTCGCGAGGCAGGGCCATGTATTCGGCGTGCGAGGGCTTGGGGGGACTGCGGCGGTGGTAGCGGGCGATGTGCGCCACCAACTCGATCTCCGCGCGGTTCAGGCCGAAGATCTCGGAGTGCGCGATCAGATAGTAACTGTGTTTGTGGTGGGCCTGGCTGCTGACGAAGGACCCCACCTCGTGGAGCAGCCCGGCCACGTGCAAGAGCAGCCGATATCGCGGACCCAGCCCGTGGTCCTGCTCCAGATCGTCGAATAACCGCACCGAGAGTTCGGCCACGTTTTTCGCGTGCGCCAGATTCACGCGGTACTTCTCGGCAATGGCCAGGGCCGAATGGATGACCCCTTCGGTCAGCGCCTGGTCTTCCCGGCCCGTCACGCGCTGGGCGAGTTCGAGCAACAGCCCGTCGCGCATCGATACCCGCGACACGATCATTTGCTGGATGCCGGTAAGCCGGAGCAGGTGCTGGTAGACCAACAGCGCGGGCACCACGGTCTCGGCCTCGGCGTAGGGCAGCCCGTAGTGTTTCGACAGGTCCTCGGGGGTGTGTCGTTCGCAGCGGCGGATCAGTTTGTCGAGGTCGGCGCGTTCGACGAGGACCAAGTCGGCCGAGTCGGTCGGTTGACCGACCTCGCGGCTGGCGAAGCGGGCATCGCCCCCGACCGCCAGGAACGATTGGAGTCCCCCGAACGGCAGCGAGCTTTGGACCGAACCGATCACCGTGGCGATGTGGCTACGGAGCAGATCGGCCGAGCGCTCTGGGGGTTCCTCGCTGGTCAAGAGCACTTCCTGCAACCGGATCGACCCCAGGCGCAGGCTGACTGAGGTCTCGATTTCGCCATTGCCCAGGAAGGTCAACAGGGTGCTTCCCCCGCCGACATCGACGATGAGGGTTTGCCCGCGGTTGATTCCCAGGGAGTCGCCCACGGCCCGGCACACGGCCGAGACGGTCAGCCGGCTTTCTTCGGAGGTGGCGATGATCTCGAGGTTCAAGCCGGTGGCCATGAAGACCCGGTTGATGAAGTTGTCGGCGTTGCTCGCCTCGCGCACGGCGCTGGTGGCCACCGCGCGGATGCGCTCGACTTGGTACAGGTCGAGCATCCGGCGGTACTCGCGGAGGACCCCCACGGCCGCGCGCATCGCACCGGCGCCGAGACGACCCCGGCGGAAGGTGTCCTGCCCGAGGCGCACCGCGCGATGGAGCCGTTCGAGAATCTCGATCCGGCCGTCGGGGAAGGCCTCCGCAATCGCCATGCGAAGGGAGTTGGCCCCCAGGTCGATGGCCGCCACCACGCGTGCGCCTGCCGTGCTGTCGGGTGCTGTGGTTTCCATGACCGCAAGGGCACGTGGTCCATGTGCCGCGCCGGGGTTGCCTTTCAGCCTGCCGGGGGTTTCCGGGTCTCTTTTCGGGCGGGTGAGGTGGGCGACCGGCCGTCTCCGCCGACGGCCGGCGAACCCGTCGCGCCGGCCGGCGGACTGCCCGCCACGCCCGAAACCGGACTCGCGGTCTGGTCCGCCGTAGGCGACGCCGCGCTTGCGGCCACTTCGGGCTCGGGCCCGAACGGCGGTTGGACGGCTTCCCCCAACTCGTCCCAGAATCCCGCCTCGGTCAGCCCCCGCCAGTACCGCACCAGGGCGTCGAACACCTGGCGCCGCCGCGTGCTGCGCTCTTCCTGAAGATAGCGGAAGCCCGCTTCCAAGCGCGGCAGCGGGCCTGGGTGTCCGTACCGCGCCGCCAGGCGCTTCGCTTCCTTGTCGAGGGCCTTGCCGAGTTCTACCGTCCACACGTCGCAGTCGTGCAGGTCGCCCAGGTACGCCTGAATCTGCTTCATGACGTCGAGCACGCCCTCGAGCCGGCTCCCGTACTCCGCCCGGTAGATCTCCATCGTGTACCGCAACCGCTTGGCCGCGATGCGCATCGCGTGATGGCGCTGGAAATCCGACGGATCGGCCAGGCATTCGCGGTGGGACCACAGTTCCTGGAACCGGGCCAGGATGTTCTCCCTGGCGTGGGCGTACACGGCAGGGCTGCCCGGCGCGCGCTTGCCTTGGTCCTTCGCGCGGAGCTTTTGGCAGGCATCGAGGATCTCGTGCAGCACGCGGGACGACAAGAGCCGCCGCAACGAGCGGAGAACCACCGGTTGCAGCGATTCGCGCTTCTTCTCCCACCGGACCAGCACCCGGGCGATCCCCAGTACCGCCGCGGGGTCGCAATTCCCCGCCAACATCGCCCGCGCATACTCGATCTGAACGTCTTTATCGCGGGCGTCGCCCAGGTCGCGCGCCGTGCCGCGCAACGCCTTGCGCCACGCCTTGACCCGGTCCGCGCCGAACACCTCGGCGAAGACCGCCAACGCCGTCCGAAGCCGCCGCAACGCCACCCGCGCGCGATGCACGAACTCGATGTCCTCGGCCGCGCGGATCCCCTCGATCTGCTCGGTCAACTGCCGCACTTGCCGGCGCGTATACCGGGCAGCGAGGCCCCTCAGGTTGCGGTCGTCGGTCCGTTTCATAGGCGGGCACGATCGGCATTGCGTGCGGCGCGCAACGCGGCGCGGCAGTCATCGTCGAAAGCGGCCATCGCGAAATTCTACCAGCCGATCGGTCCGTTCGGCCACCATACCCCCACCTGCACGGGATCTCCTGGGAGAAACACACGGCTTGGGTGGCGATCGCTGCTAAAGGTCGCGTAGACCGGGTAAACCGTCGGACCGCCCGCAAGCGGTATTTCGCGCAAGAACGGTGCCTCAACGCAACACCTTGCCGCAAAGGCTCTTCAGACGAAGAAAAACAGGAATTCGGGTCTCGGGTGCCACCACGGGATGCTCGGATAACTCGCTTAGGGATATTGATGCCACTCGCTAATGGCATAGTGCCTGCCCCGTTGCTCGCCGCCGTCCTCTACCGTGTGCGAAAACCCACATAGAGTTCTGGCAGGGCCTCGCGCAGTGCGTTCTCGTTCTCGAACGGATCGCCGCGGTCGTAGATCAAGAGGTTCGTCGGCCCCTCGGTCAGTTCGAAACGGAACAGGCCGTCGTCGCGCACCTCCAAGCGGCAGGGACGCAATACGTTCGGCAGGACCCGATCGCCCGGCCGCACCTCGCTCCGCGGCACGAGGCGGCATACGCCCTCGGCGCGGCGCACCAGGCAGCGGTCAGCCACTTGAGCCCACACGGCCGTCTCCCACACATGGTGTGGCTTCGGATACACCTGCTTGAGAATGTCCTCCGGTGGTGGCCCCTCGACGAAGCGAAGGAAGTCCATGCGCGCCGACCGGCCGAACGCGAAGGCCAGGTAGCTTCTCAGGCGCGGGTCCATGCCCTCGACGAATCGCAGGTCCGGAAGTTTCCAGTAACAGTTATGCGGCCCGTAGGCGAACGGGCCGTCCTTGGTGGCGCAAGGGTACAGCGCGATCGGCAGGTCGGACCGCAACAAACGGACCATGGCGTGGGGGTCGAGCATCACGTTCCATTCGAGATAATCGGGCGACGACGCGCCCGCGCACACGTGCACGCGGCGCACCTTCGCGCGGACCAGCGCCGGCTCGCGGTTATAGGCCACGGCCACCGGCCGGCACGAGCCGAACGAAACGATCTCGACCTTCGCCTGGCTCTCGCGCAGCGTTCGGAGTATGAGGTCGATGCCGAACTGCTGGAACGGTGGTGCGTCGCGCATCGGATCGGCCGGCGACTTCATCCGGGCAAAGGGCGCTGTGCCGCAGGGCACGTTCCGGCCGAAGAGGTAGTTCAACTGGAGCACCGGAATGAAGCCAGGGTCGCGTGGGCCGGTCGGGTCGCGGTACGCCGGGTTCTCGTGATGCGCCACCGCATGCCGGTACGGCTCGGTCACGTCGAGAATGACCGCACGCAGATCCACCTCCGGCAAGGCGTAGGCCGCGATCAGGTCGAAGTTGTCGCCCACATCCTGGTGCGGATGGTAGAGGTCGGTGCAGTCGATCACCGGGATGCGCTTTGGCGTGGTCGGAAGATCGCCCGCCAGCGCCAGGGCCCAGGGGACCAACCACCAAACCGCGGCAGGGAACCATCGCATCGGGCTCATACGTGCTTCCACTCGAGGCCATCGCCGCGCCGGAAGGTGGCGCGGCCGTCGTTAGGGGTTCGCGTGGCCCGTCTTGCGCGGCTCGTTGAGCACGGCCTGGGCGTGGCGGGCGAGGTGGCCGCGAAGGTCCTGGGTGTACTCGTGGAGCATTCTCCTGCCCAATCCTTGGTGGTCGCCGCAACGATACAGGGCTCGGGCCACGAGCAACTCGCGCAGCGAGTCGCGCCGCGTGACCACCGAGTTGGTGTCGCCGCCCGCCTCGAGCTTGCGCGCCCGATCGAGCGTGGTGTGGGCGAAGCCGGTCATCCCCGGCTTGGCGAGGTGTTCGGCCAATGGGCGTGCGGCGCTGGGGTGGCCGATCCACTCCAGCGCCAGTGCTGCGGCACGGTGGTGCGAAAAGTCGCTTTCGGCCTTAAGCAGCTTGAGCTTCGCGACGATGGAGGGCACGGCCTCGGGCTTGCGTGTCCTGCCGAGGAGGACCAGGAGGTTGTCCAGCGGGCTCATTGCCGAGCCGAACTGGCCCATGCCGCGGTAGTTCCAGCCCGTGTCCCAGCCCGGCGTCCGTTCGACCTCGGCCACCAGGGTTTCCCACCCGGTCGCGTCGCCGAGCACCGCCAACAACTTCGCGTACGCGAGTTTGGCCTTTCCGTCGGCGGCGAGATACGCCTTTTGGACCAGCGGCAGGGCCTGTTGGGGGTGGGCGAGCACCACGGCCGCGCCTTGCCCCTCCGCCGCGCCGAACCGCTTCACCGCGTCGGCGATCTTCTCGGGCGGCAAAGGGTACGAATCCTTGTCCGAAAGCACGCTTTCGGGCAGATTGCCGATCTCGACCAGATGTTTCTGGAGGGCACGCACGTCGATTCGGCGCGGGGGAACACCGTTCTTGACGGCCATCGCCGCGGCCACGCCCGCCGCGTAGCCCTGGTTCTGGATGTCGGGCTGCATGCGGACCAGCGGCAGGGCGTCGCGATGCACGCTCATGCCGATGCCTCCCACCAGGAGCCCTTCGAGGTTCTTCGGCAGCAAGCAGCGGTAAGGCACATGGACGTAGACGCCCTTGTGTTCGGGATGTTCGAGCATCAGGTACGGATCGACCGTGTACCCATGCGTATCGAAGTTGCTGTACGCGAGGACCACCGTATCGGGATAGGTGCGGCCGTTCATCTGGTCCAGCAGGGACATGGTGAAGTCGCCGTCGATGCGCCGCCGCTCGCGCGTATCGACGAGTTGTCCCTGGTCGAAGGCGCTGGGGTATTTGTCCTTGGCCTTCAAGAAGACGTGCCAGAGATCGACCATGTCGGTCTCGTCGACGATCGTGAAGTCGGTGTTCGTGTAGCTAGCGCCCAGTTGCCTCGGCGGCAGGCCGGTGCCCTGCATGGCGAACTCGGAGTGGTCGGTGTAAACGCAGGGGGCGCCAGCCGGCGCGGCAAGGTCGGCATTGCCGGTCGCGTCGATGACGACCTTGGCCAGCACGACGCCGCGTCCCTGGGGCGTGGCGACGACCGCGCCGGTCACATGGCTGCCGTCGACGAGGGCCCCGCAGCCGATGCCGCCGAACCACACGTCGGCACCGGCCTTCTCGAGTTCCGCGCGATACCATTCGCATTTCCGCTCGATGACCCAGGTGGTCGCGCCGTCGGCCACCTCCTTGGTGAAGCCCGAGCGGTTGCCCCAGTAGTATGACGAGATCGCCCCGGTCGTGCCCACGCCGCCCAAGCCCGAGAGGTACTCGACCACCAGCGTGCGGGCCCCTTGCCGGGCGGCGCCGATGCCGGCCGGCGCCCCGGCCGTGCCGCCGCCGATCACGACGACGTCGTAGCGGCCGAGCACGGGGAGGGGACGGGAATCCTGCGCCACGGCGGGAAGCGATTGGACCGGTCGCACGCCCACGAGCGACTCGCGCACGTCGCCGGGGGCGGCCGGCGACGGGGCCTCTTGGCCCGGCAGCTTCACCCCCGAGGGCGCCGGCCATTGCTTCGCCTCCGCGGCGGCCGCCGCGCCGATCCGTGCCCCGAGATCGATCAAATGGACAGGCCGCAAGAGCGTCGCGGCCTGGGCCCGGGTTACGTCGGCCGCACCGCTAAGCAAGTACAAACGCGGCACGCCCTTGGGACGGAACGCGCCCAACGGCAGCGACCCCACCGCCTGGCCCTCGGCGGCCGTCTCGGTGCCGTACACCGGGTCGGGCGGAACCGTGAAGAGCACGTCCGAAGTGAACTGCTGCTCGGGGTGGTACGTCAGCGCGCGGGCCTTCTGGTCGGCCGCCGCCCACGAGGCGAACGAATCGTCCTTCAGGGGCAGGCCCAGCGTGTACTCGAAGATGCGGAACACGCCGCTGGAGGTCTTCGCCCGATTGGGATACGGCCCGCGAAACGGCGGCCGGATTTCGCGCACGGTTATCCCTTCGGCCTGGCGCGGCTCGCCGCCGATGACCACGCGC
>DYLT01000500.1 GCA_020721945.1 Blastopirellula marina
TGGTTGATGGTTGATGGTTGATGGTTGATGGTTGATGGTTGATGGTTGATGGTTGGAGGCCAGCGATGGGGGATTGGGGATTGGCGAGAACGCGCGGCCGGTGGCGCCGTTTGTTATGCTGTCGCGTCGCCTCCTGGCTTCCTCCGTGCTCCGTGCTCCCGGCTCCCTGCTCCGTGCTCCTCAGGCGGCGCGGCGGCGTTCGCGCCCGCGTCCATGCTTGCCCTCATGTTGCTCTTGCACGAAGCTCAAGAGGTAGTTCACTTGGGGGCAGAGGTGGCCGTTGCTGCGAAGGATCTCGCGGGCGTGGTCCAAGCCGACCTTGGCCCGGTACAGTAGCCGGTGGGCCTCGGCGAGGCTGTCGATTACATGGCTGGGGAAGTTATTGCGTTTCAGGGCGACGACATTGATGCACCGGGGCCGGGCCGGGTAGCCTTCGACGAGCATGTACGGGGGAACGTCGTGGCGCACCGCGCTGAGGCCCGCCACAAAGCTGTAGCTGCCGATGGTGGCGTAGTGGTGAACGGCCACGCCGCCGGAGAGCGTCGCGTGGTCATGCACGTGCACGTGCCCGCCCAACAGGGCGGCATTGGTCATGATGATGTGGCTGCCGAGTTTGCAGTCGTGGGCGACGTGGCAGCAGGCCATGAGGAAGTTGTGATCGCCGATGGCGGTGATGCCATCTTCCTTTTCCGATCCCCGGTTGATCGTGACGCACTCGCGGATGATGTTGTGGTCGCCGATGATCACCTGGGTATCGCCGCCGGCGTAACTGATGTCCTGCGGCTCGCCGCCGATGACCACGCCGGGGTAGAGGTGGTTGTATTGGCCGATGGTCACCCGGCCCATCAAGGTGACGTTGTTCTCCAGCCGCGTGCCGCGGCCGATGCGGGCATGGGCGCCGATCACGCAGAAGGGACCGATCTCCACGTCGTCGTCGATCTGGGCGCGGGGATCGATGGACACGTTGTCGGCAACGGAGGTCGCCATGATCGCGGCTCCTTGGGCTTAGGCGCAGCGTTTCCTGGTGCGCACGATTTCGGTTTCCCGCAACAGCACCCGCACCAACTCCCCGTTGAGCCGGTGGCCGCTGCGAAAGGCATGGAACTGACCGACGAGTTCACACTGGGCCAAGGCCAGGTCGCCGATCATGTCGAGCAGTTTGTGCCGGGCGCATTCGTTGTCGAATCGCGGCTGGTTGTCGATCGGCCCGTCGTCGCCATAGACGAGAAGGTCCTTGGCCGTAGCGCGGGTGCCGATTCCCTGGGCCAAAAGCCAGTCGGCCTCTTTCTTCAGCATGAACGTGCGGCAAGGCGCCAACTCGCGGCGGAACGTCTCGGCGCATAGCGTCGTCTGGTGGACTTGCCGTCCGATCGGGCTGTCCCGCCCGTAGTCGAGCTTGTACCGGAAGACGGCCACGGGCGAAGTCGCGGGGCGAGCCTCGATCCAGGCCTCGTCGTCGCCCAGGCGAATGATCTCGCGCACGATACGCCGTGTTGGCGGGGCATCCTGCTCGACCAGCTCCGCGCGGTCGAGTGCCTCGACAAAGGGCCAGGCGGAGCCGTCGCAGCCGGGCATTTCGGGCTGGTCGGTCCAGATTTCGCAGTTGTCGATGGCCAGCCCCGAAAGCGCCGCCAGCACATGTTCGACCATCTCGACTCCCGCCCGCCCCAACCGAAGGCTCGTTCGCCGAGGCGTCTCGACCCGATGGGCGATGTCGGCCGGAATCCGGGGGCACCCTTCCAGGTCGCGACGGACAAACACGATGCCCGAATCGGCGGGTGCAGGCCGGAACTCGAGGCGGACATCGCGTCCGCTCCAGAACCCGAATCCCGTTACCACCGCGGGTCGGGCGATCGTGCGCTGAGGGCGTGTTGCGTGCATCGAGGGGTGCTTGTCATCCGTGACCACACGACGGGAGGCCTGGCGCGACCGCCGCCGTCCCTGGCGGCCGCCGCGCCCCAACGAGGCGGCAGGGCCCTACCTGCGGGGGAACTGCACCGGGCCACCCCGTTGATCGGCGGCGGGTACCGGCATCTTCTCCCGCAATTGCTTGACGATGTGCGGCGTGATGTCGAGGTACTTCGCGTAGTACAAGACCGGCTTGTTGAGGTCGCGGATGATTTCCTCGGGGTTCTCC
>DYLT01000116.1:0-12975 GCA_020721945.1 Blastopirellula marina
GTGCGCTGGTAGAAGGTCTCGGCGCGCTGGGTATCCTCGCGCGAGCGGCGGGTACGGTAGGCGTCGAGGGTCTCGTCGTCGACGAGCTGGCCGCTATAGAGTTGGATCGCGTAATAGCCCGCCTTGCGCACCGCGTAGCCCACCGCAAATCGCTTCACCTCGCCGGTCGAGGCGTGGCACAGGTCGCCGGCCGCCGCGTCGCGGACCTCGCTGAGGACGGCCGCCACGGGATTGGCGCCGAACCGAACCACGCGCAGGAAGGTGCGGTAGACGCCGTAGAGCCGCTGACCCACCCCGGCCCATCGGCGCAGCCGCTTCAGGTCGCCGAGCGTCAGCACGTGGGCGCCAGGCACGTGCTCGGCGAGGGCCTGGCGCAGATCGCGGGCCACCAGTTCGGCGGTCCGCAACACGTCGGGCACGGCGATCTCCAGGGCCGGCTCTCGCTCGCCCGGACGAAAGTGCTGCGCCACGGCCCGGAGCACTTCGACCGTCACCTCCCACATGGGCTCGGGGCGGTCGAGGGGAATGTCTTGCCGTTCGACACGCCGGGCGATCGCCTCGACGTCGGCCCAGGCCGCCTGGCCGGCCGGGGCCCAGCGGGGGTCGGGCTTCACGTCGCCGGCCTCACACGGCGCGGACGCGGACGCCCTGGACCGACGCGCCCGAAGCCAGTACCCCAGCCCCCAACTGACCAGCGTCAAGCCCCCGGTCAACGCCAACCACCCCCAGAGCCACCTTCGCTCGTGCAGCCACAAGAAACCCGCCACGACCAGCGGCACGTAGGGCAGAACAAAGACCAAGAACAAGAGCAGCCACCAGGTCAACAAGCGTCTCATGGCCCTGGGTCCTGCGCGCGGTCCAGGCGGCCGAGGTACTCGCCAAGGCGCCGGCGTCCCTCGGCGTACTGGTCTTGATAGAGCCGACGCAGCTCCGAGGCGGCCGGCAGATCGCCATCCAACGCGTAACTGAAATACGCACACAGCGTGCATCCCAGGGCGTATGTGCTCGCCGCGGCAAACACCGCCGACACGGCCGAGCCGAAGCCGGGAAGAAACTTCAACAGCTCGCGCAGTCCCAGCCGGGCCGACACGCCCAGCCCCAGCGTGCTGAGCACCTCGGCCATGCGCTGGGCCTTCATCTCCTGGCCGTACATCGAGGCCAGCGTGTGGAACATCTTCACTTGAATCGCGACGAACAGGGGGATATCGACCATCGGCACGGGCAGGCTGCCGGCCGCGCCGGCCGCCGCCGCATATGAGAGGATATACGGATGCGCCGCGCGGAAGTACGCATCGCGCAGCGGCTGCCGCGCCGCGTGCGTCCCGCGGAGCATCGCCCGAAGCCCCAACGGCACCGCCTCCTCGATCGCCTCCCAGAGCGCGTCGAGGCCGTAGTGCTCCGGCTCGAAGCCGTCCTCCGGCAAGGTGAAGTCGATCGGTACGAACCGCAACGTCACGCCCAACGCGGCGCACTGCTGGCGCTGGCTGGCCAGCGATCGGGCCAGGTCGGCGGGCACCTCGGGCGGCAACGGGTCGCGGCCGAACGGGTACGGCAGCACATGCCGCGGCTCGCGCCACGGGTAGCCCTCGTGCAGCGCGGTCTGGGCCACGATCACCGGCCAATCGGGATGGCGCCGGACGATCTTCGCCAAGGGCCCCAGTACGCTCTGTTGGGCATGGTCCACGGCCTTCATGACCACGACCAGACAGTGCGCCTGGTTCTCGAACAGGCGTATGTCCTCCTCGGGGTCGTAGTCCACCTCGCCCAGACCCCGCGTGTCGAGAAATCGCAGAAAGCCGTCGTCGTCGGTGGGAAACGAATACAAGCGGCTCGCGCGCGTGCAGGGGCGGAAGCCGTTGCCGATCTCCGCCCGCGTGCTGCCCGTGACCGCTCGAATGATCGACGTCTTGCCCGACTGGGCCTTGCCCAACAGCCAGAACACGGGAACCGGCAGGTTCTGCCGCACCCGGCGCAGGCACTCCTCGAGTTCGGCGTCGCTGACCTTGGGAGCCCGGAGGTGCTCCCAAAGCTCCTTGAAGAACTCCCGCGGCCGGACCATGGCTTGCGCTTGAAGGATTCGGGCCCACAGGCCCGGTCGTGCCCCACCTACGATCAGTCTATCCGAACGGCCACGCCTCGCCCAGGGCCTGGCGCTGAACGTCGACAAGCTGCCGGATGCCCACGCGGGCCAGCGCGACCAGCGCGACCAACTCCTCCGAAGTGAACGTCGCCCGTTCGCCCGTGCCCTGGACCTCGACGAACCGGCCGCCGGAGGTCATCACCACGTTCATGTCGACCGCGGCGCGGGAGTCCTCATCGTAGTCGAGATCGAGCACCGGCTGGCCGTCCACCATGCCCACGCTCACCGCCGCCACGCTGTCGCGCAAGGGGTATCGGGCCGGGTCGGGGAGCGTCTGACGGATCGAAGCCAGGGCATCGACCAGGGCCACCAGGGCGCCGGTCACCGCGAGGGTGCGCGTTCCGCCGTCGGCCTCGAGCACGTCGCAATCGAGCGTAACCGTGTGCTCGCCGAGGGCCTCCCGATCGGCGATTGCCCGAAGGCTCCGCCCAACCAGTCGCTGGATCTCGCTCGTGCGCCCGTCGACGCGGCCGGCCCGTTCGCGGGGCTTGCGGGGCTGGGTGCTCCCCGGCAGCATGGCGTATTCGGCGGTGATCCAACCCTGGCCCTTGCCGGTCAACCACGCGGGCACCTGGGCCTCGACACTGGCGGTCGCAAGGACGATCGTGCGCCCCGCCTGGATGAGGACGCTGCCGGGCGCCGCGCGCGTGAAGAACCGCTCGATGCGCACCGGGCGCAGCTCGTCGGGGCGGCGGGCGTCGTGTCGCATACGGCAGTCTGGCGGCGAATCGGGCGTGGAAGACGACTCCAGCATCCCCCCGCGCTCCCCCAGGCGGAAGCCCCTCCCACGGCGACGCGGGCCCTTGTGCCAAGACCCGCCGGCGAGTATGCTCGCTAGAACTCCGTGCGAATCGCCCGGTGACCGTTCACGGGGACCGCCCCGAAGCACGTGGCGCAAGCCGCGCGAATGGGATGGGCCCCTTCGCAATCTCCATCCTCATTTTCTGTCAATCTGGTCGTGATCCAACCTGAGGGAGGACCGTTCCATGTGTGACCACTGCACCCGACGAGAGTTTCTGGGAGCCGGGGTGGCGGCGGGCGGGTTGATGCTCGCCAGCGCGGCTTGGACCCACGCCTGGGCTTCGGAGTCGGCCCCCAAGCCCCCGGGAAAGGCGCGGATCTGCGTGTTGTTCACCGGCGGGCCCGGCCCCGAAGACCGGGGATGGAACGCCGACCCCAAGCAGAAGGCAGCCATCCTCGCGCGCCTGACCGAGATGGAGCAGAAGCTCGCCAACGTCGAGCTTCTCATCGGCGACACCAACAGCGTCGAGCAGACCGCGGCCCTGTTGGCCAAGGCCGGCCCCGGGGCGCCGGTGCTGGCCGTCAACATGCATTGCTTCGCGTTGATGCGGGTCGTGCAACCCGTGTTGGCCGAGAAGCGGCCGATGCTGGTGTTCTCGTTGCCGGCCAGCGGGCACGACTGGATGTATCCCCACCGGTGGCAGCGGCAAGGGCATCCGGTCACGCTCTTTCCGACCAGCGACCTCGACGAGATCGAAAGGGCGCTGCGTTTGTTGCGGGTCATTCCGCTGATGCGGCAGACGCGAATCCTGCTTTTCCCGCCCGCCCGCGGCACCGCGCCAGCCCAGTCGCCCGATGAAATCAAGAAACGCCTGGGCGCCGAGGTGGTGGCCGTGGACGAGAAGATGTTCAACGACGAGATCGCCGCGGCAGACGAGAAAGCGGTGCAAGCCGAGGCCGCCCGATGGACCGAAGGCGCCAAGGCCATTCTGGAGCCCACCAAGGAGGACATCGCGAAAGCGGCCCGCGTCAGCATCGCCCTTCAGAACCTGGTCAAACGGCAGGGTGCCCAGGGGCTGGCCATCGGCACGTGCATGGGCTGGCTGCCCAAGGGATTTCCCTGCCTGGGCTTCGCGCGGCTGCGCGACTCGGGCATTCCGGCCGCCTGCGAGGGCGACATGGACTCGCTGTTGACCATGGTGCTGTTCCAGTACGCGGCCGACCGCCCTGGTTTCCAGGGCAACGCCACGTTCGACACGTCGCGCAACGCCCTGTGGACCGCCCATTGCACGGCGCCGCTGCAACTCGATGGACCCGAAGGCAAGCCCGCGCCCTACTTGCTGCGAGGCCACTCCGAAGTGGGCGGCAGCGGATGCGTGCCCGAGGTCCAGTACCGCGTCGGGGAAGTCATCACGCGCATGAAGCTGGTGAACCTCGACACGGTGCTCGCCTCGACCGGCAAGATCATCGAAGTGCCCGAGAAGTCGGTTCGCGCGTGCCGCACGCAGATCGTCACCGAGGTGCGCGATGCCGCGAAAATGGCCGCCAACTGGAGCAGCGTCCTCCAGACCGAGGACGCGATGACCCTGCTCCACCGCGTGGTCGTCTATGGCGATCACATGGACAGCATCCGCCACCTGGCGCGGCTGATGCATTTCAGCGTCGTCGAGGAAGGCTAGCGCCGCCGCGCGGGTGCGGAGCACCTGCAAGTCCTACTCGCGACGGGCGTGGGTTCATCGGAGTTGCACGGGTTCCGAGAGCCGTCGTCCCGAAGCGTCTTCCAGGTGGGCCCAGAACGGACCGTCCGAGGGCGGCCAGTTGCTGATCGTCCTCAGCGTGTCCTTGGGGTTCAGTTGCACCGCGATCCGGGCGGGTGTTCCCTGCGGCGGCCGGATCACCAGGAAATAGCGGTTCGACGACATCGGCGCGTGCCCGGGCAGAAACTCGTAGTCGACGCTGAAGGTCATCACGCTGCCCTCAGGCAGGGTCTGCGGTAAGGCCACGCCCGCCGACAGGCGCACCTCGACCCCGGCGGGGGCCTGCGCGGCCAACGGCGCCAGGGCCTGCGCCGCCGGGGCAGGCGCGGAGCCCGTGGCCGGGGCCGGCTTCGCCCCATCCGAGGCCGCCACGCCCGATCCCTGGGCCGGCGGAGCGCCGGGCTGCGCACGCGATGGCGCGGGCTGATAGTCGCTGCAACCGCCCACCCACCACCCGACCGATAAGATCACGAAGAGAAGCTTGCTGGAACGCATCGCACCGCCCTCGACGACGAACGGGCGAACGAAACCCTCTCGTGGCATTGTAAGATCGCGTCGGGTGGCACGGCCAGAGCGCAGCCGGTAGAGTGGAGCCGGTCGCGGTGTTCGCCAGGGATTTGGGATGGGTTGGTTGGGATGGGGGCCGAAAACGGTTTGCCCGCAGGCGGGCGGGAATCGAGGCAGAAAGCGCCGGGAAAACGCGGGGCGGGCGATGTGCGGGCGTGCCGCCGTCCACACCGCAACCGGCCCCCGAGGCCTTCGGCCTTTCTAGCCGTAGCCCAACTCCCTCAATTCCTCTTCACTCAGGCCGTGGTGATGGGCCAGTTCGTGCAGGATCGTGATGCGGATCTGCTCCCGGAGGCTCTCGGGTGTGATCCGACCCGATGCATCCATCGCCGCCGACAGGATTCCCTCGCGGTAGATGGTGACCACGTCGGGAAGCGTCCCCGAGTGCTCGACGCTGCGGTGCGTGATCGGAATGCCCGTGTACAGGCCGCACAGGTCGTCGATGTACTCGACGCCCTTCTCTTCCATGACTTCTGGAGAAGGATAGTCCTCGACGTGAAGGGGGATCTTCTCCAAGAGTTGGTGCACCAACGGCGGCATGGCCGCCAAGACCCGCTCCAATTGCCGATCGAACCGTGCTCTGGCACGCGCGTTCACGGACGAGGCACCCTTCCGGAGCCAAAAACCACGATGATCTGGCCAGCCTTGCCAAACCCAAGGCGGCGCAGGGCCTTTTCGGGGCCTGTCGAGAGAATCATAACGAGATCGGGGGGGCTGTCAATGCGGCGAGATCGGGCCGCCTCTCTGGACCCGGGGCTACCGTCGTCTTGCCGGACGCCGGACGAAGAGAACGTGGATCAGGCAGAGGGGCGTCGGTAGTGCTGGTAAGCTAGGAGGACTTCGTAGAGGTCCATCGAAATGGAGATCTCCTCGTCCTCAAAGTCGCGGAGCCAAGTGCGGCGCGACTGGACGGCATCGGCCAACAGGGGAAGGACTTCGCCGAGGGGTACGCTGACCCGCTGACTAGATTCCTCAGATTGCGCAACCTTCAGTGCCGAACGGTCTTCCTGGGGGCCGTAGTAGATGCGGAGGTGGCTTGGGTGCATGCCGCGTCCTTTGCCGTTGGTGGAGATCCGTCTGCTTCCAGTTGTATCGGCAGCGCGCGTCTTGTGGGTTTGATGTTTTTCGCGGAGAATAGGGCTTTGCTCGAACGGTTTGGCGTGTAGGACCCAGGGCGATCGAAGCGAGATCCTTGACAGGGGCTCCCCATTGCGCTAGAGTGCGTGTCAGCAACCCCCAATCACTACGAACGTTGCGTCGCCAACGCGCGACGCCTGTCAACCCTGTATGGCCAATCCGGTGACGATCGATCTGCGGCACGTGGCCCGTGGCCTGGACATCGCGTTACACCAAGTCGAAGCGACGGTCGAGCTTCTCGACGAGGGAAACACGGTTCCCTTCGTCACCCGGTATCGCAAGGACCAGACTGGGGGACTGGACGAAGAAAAGGTCCGAGCGATTCAAACCCGATTGGCCAAGCTCCGCCTGTTGGCCGAACGGAAACAGACCATCCTTCGCACGATCGAGGCCCAGGGGAAGCTGACGGAGAAGCTGGCCAAGCAGATCCAGTCGGCCTCGACCACGAAACGGCTGGAGGACCTTTATCTGCCGTTTAGGCCCAAGAAGCAGACCCTGGCCACGCTGGCCAGGTCGCGTGGGCTGGAGCTATTGGCGCAGGAGATTCTCACCGGCGCGATCAGCCGCGAGGCACTGGACGCCCGGGCCGCCGATTTCGCCAATCCCGATCGTCAGGTCCCCACGGCGGCCGACGCGCTCTTGGGGGCCGGGCACATCCTGGCCGAGCAGTTCAGCGAGCGTGCGGAGCTTCGGCAGCGACTGCGCGAGATCCTGCAACGGACCGGCAAGCTGATTTCGGTCCAAATCGGGGCAGAGAGCAAGCAACCGTCGTTTGCCGAGACTGGCGACAAGCCGTCGGGCGAGGCCGCGACCCAGGACCACGCTTCGGTCGCCGAGCCCCCCGCGACGGCCTCGCCCGACGCGCCTCGGGCGGAAGCCGACGCCTCGACGCCAGCATCGCCACCGGTGGCGCCGATGCCTGCGCGTGAAGCGAACCCCGCGCCCCAGACGCAGGCCGAGGGCGATGCCGCCGCGGAGTCCGCCGTGGGGTTGATGGAGGCGCTGGCACGCGAGGTTGCCCCGATCGCGCCGGCGGAACCGCCAGCGGCGACGCCAAAGCAGCCGGGCGATTCGGCCACGGCGCCGGACGGGGCGTCACCTGCCGAGGCGACCTCGCCCGAGTTGCTGGCCGCCGCGACGCCGGAATCCTCGGCGGGGATAGCGCCCGCGGCCACGAGCAATCCGCCGCCCGCGGCGCCGACGCCAACCCACCCTCCGGTCAAGCCGAAGGCCAAGCCGGCCAAGGCCGAGATCAAACGGCAACAGCGCGAGCTGAAAAAGCAAATGGCGGAGGAACGCAAGCTCAAGGCTTTTGCCGACTATTTCAACTACCGCGAGGAACTCAAACGGATTCCGCCGCATCGGGTCCTGGCGATCAACCGAGGCGAGCGGGCTGGGGTGCTCCGGGTGCGGATCGAATGCGACCTCGAGGCGATGTATCGGGCGGCCGACGAGATCTGCGCGCCGTTGGACCATCCGCATGCCGAGTTCCTTCGCGGGTGCGCGCGCGACGCGTTGGTGCGCCTCGTCCTGCCGAGCCTCGAGCGCGAGGTGCGGCGGGAACTGACCGAGCGGGCCGAAACCCACGCGGTCGAGGTCTTCGCTCGGAACCTGCGGAACCTCCTCCTCCAACCTCCGGTGCGCGACCGCCGCGTGCTGGCCATCGACCCGGGCTTCAAGAGCGGCTGCAAGATGGTCGCCCTGGACGAGTTCGGCAACGTGTTGGGCCATGACACGTTTTTCCTGGTGGGCAAGCCGGATCGCCGCGAGGAAGCCAAGCAGAAGATCGCCGCCCTGATCGATCAGTTCCAGTTGACGGCCATTGTCATCGGCAACGGCACCGCCTGCCGCCAGACCGAGGAGTTCATCGCGGAACTCCTCGGCCACGAACTGAAAGACAAAGGCGCGGCCTATGTCATCGTCAACGAGGCCGGGGCCAGCGTCTACTCGACCAGCAGGCTGGGGCGCGAGGAGTTCCCCCAATACGACGCCACCCTGCGCGGCGCCATCTCGATCGGGCGCCGCCTCCAAGACCCCTTGAGCGAACTGGTCAAGATCGAGCCGTCCAATATCGGCGTGGGCCTGTACCAGCACGATGTCAAGGCAAAACACCTCCAGGAATCGCTCGACGCGGTCGTCGAGTCGTGCGTGAACTACGTGGGCGTGGACGTCAACACGGCCAGCCCAGCCCTGTTGCGGCACGTTTCGGGCCTGAACCAGTTGACCGCCCGGCGGCTCTACGAACACCGCGTGCAGAACGGCCCGTTCAAGAACCGGCAACAACTCAAGGAAGTGCCCGGGATCGGCGAGGCGACCTTCGTCCAGTCGGCCGGGTTTCTCAAGATCTCCGGCGGCGACAATCCGCTGGACGCGACCTGGATTCACCCCGAGAGCTACGAGGTGGCGGGCCGGGTGATGGCGGCGTTGGAGATCTCGCCATCCGACCTGGGCAAGAAGGAGGCGGCCGCGGCATGGGCGGGGCGCATCGCCAAGGTCGATACCGCGGCGCTGGCCCAGTCGCTCCAGGTCGGCGTCATGACGCTCCAGGACATCATCGCCCAGCTCGCCCGGCCCGGGCGCGACCCGCGCGACGATCTTCCGCCGCCGGTGTTCAAGCGAGGGATCGTCAAGCTCGAGGACCTCGTGCCCGGCATGGAACTGACCGGCACGGTGCTCAACGTCGTGGATTTCGGGGCCTTCGTGGATATCGGGATGCACGACAGCGGCCTGGTCCACGTCAGCCAGATGGCCGACCGCTTCGTGCGCGACCCGCACGAGGTCGTCGCGGTGGGCGATGTGGTCAAGGTCTGGGTGCTCGAGGTCGACAAGGCGCGCCGGCGCGTGTCGCTGACGATGATCCCGCCAGGTCACGCGCGTCAAGGACCGCACCGGCATGGGCGTGGCGAGGATCGGCCGAGGGGCGCCCCCGGCGCGGCGCGGCCCCAAACGTCTCGGCCGGCCACCGGCGCCCCGCGAGAAGGCCAGGTCCGGCCGGAAGGAACTTCCGGGCCTGCGGGTCCCGGCACGCAGGGCCCTCGGCAGCGCCGGGAGCGGCCGCCGTTTGTCCACCGGCCCACGGGAAAAGACGGTCCACACCCACCGAAAGGCCCGCCACCGCATCGGCCCAAGCCCCGGCCGCTGACGCCCCTGACCGACGACATGAAGGCCGGCAAGGAGCCGTTGCGGAGTTTCGGCGACCTGCTCCAGTTCTACGAATTGCAGCACGGCAAGGCCGGGAAGAAGGAAGACCCGAGCAAGAAAGACCAAGGCAAACGGCCCGAAGGTCGCCGCAAGGACGAGCCACGCAAGAAGAACGACTCGGGCCGGCTCGATCAGGCGACTCCGACGGCCTGTGGCGATGCACCGGCGGAGACGCCCCCCGCGTCGCCGGGCCCTGGCGTTTTGGATGGCCCGCCGCAGGCCCCTTCGCCGCAGGCCGCCGCGCCCGACGGGCCCGACCATCCCGAGGCGTCCGGCCTGGCCGCGCCGCCACCGGTCGAGCCCCCGCCTCCCGAAGCGCCTCCCGCACCGCCGCATCCATGACCGACTTCCAACAACGACTCGATAAGGCGATTGAACGGGGCCAGCGTGCCAGCGATGCCCGCGCGCGGGCCGAGGCCCAGCGGGCATTGAACGAACAGGAACTCCGCCGCCTTCACACGCAGTACCGCCTCCAGCTTGCCGAGCATATCGACCAGTGTCTCCAGCAGGTCTCGCGGCGCTTGCCCGGGTTCCAGCTCGAACCCGTCGTGTCGGAACGCGGTTGGGGCGCCGCCGTCTCTCGGGACGACCTCGAGCTGGCGCCGCGCCACCGGCCCACCACGCGGTTCAGCCGCTTCGAAGTGCTCATCCGCCCCATGACCGAGGCCTACGTCCTGGAAATCGTCGCCAAGGCCACGGTTCGCAACAAGGAACTCTTCAACCGCACCCATTACCAGCGCCTGGGCGAGGCCGACTTGACCTCGTTCACCGAGCTGATCGACCTTTGGGTCCTCGAGTTCGCCGAACGGTACGCGGCCAAGAGCTGACGGCGCCATGGCACGCCGGTCGCCCACCGAGCGCAAGACCGCGGGCGCATCGGCCGGTCACGATGGCTCGCGGGGCAGTTGCCTGGGGTACGGGGGCCTTGACCGCGGCGGAAGCGGCTGGCGATACGTCTCGGCCCAGGCGGCCCGCTCCTCGGGCGTGGCGTAGTAGCGCAGCCAGATCTCGGGATCGCCGCTGGCTCCGGCGCAGTCCCAATGGATGTAGTTAGAACCGAGATCGACCTTCTTCTCGCGCGCCGGCAGAATGTCGCGGTAAATCAGGCGATACAACTCCCGGTCGGACAGATGATCGGTGAAGTCCAGCACGATCCGCTTCTCGAACAGCTTGCGGATCACATCGCCGAGAATGGTATGCAGGTCTTCGTCGCTGAGGGCCTCGGGCCGCGGGGGACGCAACTCGGGCTCGAACCAGCGGTAGATCGGCAAAATCGGGGCCGACTCCCAGGCAAGCATCGACGCCAGGTACTCGTTCTCGACCGCCAAGGGCAGGTGCTGCACGGTAACCCGACTGATCGCCTCGTCGAAGTAGGGCTCCAACTCGTCGCGCAGTTCGGCATTGCGGAGCAGCAGCTCCAACTCGTCGTCGGCTTGCGAATGACGCGGATCGGCCATGAAACGTCCCTTGCCCAACACAGTTGCCCTACCTTCTTTCGACTGTACCAAGGTCGCGCGAATCCGCAAGCAGATTCCCCGCGCAATCCAGGCGGGATCGTGCCCCAGGTCTCGGGAAAACCGTTACGACCGCAAGCGTCGCTGAAGACCGTCGCCCCAAGGGGTTTCTGCACGGTCGACCCCTTGCCTCAAGGCGATTTCTACCACCTTCGCGGGGAACGCCATCAAGCCGCCCATTGCCTGATCCGAGAAAACCTATTAGCATTGGGGACCCTGTGGAGTCGTTTGCGCCGATGACTCGCCAAGTCCATCTACTGCTCACCATCTGGGGGATCCTGGTGTGCCCCATGGTGTGTCGCGAGGGGTGCTCTTCGCCACCGGCGCTGGGCTTCCATGCGGACTGCGGCGAGGGGGATCACGACGGCTGTCCCACGCCGGCCAGTACACCGCACATGCCCACCACTCCTTCAGGACACTGCGGGATGCATGGGTGCATCTGCTTGGGCGCGGTCGGCGTCCGGCCCGGTGTCTCTTGGAGCGTGGAACCCGAGCCACTCGTCTGGGTCGGTTTGCCTGGACAGTCGAGCGGTCTGGGCATTGGTTCGGCGTCGTTAATGCATGCGCCAGACGGCACGTGCGTGGCGCCGGTGTGTTCGGGGCGCAACGTGCGCATCTTGCTGGCCTCGCTGGTGATCTAGACTCGCCCGGTCGGCTCTCGCGGTGCCGTGCCGCGCGCCGTGGGCCGATGGTCGTTGGGATATGGGCCCGTCGTCCGTCCTGCGCGTTCTGGCGAGGTACAAGGTGTTCCGAAGGTTTCTTCCCTGGGATTACGGGGTGCGCAACCTGTTCCGCAGGCCGTCGCGGAGCCTCTTGACCCTCGGTGCCCTGGGCATCGTGTCGATGTTGGTGTTGGTCATCGTCGGCTCGATCCGCGGCCTGGAACAGTCGCTATCGACCAGTGGCGATCCCCAGGTGGCCTTGGTCTTCGCCTTGGGCGCTGGCGAGGGTCTGGAGAATTCGTCCATCCCCGCGCAAACCCCAGACCTCTTGGCGGCGAGTCTCTCGGCAGTCCAAAGGCGCTACAGGCAGAAGCACGTATCGGCGGAAATCTACCTGGCCACGCAGGTTCGGATGGGCGACGACGGCCGATCGCTCTTGGGACTCGTCCGCGGGGTGACGCACGTCGCCCCCCTCGTGCGGCGGCGGGTGCGCATCGTCGAGGGCAAGTGGCCAGGCCCGGGCGAGGTCCTGGCCGGCAGCCTGGCCCCCGCCAAACTCGGCTGTCCAGCCGACAGCCTCTCCCCGGGCCGCCAAGTCTGGTTCGAAGGGCGCACGTGGCGGATCAGTGGCCGGTTCACGGCCGGCGGGTCCGCGTTCGACTCGGAACTCTGGTGCCCGCTGGCCGACTTGCAGCAGGCCACGAAACGTCAGGATGTGAGCCTCGTGGCCATGCTCTTGGGCCCGGGCGGGTCCATGGCCGAGGTCGCGATGTTCTGTCAACAGCGGCGAGACCTGGCGCTGGAGGCCATGTCCGAGACCGCCTACTACCAGTCGCTCGAAAAACACTACCGGCCCGTGCGCCGGACCGCCTGGCTGGTCGCGGCCCTGGTGGTGGCCGCCGGCGTGTTCGCGGGGCTCAACACGATGTACGGGGCCGTGGCGAGCCGGACTCGCGAACTGGCGACCCTTCAGGCCCTGGGCTTCCGCCGCGGGGCTCTGGTCGTCAGCCTGGTCCAGGAGGCTGCCCTCCTGGCCGCGGCCGGATCGCTCGTGGCGGCCCTGGTCGCCCTGATCGCGGTCCACGGCATGGCGCTGCGGTTCACCATGGGGGCCTTTACCCTGCGCATCGACGGCGTGGCGATTCTCGTCGGCTGCGGCGCGGGGTTGATGTTGGGGGTGTGCGGGGCGATCCCGCCGGCCGTCCGCGCCTTGCGATTGCCAGTGGCCGAGAGCCTCAAAGCCGTTTAGACTCGGG
>DYLT01000116.1:13010-14497 GCA_020721945.1 Blastopirellula marina
AAGCCATTCCAAACAAGGTGCGAACGAAACGAAGGAAAGGAAGGATCATGGTTTCACCAGTTTCGAGATGGAGTGCCGTGCTCTTGGCCGCCGTGGCCATGGGCTGCGCCGCGAAGTCGGACCCCGGCCCGCCGGCTGTCGAGAAGCCGACGAACACGGCGAGCGAGTACCTGTTGATCGACGAACCCGCCGGAGCCAAGGGCGTCGCCGAAGTGCGGCGGACTGCCAAGGACAACGACGAGGTGGTTGCGGTTGGGCGCGTGGGCGGATCCGCGGATCCGTTTGTCGCAGGGGTTGCCGCGTTCACGCTCGTCGATGTGGCCCTGAAACCTTGCGAGGACGGCTGCCCAACGCCCTGGGACTACTGCTGCGACGCGCAGGAGACCGTTGCCGCGAACTCGGCGATGGTCCAGGTGGTCGACGCCGGCGGCCGGCTCGTGGCCAGCGATGCCAAGAAGCTGCTGGGCGTCAAGGAACTGTCCGAGGTGGTCGTGCGCGGCAAGGCCAGGCGCGACAGCCAAGGAAACCTGACGATCCTGGCCAGCGGCGTGTATCGGCGTTAGGTGCGACGACTGCCCGTCTGACCCCTGCGGATCGCGTCGTCATGGACGCGGCCGATCCGAAACCTGGCCCAGATGCCATGAGTACCGACGTGGACCTGCGACCATTGGCGATCGATCGGGGCCAGCGCGAGCCGGCGGTTCCCCGGCCGCGCCATGTCGCGACCCGATACGTCCTCCCGGCCGCGATCGTTGCCGGGTTCGCGGGATTGGTGGCCTGGGCCGCACGCGAGAGCTTCTTGCCCCGGGTGCCGGTCACGGTGGTGCCGGTCGTCGTCGTGCAGGGCGAGGTGTGGTCGGCCGGCCAGGCGCTGTTCCAAGCGGCCGGCTGGATCGAGCCGCGCCCGACGCCGATCGTCGTGTCGTCTTTGGTCGAGGGAGTCATCGAGAAGCTGTTGGTGGTCGAAGGCCAGGACGTGCGGTCGGGCGAGGAAGTGGCCCGGCTGATCGACACCGACGCCCGGCTCGCGTTGAAACAGGCGGAGGCCGACCTCGACCTCAAGCGGGCCGAGTTGGCCGGGGCCCGGGCCGAACTGGCCGCCGCCCGGTTGCGTCTGGAGCAGCCGGTGCACCTCGAGGCCGCGCTGGCCGAAGCCGGCTCGCTTCTGGCGCAAGCCGAGAAGGAACTGGCCCGGCTGCCCTTCGAAATCGCGGCGGCCCAAGCGCGCCGCGACGTGGCGCAACAGGACCTGGAAGGGAAGCGGGCCGCCGGCGCAAGCATCGCCACCCGGTTGCTCGAGAAGGCCCAGGGCGAGTTGACCGCGGCGGAGGCGGCGCGTAGCGAACTGCGGCAGCGCCAGCCCCACCTCGAACGCATGGTGGCCGCGCGGGGCAACGACCTGCGCGGCGTCAGCGAGGAGCAACTGCTCGGATTGCGGCGCCAGGCCCGACTCGTGGGCCGCAACGAGACCTTCGGGGACGTCAAGG
>DYLT01000117.1 GCA_020721945.1 Blastopirellula marina
GGGTGACGTACCGGTCGGGCTCGACGAGCAACCGCGCCTCGAGGCGCGCGGCGGAGCGCCGCCCTTGGGCCTCGCCGCGCACCTCGAGGCGCACCTCGGGGCACGCAAGCGCCGCCGCGCCGGGCGCCAACGCGACTTCCAACCGGCCCTCGTCGTCGGTCCGTTCCCGGTGGAGGGTCAACGGGCGTCCGTCGGGCGCATAGAGCGCCAGTTCGATCTGGGTCGGCACCGGCTCCCCGTCGATCGACGTGGCCGCGATCGAGAAGCGGGGCGCCATGCCGGCGCAAAGCCGCGACGGTGCGGTCACCCGGAGGCGCACGTGCTCGGCCAGGGCGGCGCCCGACCAGGCGCGATGCACCACGTACCCCCCGATCGCGGCCACCAGCACGATCGCGGCGGAGACCCCGACGGCCCAGTTCGCCCAGCGGACCGGCTCGCGCCGCAGCGCGCCGGCGGTCCGCACGGCGGCTGGTTTCCGAGGAGCCTGCTCAGGTGGACTGGCAAAAGGCACGGTGATGGGCTTCTCGGGCCGCCGCAGCGGCACGGGCGGGGCGTCGACGCGGACAGCCTCGGCGAACAACGCCGCCGTGGCCTCGGCATCGGCGTAGGCCCGCGCCAGGTCCGGATCGGCCTCGATCCGCGCACGCAGCGCGGCGGCCTCGTCGTCGGCAAGCAGCCCGTAGATCAGTTCCAAGAGCCGCTGGCGTGTTTCCGGATCAACGCTCATCACTCAACGCTCGTGATTCGTCCCGGGGCGGTGGTCGGTTCGAGGGCCACGCGGAGCTTTTCCAGCGCCAGGCGCATGCGCGTCTTCGCCGTGCCCACGGGAATGTCGATCGACGCGGCGATCTGTTCGTAGGTCATCTGTGCGTTCTGGCGAAGCAGAAACACCTCCTGCTCCTCGGCACGGAGGTCCCGAAGCGCCCGCTGGATCATGGCCAGCCGTTCCCGGCGGTCGAGGTCTTCGTGCGGGGGCACCTGGGGCGCGGCGGCCATGTCGTCCTCTGGCAAGGGTCTGCGGCGCCGTCGCCATGCGGTGGCCCGCATATCTCGGCCCACGTTCAACGCGACCCGAAACACCCACGCCCGAAGGTCCTCGATTTGGTCAAGGCTCTCGCGGCGTCGCCAACATTTGACGAAGGCCTCCTGGAAGGCGTCGCGGGCATCCTCGGCATTGCCGGTCAGGCAGTACAGCATGCCGAGCAACTCACTCTGGTGGCGGGCGAAGGTGTTTTCCAGGGGATCCTCGGGCCGGGGGGTGTCCGGGTCAGGCGATGGCCGAGGAAGCTGCGACGAATTCATGATCCCGATTATATCGACGAGGCACGCTCGACAATCGTTTTGGCATCGGGCGCGGAAAGCACAAGACGCCCGCGGTTGCGATGGGCCCTTCCCCCGAACCTATCGGAATCCACGGCCCGGGGCAAGCGGGCGGTGGTTGGGGCACGGCGGCGGGTCGCAGGCGCATGGAGCATCCTCGACGGCGGCCCCGCCTTGCCTGTCGGCGGCGCCATCGGCTAGGATAGCACCACGGAAACCATCGCCGGAGCATGTCGCCGTGTCGAAAGCCACCGATTGCCGTCTCGTTCAAGTGACCTCGGAAACCGAGCGGTTCGCCTACCGCTGTCCCATGAAGTTCGGCGGCCGCGTGGTGACCGATGTGGTGCTTCTGCACGTCACGGTGGATGTCGAGACCCGCGACCACCGCCGGGGCCGCGGCTACGGTTCGATGCCGATGGGTAACGCCTGGGCATGGCCCAGCCAGGCCGTGCCCGGCGAGGCGACCCTTGCGGCCATGATCGCGTTGGGCAGGCGGCTGGCCCAGGGCGCCAATGAGTACCGAGGCGTCGGCCACCCGTTGGAGTTGACTTACGAATGGTCGCAGACGTACTCGGCGGCGGCCGACGCGGTGGTGCGCGAGGCGCGGCTGGCGGAGCCGATGCCCCGGCTGGCGCAGCTTGTGGCCGCCAGTCCGCTGGAGGCGGCCATCCACGACGCCTACGGCAAGGCGCTGGGCCAGAACTCGTACAACGTGCTCGGCCCCGAGTTCGTCAATTCCGACATCGCCCGGTACCTGAACCGCGATTTTTCCGGCGAGTACCTCGACCGGTACACGCTGCGCCACCCGAAGCGGACGATGCCGCTGTACCACCTCGTCGGCGCGCTCGATCCGTTGACCGACGGCGACCTTCGCGTGCGCATCGACGACGGCCTGCCGGAGACGCTTCCCGAGTGGATCCTCGCCAACGGCTTGACCCACCTGAAGATCAAGCTCAACGGCGACGATCTGGCGTGGGACGTCGAGCGCGTGGTGTCGATCGAGCGCGTGGCCTCCGAGGCGCAGCGCCGGCGCGGCATTTCGACCTGGTTCTACTCGGCCGACTTCAACGAGAAATGCCAGCATGTCGAGTACGTTCTCGAGTTCCTGCGAAAAGTCGGCGAGCGGTCGCCAAGCGCCCTGCGCCGGCTTCAATACATCGAGCAGCCGACGCACCGCGACCTCCGGGCGAATCCCGAGAACAAGATGCACGCGGCAGCCAGGCTCAAGCCGGTCGTCATCGACGAGTCGCTGGTCGATTTCGAGAGCCTGCTGTTGAGCCGTGAACTGGGCTACTCGGGCGTGGCGTTGAAGGCATGCAAGGGGCACAGCGAGGCGCTCTTGATGGGCGCTGCGGCGCAGAAGTACGGCATGTTCTTGTGCGTCCAGGACCTGACCTGCCCGGGCTTTTCGTTCCTCCACTCGGCGTCGCTGTCGGCGCGGATTCCCACGGTGGCGGCGATCGAAGGCAACGCCCGGCAGTACTGCCCGGCGGCCAACCGCGGCTGGGCCGAACGCTTCCCCTCGATGTTTCGCGTGACCGACGGCACGCTGGGCACCTGGGCACTGGACGGACCGGGCCTGGGGTTCTAAGCCATCGACCAACGCGGCAGAACGCGGGCGTGAAGGGAGAAGGCATGTGGTCGGCCGCCTGCGGGCCGAAAGACGAGCCCGTCCCCAGCCGGTGCGCGGTGCGGGGGACCAGGTCAACGGTTCATCGAGCGAGCCAGCTCGACCGCCAGCGGCACGAAGAAGACCAAGGGCGCCCAAGCCGCCGCGGCGGGGCTGACCACCGAGATCGCCCCCAGGTGCTGAAAGGCCATCACCACCAGCATGAAGACCGAAACCACAGCGCCGCACAGCCCCAACGCGGCGAACACGTTCCGGTTGCTGCGACCCAGCGCCAGCGGCACACCGAGGAACAGAAGCGTGATATCGAGCGCGGGCTGGACGATGCGCGCATGGATGGCGACGCGCACGTTGGCGCCGAAGCCGAGGCTCGGGTTGTGCAGGCCGCGGATCAGCTCCGCCGTCGACGAGAACTCGCGCCACGCCTGGGGATTGGTCAACTGCTCGAAGCTCACTTCGCTGACGATGAAGCACTGGTCCGGTGGAAGCCACTCGGGCGCGTCGCGCGGCGTGATGATGACCCGCCGACCGTCGATCGAAAGCGACGGCCGGCGCGCCAAGTCCTTCGGTTGTTCCACCCCGACCAGCAGATACCCCCCCGGCATCCCGTCTTTCGGGGGTCGATAGAACGCTTCCCGGGCGTCGATCTGCCGGGCGTAGTAGTCCAGGTCGGAGGGCAGGCGGAAACTCGGGGCGTCGATCCGTTGCTGCGCGGCATACGAGGCCTTGCCGCGGATGAGGATGTCGGTCTGCTGGTCGTATTGGGGGGAGAACTCCCGGGCCGCATTGCCCGACAAGTCGTGGGGCTTTCGAGCCATTTCACGGCGGAACCGCGGGATGACCAGTTCCCGATTCACGCCCGCCCCCAGGTCGATCAGCGCTGCCGCCGCCATCACGGGAACGAGCACGCGGACCTTCGACACGCCGGCCGCCAACAGCGCGACCAGCTCGTGGTGTCGCTGAATCCAAGCCACGGTGAACATCGCCGCGGTGAGGGTGAGCAAGCCCCCGGTCCGGTCGAAAAACCAGAGCGCCCGGAACCCATAGTGAACGGCCATCATCGAAAACAGGCCGCTGAGCCGGTCCGCCGAGCGGAGGAAGCTCTCGAGGTTCGTAAAGGCGTCGAAGACGATGTAAAGGCCGGTCAGACTGATGTAGCAGATCAGGAAGGTGTGAAGAAACTGGCGGAGCAGGTAGCGGTCGATAATCCACATCCATGCGCCTCGGACTGGTCGCTCGTCGTGCCGCGGTGCCTGCGGGGACGCACGGCCGGCAGGTCGGAACCCTTGCGCCACGGCCCCAGGCAGCATAGGGGAACTTGCGTCTGGAAGTCAATCGCAAACCAGGTATGATAGAGCGTTGAGCCACCGGAACCACGGAGAGGCCATGTCGAGTCGGGCTTGGATCGGTCGCTGGAGGGCGGGCATTCTCGCCGAGCTGCGGCAGATGCTTGCCGTCTGCCGGACGACGGCGCTGGGCCTCTTGTTTCCGCCGCGGTGCGCCTGGTGCGACCGCGAGTTGGACCATCCGGCCGGGCCGCTCTTGTGCGACGGCTGCCAAGAGGCACTTGGACCTCGCCAATGGCCAAGTTGCCGCCGGTGTGGAGCCGAGGCGGCCCCGGGGCTTCCCCTCCCTGACGGGTGTCCCCTGTGCCTCCACACACCGTTCCAGTTCGAGACGGTGGTCACACTCGGCGGATATCGCGGGGAGCTGCGCAGGGCCATCTTGGCGATGAAACGGCCCTTTGGCGAACCGCTGGCCGCCGCCTTGGGGCAACTCCTGTTGTCCCGGAGGGGAAACGAGTTGAACGCCTGGAAGTTGGACTCGATCGTCCCGATCCCCATGCATTGGCGGCGGCGTCTGGTGCGCAAGACGAATGGCCCCGATCGGTTGGCGTCCGAGTTGGGCTGCGGTTTGGGTCTTCCCGTCCTTGCGCGCGTGTTGCGCAGATGCCGCAACACACTGCCTCAAAAGAACTTGTTGCCACGTGAGCGATTCCGGAACGTCCGGGGGGCGTTCCGGCTGGCCAGGCGAGGTGGCTGGACCGGCCGGCGCGTGGCCCTGGTCGACGACGTGATGACCACGGGGGCCACCGCCAACGAAGCCGCCCGGCTCCTTAAACAGGCGGGTGCCGATGCCGTCATCGTGGTGGTGCTGGCACGAGCAGAAGGCGAGGATCGACGCTGAAGAGTACCATGGTGGATTCGCAAGGAACCCCCACCGCGCCGACGACGCGTGCCGGCCACCCCTTTCGTGGCGCGGTGTTCCGAGGGCTTGGGGTGGTGCTGCCCCCCTTATTGACCATCGTGATCTTCCTTTGGATCGGTGGCACCGTCGAGCACTACGTGTTGGCGCCGGTGGTCCAGGTGGCTGAAAGCGTTCTTGTCCGAACCAAGGCCGACATCCGCGACGAGGAGGCCTTCCCGCCAAGCCAGCGCGGCCTGGCCAAGGTCGTGCTCGATGGCGTCGAATACCAGCGCCTCGAACGCGGCGAGTACGTACCCAAGGCCGAGTACGATCTGGTGGTCCACCGACTCGGCGAGGAGCCCGTCCCCAAGACCGGGGCGCTGTTCTACGCGAAATACTTCCGGCTGTTCTACTTGCGGCCCTATCTGGTCATCCCGACGTTCGTGTTGCTCTTCACGCTGCTGTTGTACTTGCTCGGCAAGTTCATGGCCGCGGGCATTGGCCGGTTCTTCTGGCGATTGATCGAGGGGGGGATCGAGCGTCTGCCGCTGGTGCGCAACGTGTACTCGGCCGTCAAGCAGGTCAGCGGGTTCTTGCTGAACGAGCGGGAACTGCGCGTTTCGCGGGTGGTCGCGGTCGAGTACCCTCGCCCGGGCGTCTGGGCGTTGGGATTCGTGATGGGCGAAGGCATGGCCGAGATCGAGCGTTTTGTGGGCGAGGAGTGCGTCACCGTGATGATCTGCACGTCGCCCATGCCCATGGCCGGCTTCACGATCACGATCCGGCGCAGCGAGGCCATCGACTTGAATCTGACGCTCGATCAGGCCATTCAATTCATCGTCAGTTGCGGCGTGGTCATTCCACCGAAGCCTCCGCGGCGTGGCGGTCCGCTGCGACCGCGATGGGCGACCCCAGGGTCGGAAGCCCGGCCGGAACCCACCATCCACCAGGAGAGTTGACGACGACTCATGTCTGCACCGATTCGGATCCGCCTGGGAACCCGAGGCAGTCTTTTGGCACGGTGGCAGGCCGATTGGGTAGCGGCGCGCCTGCGCGACCTGGGTGTCGAGGTGGAGATGGTGCTCCTTACGACAAGCGGCGACTTGAGTACCGAGGGACCGATCGGCGCGTTGGGGGACCGGGGCGTGTTCACCAAGGAGATTCAGCGGGCGCTGCGCGACGCGCGGATCGACCTGGCGGTCCACAGCCTCAAGGACTTGCCCACCGACCCGACGCCGGGGCTGGTGCTCGCCGCGGTTCCCGAGCGGGCCCCTGCGGGCGACGCGCTGGTCTCGCGCCGCTTCGACTCGCTGGACGCATTGCCTGGCGGCGCCGTGGTGGGCACGGGCAGCATGCGCCGCCGAGCCCAACTGCTCTGCGCGCGCCCGGATCTGCACGTGCGCGACGTGCGGGGCAACGTCGATACGCGGCTCCGCAAGCTCGACCGCGGCGACTACGACGCGCTGGTGCTGGCCGAGGCAGGCTTGCGCCGGCTGGGTCTGCACGCGCATATCACCCAAGTACTGCCACCGTCGGTGTGTCTGCCCGCCGTGGGCCAGGGCGCGCTGGGGCTCGAAACCCGCGACGACAACCCGGCGGCCCAGACGCTCGTCGCACGGCTGGATCATCCGCCGAGCCGGGCCGCGGTGACCGCCGAGCGATCGATGCTGGCGGCCCTGGGCGGAGGATGCCTCGCCCCGATCGCCGCGTGGGGGCGGCTTGAAGACGTCCAGTTGACCCTTACCGGCCGCGTGCTCCCGCCCGACGGCAGCGCCAAGCTCGAAGCCACCTGCCGCGCCCCGCTCGGCGAGGCCGAATCGTTGGGCCGGCGCGTGGCCGAAACGCTCCTCGCGCAGGGCGCCAAGGAATACCTCGATGCCGCGCGACACGTTGGCTAGCGGAGCGCTTCCCCGTATGCACCCCAGGATATTAGGATCACGTCGGCAAGACGGAGACCGCGATTCGGCCCACCTCGTTGGGTGTGCCCGTCCATGAAGTCCCCGCCCCCCCGTCCTCCAACCCGGGAGTTCCCTCGATGAGCAGCTTTTTCACTCGCCGCCGGTTTCTTCGGCACGCCACCCTTGCCGCGGGCGCGGTGGGCGTGCCGTTTCCCCTCGCCTCGTCGGCCCTAGGCAGCCAGGGCAAGCCCGCCCCCAGCGAGCGGATCACGATCGGTTGTATTGGCGTGGGCGGAATGGGCACCGCGAATATGAGGGTCTTTGTCGGGCTGCCGGAGTGTCGCGTGGTCGCCGTGTGCGACACGTACGAAGACCGTCGCCGGAAGGCCAAGGAGATCGTCGACGGACAATACGGCGCCTCGGACTGCGCCATGTACGGCGACTTCCGCGAACTCCTGGCGCGCAAGGACATCGACGCGGTGATGATCGCTCCTGAGGACCATTGGCACGCCCTGGTGGCGACCGCGGCCGCCAAGGCCGGCAAGGACATGTACTGCGAAAAGCCGCTGGGCGTGTCGGTCGACGAGGGACGCCTCATCCGCGACGCGGTCCGGGGCGCCACGCGCGTGTTTCAGACCGGCACCTGGCAGCGGTCGCAGCGCAAGTTCCAGCAGGCCTGCGAGCTGGCCCGCAACGGCTACCTGGGCAAGATCCATACGGTCGAAGTGGGGGCTCCCGGGCCGGAGTACCGCCCCAGCTACCGGGGGCCGCTCGACCCGCAACCCGTGCCCAAGGGCTTCGACTGGGAGATGTGGCGTGGGCCGGCCCCGGCCAAACCCTATAACCCCGGCCGCGTGGCCTGGCCCGACTGGTACCTCATCTGGGACTACTGCGCAGGGTTCATCACGAACTGGGGCGTCCACCACCTCGACATCGCCAATTGGGGCTGTCCGGAAATTGGCTCCGGGCCCTGCGAGGTCGAGTGCAAGGCCACTTACCGCCACGAGGGGTTCACCGATAACGTCGAGACCTGGAACGCCACGTTCCGCTACGCGAGCGGGCTGACCATGCGATTTACCGACAGCAAGCAGCAGAAGGCGGGGTGCCGGTTCGTCGGCGACCAGGGTTGGGTCCACGTGGATCGCGCGGGAATCTGGGCCGAACCCGCGTCGCTGTTGAAGATCCAACGCAAGCCCAACGACCTGCGTCTGACCGAGGCCAAGCACCACCAGGACAACTTTCTCCAGTGCGTGCGGAGCCGCAAGGACCCGGTTTCCGACATCGACGCGGCGTACGCGGCCTCGACGCTGGGGCTATTGGCCGACATCGCCGCACGGCTCAACCAGAAGCTCCGCTGGGACCCCAAAGTGGGCCGTTTTGTCGGGAACGACGAGGCGAACCGGCGTTTGTCGCGGCCCATGCACAACGGGTGGCGACTCTGAGGCGATCTCGGGAACCAGCAAGAGGCCCTCAGTCCCGGTCTTCCAGGCCGGGCTGCGGCCCGGTCGTGCCGTGTCCGTTTCGCTTGCCCAGCTCGACGGCCGAGCCGTTCCGGCGGGCGTCCTGAATGCGGCGGATCTCGGCCTTCAGCCGCGCCTGTTCCAGCCGGTTCTGGTCGCGCAGCCGTCCATAAAATAGATTGATCGCCAGGATATCGACCAACCCCAGCACCGCGGCCCAGAGGAGCATCAACACCACAACGCTCCAGTAGATGGCCCCGGCCTTGGGCCACGCCCGGGCCAGGGGCAGCCCGAAAGGCAGCGCGGCGATCGCCACGCCGAACATGGCCGTGGTCTGCACGCGGCGCCGGAACTGCCTTCGGCGGTACTCGATCTCGTCGCGGTCCAGGTTGCTTCGCTGGGCGGTCCGCCATGCGGCGACGTGCCACCGCATGAGCCCCGCCACGGCGAGGAGCAACACGATCGAGAAGGCCAAGAGGGAATAGTCGAACACGCGAACCTCCCGGGGCAGTGTCGGCCGCTATGGCGCTTCATTATCATGCCGCGATCGACGTTCCACAAGAAGCCGACGCGCGGCGGAGCGTCACGGCCCGACTCCCGCGCCCGGCGAGTGGAAGTCGTAGTTCGCCAAGTACTCGAGGACCGGCCGGTTGTCTCCCCAGACTTCGCGCATCATGCGATCGCCCAGGTATTTGCGCACGGCGCTCTTCTGCTCGCGGTTGAGCGAGCCGGGACCGACGATGGTCTTGAGGATGGCGTCGTCACCGCGGACCAGGGTGGTCAGCGCCCAACGCCGTGCCAGTTGATAGACCACCAAGGCCCGGAGCAGGGGCTTCTCGTGTTCGACCGACATGCGCAGTTCGACCAGCTTGAAATCGCCTTGCGAGGGCAGCTTGTCGGCATGGCGCGCCACGCTGGTGTAGCCGAAATCCGTGCGAAGAAGCCAACCTTCGCTATCTCCCTCCCACACGGCGAACACCTTGGTCCGGTCGCAAATCAGGTAGCGATCATGCGCGACCAGACGCTCAGGTGCCACGAAGTGCCGGACAGGCGCCTCGGCCAGCGCTTTCACGCTCGACCTGGGGGATCCATCCTGGCTTGGTTCGGGGATGGATGGCCGGGTTTCGGCAACGGGAATCAGCACCGGATGGCGGCACTTAGGGCATCTGCGGGTTTGGCCAGCGATTTCGTCCTTGGCGTCGAGCTTGCTGCCGCAGTTTGGGCAAATCACGCGGATCATGGGCGTTCCCCTGGTGGCACCATAACAGCGGCCCCGTTGGGCGTCAATCGTACTCCGTGGGTGTTTCTCGCCGAACTTCGGGTGATCCGACGATACCCGTCGCGCCCAGAAGAGCCACCAAGGCGATACCGCCTCGAAATGGCGATGGAACGCGGCCCCCCGCCGTGGCGGGTGGTGCCGATCTAGGGGGAGTGATTGTGGGGATGTCGGAGCAAGCGTAAGATGTGGGGTTTACGGAGAACGGAGAGGTTGTTTCGGATTTCCGCAATCCTCTTTCCCAGACCGCGCCGATCGTCCGAAGCGATTAGCAGGGAATGTCCGACGGGCGAGGGTCCCGCGGGCGCGGGCAAGGAATGCCGTTGCAACTGTCTCCTGTATGATCTGACTGGAGCTTGAACTGTGGCGCATCTGGATCGTCTGCCCGGCACCTTCTTCGGCCCACCTACCTTGGTCGATCTCGTCGGTCATCGAGCGCGGTGCCAGCCCGACGACATCGCGTTCACGTTCCTGGTGGATGGCGAGAACGAGCAGGTTCACTTGACCAATTCCGAATTGGACCGGCAGGCTCGGGCGATCGGGGCATGGCTGGAGTCGCTGGACCTTGTGGGGGAGCGGGCGTTGCTGTTGTATCCGCCCGGATTGGAGTTCGTGGCGGCGTTCTTCGGATGTCTTTACGCGGGGGTGACGGCCGTTCCCGTCTATCCCCCCCGCCGTAATCGCTCGCTCGCCCGAATCCAAGCCATCGCCGACGACGCCGAGGCCCGGGTCGCGCTGACGACCGACCTGGTGGTCAGACGCGTCGAGCCCTTGATCGACGAGACGCCGCATCTGAAGGCCCTCACCTGGCTTACCACCGACCATGTGCCCGAGGGCATGGACCAGCGATGGGAACGGCCCGACATCCATACCGACACGGTCGCGTTCCTCCAGTACACGTCGGGTTCCACGGGAACGCCGAAAGGGGTGGTGCTCAATCACGGGAACTTACTGCACAACTCGGCGCTGATCGCGTATGCGTTTGAGCACACGCGGTCGGGCACGGGCGTGTTCTGGTTGCCCAGTTATCACGACATGGGTCTGATCGGCGGGATTCTTCAGCCGCTGTACGTAGGCCGACCGAACATCCTCATGTCGCCCGTCGCGTTTCTCCAGAAGCCCTATCGATGGCTTTCGGCCATTACCCGGTTCAAAGCCACGACCAGCGGCGGGCCCAACTTCGCCTACGATCTGTGCGTGCGCAAGATCACCGCCGAGCAGAAAGCAACGCTCGATCTGAGCACGTGGCAGGTCGCGTTCAACGGCGCCGAGCCGGTGCGCGAAGACACGATCGAGCGTTTCTGCGAGGCGTTCGCGCCGTGTGGTTTCCGCCGCGAGGCCTTTTATCCGTGCTTCGGCATGGCCGAGGCCACGCTCATCGTGTCGGGGGGATACGTCAAGAAGCCCCCCGTGATCCGATGGTTCGATGCCGAGGCGCTGGCGCTTCACCGCGTTGTGGCTGCCGAACCGCACGCGCCGGGCGCCCGGGCCCTGGTCGGATGCGGCGAAACCCTGCCCGACCAGAAAATCGTGATTGCCAATCCGGAAACGCACACGCCCTGCCCGCCGGATCGAGTCGGCGAGATCTGGGTCCAAGGGCCGAGCATCGCGACGGGCTATTGGAACCAACCGGAGGTGACCGAAGCCACGTTTCGCGCGTACCTGGAAGACTCGGGCGAAGGCCCCTTCCTCCGAACCGGGGATCTCGGCTTTCTTCAGGACGGGGAACTCTTCGTCACCGGACGCATCAAGGACCTCATCATCCTCCGGGGAGTCAATGTCTATCCCCAGGACATCGAAAAGACGGTCGAAAGCAGCCATCCGTACCTGCTACCCAATGCGGGGGCGGCATTCACCGTCGAATCGCTAGGACGCGAGCGATTGGTCGTGGTTCAGGAGATCGAGCGCCGTCGCAAGGGCGACCTCTCGGAGGTGTTCAGCGCGATTCGGCGGGCGGTCTCGCGCGAACACGAACTGCCGGTCGAAGCCATCGTCCTGGTCCAGGCCGGCTCGATTCCCAAGACTTCCAGCGGGAAGATCCAAAGGTACGCGTGTCGGGTCGGGTACCTGGAGAAGACGCTGACCGTGATTGCCCAGTGGCAGTCGTCCGAAGAAGAACCGTCCCTGCCCGATTCCCCGGAACGGCCGGAGCCCCGGATCGCCGCCGCCTCGCCGGCGGCCGCCCGTACGTTGCCAACGGCGTCCGACAAGCCCGCGGGCCAGACGCGGGTGCCGACCGCGTTGGCGGGCACCGGGCCGCAAGGCAACGGCGCCGCCGCCAAGACCGGGGCTGCCGTCGCCCCCGGCGACGCTCAGGCTGCCTTCGAACGGGTCGCCGCCCTGGTGCTCGAGCAGGTGCGCCTCGTCGCGCGCGACCGGGCCGACGGCTTGACTCTGGATGATCCGATCACCGAGATCGGCTTGGATTCGCTCGAGCGGATGGAGATTTTGGCCTCGTTGGAAGAGCGGTTCGGCGGCCGGTTTCCGGAGGAGATCCTCGCGGAACTCGAGACCTGCCGCCAGGTCGTCGAGGCCGTGCAGAAGTACATGGGATCGGAACCCCGCGCGAGGCAGGCGACCCCGCCCGGCGGCGAGGTCCCGCCAGAACACTATCAGATCCGCCGGTTCCCCGAGTATGTCAAGCTCCGCGAGAACCTCGACATGCTCGAGAGGTCGGAGCTGGGCAATCCGTTCTTCACGGTCCACGAAGGGCTCACGAATGATCGAACCATCATCGGCGGCCGCGAGATCATCAACTTCTCGAGTTACAACTATGTGGGCATGTCGGGCGACCCCGTGGTGGTCAAGGCCGTTCAGGACGCAGTGGCCAAGTACGGCACCAGCGTCTCGGCCAGCCGGCTCGTCTCGGGCGAGAAGGACCTCCACCGCGAGTTGGAAACGACGCTCGCGCGGTTCATCGGCGTCGAGGATGTGGTCGTCTTCGTGGGCGGGCACGCGACGAACGAGACGGTGATCGGGCATTTGTTCGGCCCGGGCGATTTGATCCTGCATGATGCCCTGTCGCACAACAGCATCGTGCAGGGGTGCATTCTCTCGGGGGCCCGGCGGCGGCCCTTCCCGCACAACGACTGGCAGGCGGCCGACCGGCTCCTCCAGCAGTACCGCCACGAGTACCGCCGCGTGCTGATCGTGATCGAGGGCGTCTACAGCATGGACGGCGACATCCCCGATCTCCCACGATTCCTCGAAGTCAAGAAACGGCACAAGGCCCTCTTGATGATCGACGAGGCCCACTCGATGGGCGTCATCGGTCCGACCGGGCGCGGTATTGGGGAACACCACCAGGTCGACCGCCGGGACGTGGATATTTGGATGGGCACCTTGAGCAAGTCGTTCGGAAGTTGTGGCGGATACATTGGCGGCTGCCATGAACTGATCGAATACTTGAAGTACACTGCCCCGGGATTCGTCTACAGCGTCGGGCTGTCGCCCCCCGCGACGGCGGCCGCGTTGGCGTCGTGCCGGTTGCTTGCGGCCCAGCCGCAGCGGGTCGAGACGCTACACCAGCGATCGGCGTTGTTTCTCACCCTGGCTCGGCAGCACGGGCTGAACACGGGCCGGAGCGAAGGTTCGGCCGTGGTTCCGATCATCTTGGGCAATTCCATGCGGTCGCTCCAACTGTCCCGCGCCCTGTTCGCCCGGGGAATCAATGTCCAGCCGATCGTCCACCCGGCCGTGGAGGAACAGGCCGCGCGGTTGCGGTTTTTCATCACGTCGCTGCACACCGAGGCGCAGATTCGGGCGACGATCGAGGCGATAGTGGCGGAGTTGCGCCGGATGGAATCCCCGGTTGCCTTCGAGGCGGCAGGAAGGTAGAAATGGAAAGAGGGACCGGTTGGGCTGGCGCGGACCGCCGCCCGGCCCGGTCCGATGGGCTTCGTTGGAATCTTTTGGCAAAGGGTCCAGGTTGCTCACCGAAAAAGAGATCGCTCGAAGTTGGCGGGCGCTGTTTCGCCACGGCGAACTGAACGAAGCACTGTTCGCCAAGGCGGAGTCGCTGCTCGAGGAGTTGCGTCCCGAGAGCCCCTTGCGGCATCGCCTCGGCGCCGAGTTGCGCGAACTCCGGAAGTTGCGGCTGCAAAAGCAGAGTTAGCGTCCGAGTCCCCGGGACGTGCAAGAAATGCATGGCGGCGGGCCAGAACGTTCCGGCCCGCCGCTCGACCGTCCCCCTGGGACATACCTTACGCTGATCTGCGGAGGCGGGGCTTCCAGGCAGGAGGCAGGTAACCTGGAAGCCCGGCGGAGAAACTGCCGCCTTACCGGTTCAGCGATTGAACTCGATGCCCGCCCGCAGCCCGTTCAAAAGCACATCTTGTTCATTCTGGTCGGCCAGGATTCCCAGCACGGACGTCTCGCCGAGCTCATAATTGACCATACCGGTGGGCCTGGCGATATTGTCCATCCACATCCCGTTCCAGCCTACGTTGAAGGCCAGGGCCCGGGTGGCCTGCCACTTGAGCTCGATCTTCAGATCGATCACCGGGCTGAACTCGGTCATGTGCTCGACGTCGTCGTTGCTTTGGGCCCGCATGGCAAGCGGCAGGAAATACTGCGGCTGGCTCTGAGGGACGTTGTCCAGGCTCGTTCCGACGATGCCCTTCTGCCGCACGGCCTGGAGGTTCGTGCCCG
>DYLT01000501.1:0-1602 GCA_020721945.1 Blastopirellula marina
CGGGCGGCGTCGATTCGAGCGCGGTCGTCGCCTACATGGCCGAGATCCTCGACCGGCCGGTGCGCACCTTCACGATCGGTTTCGAGGAGGAGGACTACAGCGAATTGCCCTACGCCGAAGAGGCGGCGCGGCGGTGCGGCACCGAACACCACATCGAGATCGTGCGGCCCGACGCCCTGGCGATTCTCCCCGACCTGGTCCGCTGCTATGGCGAACCCTTTGGCGACAGCTCGGCGGTGCCGACGTACTACGTGTCGAAAATGGCGCGGGCGTCGGTGCCGATGATTCTCTCGGGCGACGGCGGCGACGAGACCTTCGCGGGCTACGGAACGCATCGCGAGTGGATGAACCAGCTCGCCGGCCGGGCGCCGCGCCCGCTGTGGAAACGTCTGGCGCGGCCGGTGGCCGAACGGCTCTTGCCGGGGCGCTACCCGCCGGTTCGCCCCTCGCTCGATTTCTGGTTGCCGCTGATCACGTACCTTCCTCCCGCGGAGCAAGCCGACTTGTGGCGGCCCGAGTACCGCAACGATTGGGCCCTGCGGATTGAGGCGTTCGACGAGGCGTTCGCTCGGGCGTGCCGCTTCGCCCCGTGCAGCATCGTCCAGTACCTCGACATCAAGACGTACCTGCCATTCGACATCCTCACGAAGGTCGACGTGGCGAGCATGATGCACGGGCTGGAGGTGCGTACGCCGCTGGTCGACGTGCGGGTGATGGAGTTCGCCGCCACGATCCCCGCCGAGCTATGCATGGCGCGCGGCGAAGATGGCCAGTGGCGCGGCAAACGGCTGTTGCGCGATCTGTTGCGGCGTCGGTTCCCCGACGAGTTCCTCGACCGGCCCAAGATGGGGTTCGGCGTGCCGATTGCCCGGTGGTTCCAGTCGGGCGGTGCGTGCCATTCGGCGCTCGAGGAACGGCTGTTGGGCCCGGCGTCGACGCTGCGTGAGTGGTTCGAGCCGGCCGCCATCCGCCGCCTGATCGACGAGAACCGGGCCGGCCCGCTGTGGCTGTTGCTGTTTTTGGAAGAATGGCTGCGGCAGAACGCCGCTTGCCCGGCGGTTCGCCCCGAGACGGTCGCCGCCGCGTGATGCCCAGTGCAAGCTGACCATTGTCCATGACGCTGGCAGGGAAGCGAATCCTGATCCTGCTGGAGAGCCTCGAGTTGGGCGGGGCCGAGCGCCAGGCGATCCACTTGGCGCGATATCTCTCGGAGCGTGAAGGGACCACGGTCGAAGTGCGCGGGCTGGGCGCCCCCGGGGTCGCGTCGGACCTTTGCGATGCCTGGGGAATTGCTTGGCGTTCGATGCGGTTCGACTGGTACGGCACGCGGTTGCGCCGGCTGGCGGGAATCGCCTCGCTGGCCCGCCAATTCGCCCGCCAGCATCCCGATGCGATCGTGCCGTACTGCCGCATTCCCAACATCGTGGCTGGCCTTGTCTGGCGATGGAGCGGCGCCCGGGCGTGCCTTTGGAACCAGCGCGACGCGGGGCTCGACCTGGGGCGCTCGCGTCTGGAGCGTTGGGCCGTGCGCCACGCGCCGGCCGTGGTGGCCAACGCGCCGCACGCCGCGGAACGGCTCGCCCGGCTGTTCGACCTGCTGGA
>DYLT01000501.1:1612-2122 GCA_020721945.1 Blastopirellula marina
CCAGCCGGTCCACGTCGTTCCCAACGGCGTGCTGCTCGATCCGCCCGCGGCCGGCCGTGCGGCGTGGCGGGCGAGGCTGGGCATCGACCACCATGCGTTCGTCGCGTGCATGGTGGCCAACATCCACGGCTCGAAGGACCATGCCACGCTGTTGCGGGCCTGGCGCCGGGTCGTCGATCGATTGGCCGCACGACGCCAGAACCCGTTGCTCGTCCTGGCAGGCCGCCTCGACGAGCCGTTGGCCCCCAAGGCCCTGGCGTTCGACCTCGACCTCGGGCGCTATGTGCGGTTCTTGGGGCCGGTGGAGGACATCAGCGGGCTGTTGGGCGCGGCGGACCTCGGCGTTTTCTCATCCCCGCGCGAAGGGTGCCCCAACGGCGTGCTCGAGTGCATGGCGGCCGGGCTGGCCGTCGTGGCCACCGACGCGCCGGGGGTTCGCGACGTGCTGGGTCCCGCGGCGGCACCGTGCCTTGCGCCCCCGCGCGACGACGCCGACCTTGCCGAACGGAT
>DYLT01000118.1:0-8460 GCA_020721945.1 Blastopirellula marina
TGGCGCGCAGACCGCACCCGTAGGTCGGTGCGATGACCAGGCGAAAGGGCGCAAGCCGGTCCGTGGTGACCAGGCCATCGGGCAGCACGTCGAACGGCACGCAAAGCCGCCGCAGCGTCTGGACCGTCTGCTCCAGCTCGTCTTCGCGCCCCGCGGCGCTGGCCAGGCGCCAGTCGTTCAGGAGCAGGGCGACCGGCGCGGCGCGCTCGGTCTGGTGGATCGAGTCGAACGCCCGCTTCAAGAGCGTGGCGTACAGCAGGTTCTTCTCGCAGTAGGTCTTGCCGAACTCGCGGCATGGCTCGAGGTTCGAGCCTTCCCACCATTCGTTCCACGAGAGGTGCAACAGGGCCTCGCTCCGCCGCGCGAGGGCCCCGACCCAGAAGCGATCGAAGTGGAACGGGTCGGGCAGGTACGCCGTGCCCGGCACGCGGATGTCCCAGTCGAAGTAGTAGTTCTTGAAGTGGTCGAAGAAGACGGTGTGGTACTTGCGGGCGACGGCGGCCTGGAGGAAGCGCTGGGCGTCTTCGTCGTGAGGCGGTCCGAAGATGCCGGCGTAGGAGTGCGGCCCGCCCAAGACCCGCGCGAACTCGCCGTAGCCGAAGTGCATGTAGGGACCGTAGCCCACGTCGAACGACGCGCGCACGCCCGGCAGGTGGAACTCGCGCTGGACGAGGCGGTCGAGTTTTTCCCATTCGCGCTGCCAGAGGCGGTACTGGTAGTCGATCGACGCGGCGCGGAGCGGGCCGCGGCCCGAAAAGCTCATCGTGATCTCGTCGAAGCCGCCGTAGGCGCTTTTCCAGGCGCGATTCAGCGCCGCGAGTTCGCCGTACCGCGCTCGGAGGAACGCGCGGAAGCCCGCGTGATCGAGGGTCGTCTTGGGCGAGCCGTTGCGCGAGTAGACGAGCTGGAGCGGGCGCCCGTCGAGCTTGGGCCAGACGGGCGACCGGGAAAAATCGCGAAGCCACTGGTATACGTCGCGTTTCTCGGAGACATTCTTCGAGAACTCGGCCATCTCGAAGTTCTGGCCGTCCTGGTAGTACGCCATCCAGAGGTCGTAGCCCTCCCGGCGCAGCGACTCGGCGGCTTCCATGACCACGGCCTCGCGCATGCGGTTGCCCTCGCCCTTCCAGTCGGGCGCCCAGTAGTCCATGAAGTGGTGCGTCAGGCCCCACTCCGAGGCCTGCCAGAGCGAACGGCGGTTGTCGCGCAGGGTGCGCGAATCGTAGTAACCGGCAAGGGGCGTGTTGTGGACCCCGCCGATCCAACTGCCCAACTCGCGCTGGGCGTCCCAGGTGTACCAGTAGAAGAACACGTCGCCGATCCAGGGGCGGTCCAAGGCGGCGGCGGGACTCGTCCAGCCGACGATCGCGGCGCCCAGGAGAATGGCAGTGCGCGCCTGGGGGGTCATACGTCGAGGTTCCTTGGCACGGGGTTTCACAAGCGCCAGGGCGCGCGCATGCCGCGGGAGCACCTGCGCGCGGCCTCGGGATCGTCGAGGATCCGCTCCTGGATGGGGTCCCAGCGGATCTTCCGACCCGCGCGGATCGCGATGTCGGAAACCTGGCTGATGAGGTCGGAGCGCACGGCGTCGTCCACGGGGCTCACCGTGGGCTGCCGGGTGCGCACGCACTCGATGAAATGCGCCTCGTGCCCCGCGCTGCGCGGCAGGCGCGCCCCGCCCGGTCCGATCGGCGCCGTGCGCAGGGACTCGGGCTCGGTCACCAGGCCCATGTACGACAAGGCGACCCAGCCCTCGGTGCCGATGATCTTGGCGTAGTTGCCCTGGGCTTCGAGTCGGGGGTCGGTTTCCGGCGAGACGCCCCAGGCCTGGAACGTCATGGTGACCCCCGAGGCAAACCGGATGCGCACATCCCAGTCGATCACGGCGTCGTTGGCGCCCTCGGTGGGAATCACGCCGGTCCCTTCCACCTCCCAGATGCCCTGTTGGTGCGTGTCGAACGCCCATTGGAGCAGATCGAGCGGATGGGCGGCCCAACCGGCGATGAACCCCAGGGCATAGTCGCGCACGTGATACCACCCCGGGCCGCTGTCGGGACAGCCGCTGTAGGGGCGCCAGGGGGCCGGCCCGAGCCATAGCGCATAATCGAGCCCCGGCGGCACCGGGCGCGGCGTGGTCGAGCCCCCGCGCACGCTGTTGGGAGCCTTCACGACGATGTGGCGGATCTCGCCGATTCGCCCGCTGCGCACCAATTCGGCCCCATGCCGGCACACCGACGACGAGCGCGACTCGGTGCTGTATTGGAACACCCGGCCGTAGCGCCGCACCGCGTCGCGACAGGCCAGATCTTCCTCGACGCTGATGCCCAGCGGCTTCTCGACGTGGACATCCTTGCCGGCCTTCATCGCCGCCATGGCCATCGGCACGTGCCAGTGGTCGGGCGTGGCGATGCCCACGGCGTCGATGTCGTCGCGGGCCAACACCTCGCGGAAGTCGACATAGGCCGCGCAATCCGCGTTGCCGTAATGGCGATCGACCACCTGTTTGGCCGCCTCGCGCACGTGCTTCCACACGTCGCAGACGGCCACCACCTGGGCTCCGGGACAACCCATCTGCTCGCGCAGGTTCAACAGACCGCGCGGCCCCACGCCAAGGTAGCCGAGCACCACGCGATTGCTTGCCGCGGGGCGATCGGCCAGCCCGAGAGCCGCGCCGGAGACCCACCACGGAACGGCCACGATCGCCGACGCTCGGAGGAACTCCCGCCGAGAACAATGCCCCGAAGCGAAGTTGCTCATGGGACACCCTGCGTTGACGCGGTGGTTAGGCCAGGCCAAGCGCTTTGCGGCGCGGTCTTGAAACCGCACCGCGCGCCTATTTCCTTTCGGGCTTTTCCGTGCGTGCGAGGATTCCGGCGGCGCGGTTCTTCAGGTCCTGGTTGCCGCTGACCTGGAGCACCTTCTTCATGGCGGCGGCGACCTCGGCCGGGCGCCGCCCAGCGAGTTTCTCGCCGATGGCCACCGCGGCGGCGCTGGCCTCGTCCTTCATCGCAGGATAGTCGAGGAACGGAACCACCATGGCCAGCGACGCCGGGTTGGATACGCCGCCCAACACGCCCAGGACGAGCTTCTTCTCCTCGTCGCGCTGGGCCAGCGCCAGGGCCTCCTTGCTCATGGCGAGCTTCTGCTCGGCAGGAACGCCCGGCTGGCCCGCCAGCCGGATGTACCCCCGCAAGGCCAACACCTTGGACTTCGGGTGGTCCGACGATTTCGCCAGCGCCGCCAGGTCGGCCGCGGCTGCCGCGTCGGGCCAATCCGAGAGGATGCGCACGGCGATATCGCGTACCGAGTCGTTCGGGTCCTTGATCGACGCCCGGACCGTCTCGAGGGCCTTGGCCCCGCCCACGCGGCCGAGAATGCGCAACAGCGCCGCCTTCACCTCCGGGTCCGCCTGGCCAAGCCGTTCGGCAAGGGCCTGACTCGGCGCCTCGCGGTCGGACATGCGCGCGCATGCCGCCGCCAGCGCGGCCTCGGTAGCGCCCCGTTGTGGCGCAGGCGACTTGACGAGCAGATCGACCATGGCCGGCACCTCGGCCAAGGCGGCGGTCTCGCCCAAGGCCCCCAGCGCGGCCTGCCGGACCGACGCGTCGGGGTCCGTCGCGGCCTGAAGCAGCGCGGAATTGGCGGCAGCGATCCGGCGTCGTCCCACCGCCTCGATGACCACCCGGCGTCGCTTCGCCTGGCCCCCGGAGACCATTGCGACCAGCGCTGCGTCCACGTCCTTGCCTGGCATGGACGCCAGCGCGGCGGTCGCGGCTTGCGCGGTGTCGCCCTCGGCATCGGCCGCGGCCTGGACCAGCGTGGCCAGCATCGAGGCGTCGCCCAGACGGCGAAGGGCCTGGAAGGCGGCGGGCCGCACCACCGCGGGGCCGTTCTGGGCCAATGCGAGCACGGCCGGCCCGGCGGCCCGATCGCCGCGATCGGCCAGGGCCTGAATCACCGCCGCTTGTTTCTCGACCGGCAGGCCGGCCAACCGGGCTGCAAGGGCCTTGGCCAGCTCGGCGCCGGGCATCTCGCGAACCAAGACCAGCGCCAGACCGAACATCTCGGGATCGTTGCTTTGGATCTGGTCGAGCAACAGCGGCAGCCCGGCGGCCTCTCGGACGAGGATCGTGCCGCGCACGGCGGCGACGCGAGCGGCCTTGGACACGTCGGCCGCGCGAATCCGATCGTACAGGGCAGCCGCCTCGTCGCGCCGGCCCGCGGCCGCCAGCGCATCGGCCGCCAGCAGGCATGCGTCGGCCACGGCAGGCCGGACCGCGGCGGGGGCGGTACGCAGCGCGTCGGCAAGCGTCTGGACCCCGGCCGGCCCGATCTTGCCTAGCGCGGAGGCCGCCGCCGCCGCGACCGAGGCGTCGGGATGACCCAGGAGCCTCGCCAGATCGGGCACGGCTTTCTCGGCCCGGCGGTTCCCCAGCGAATTGACAACCCCGATCAAGAGACTCCCCTTCACTCGGCCCAGGGCCTGCCGGAGGGCCTCGTCGGCCTCAGGGCCCGGGATGCGTTCCAGGGCGAAGCGGGCCATGTGCGAGAGCTTCTCGTCGGCCAGCAGCCCGCCAAGCGGCGGAACGTGCTCCGACGTACCGATCACCGCAAGTTGCCGGCACACGAGATCCTTGGCTCCGTTCGGGGCGTTGGTCCCCAGGACGGCCACAAGCCGGGTCGCCAGCTCCTTGCGCTCGGCGGGCTTGCCGTGCGTCGCGGCGGCCAACTCCGAAAAGGCGTTCGGCAGGCTGGCATCGCCTCCGAAGTCGAAGGTGGCGAGCTTGGCCATAAGGCTGTCCAGTCTCGCCTTGAAGTCGCCTTCCGGAACGGCAGCCCAGGTTGCCTTGGCGCCGGCGAACCCCAGCACGGCGAGGATGAACCACGTTCTTCGTGCGGACATGAAATTCCTCCTGGTGGGATTGTGCGAACCGTCCTCCTCGCGTTCCGCCGGCGGTGTTTCGAACCCGATCGGCCCTCCCATCCATCGCGAGGAGCACGTGGGAAAACGGGCCTCCGGTCAGGCAAGAGGATCCTGGCGGTTGGCGAGTGGGAAGCCTACGGGTTTGTTCTGGAGGTGGGATTCGAACACGCCGACGATCATCTCCAGTCCGGTGCGGGCCGCGTGGAGGTTGGCCAAGGGTAAGCGGTCCTTCTCGACGGCCTCGATGAGGTCCTTGACGGCCGCGAGGTTTCCCAGCGCCTGGGACTGGCCGGTCAACGGCTCCGGTTTGCCTGGCCCCGCGGTGCTGATCGGAATCCACTCCTTCTTGGCTCGGGGTTGCGACCAGGACGGGTGGGGCAGGAAGAAGGCGTGGGGGAGGTAGTTCGTGCCGATTTCGACGACTCCCTTGGCGCCCAGAATCCACAGGCCAAACCGAGGGCCCCCGCCCGCGTTCTTGATCGAATCGAAATAGGCCGTGGCCCCGCCCGACATGCGGTACATGGCATGGATTTCGTCGCCGGCTAGGCGCGCGATGCCCTCGTTGCCGGGCCGGGCGTCTTCCTTGCGAACCGGCCGGCCTTGCTGAAGCACCGTGGCGAAACACGATTGCGGCTTTCCGCCGAAATGGAGGATGAGATCCATCAGGTGGGGCCCGAGGACCCAGAGGTCCTCGGCCCCGCCCCGGGCGTCTTCTTTGCCCCGGGCGCGGAACTCGATGATCTGGCCGAGCTTGCCCGCGGCGATCAACTCGCCGATGACAGCCAGCTTGGGGCTATAGCGGGTCTGAAAGGCGATGGCCAACTTGACCTTGTTCTGGTCGCAGGCGGCGACCATCTCGTCGGCCTCGGCCAGGTTGCGGCAGAGCGGTTTTTCGAGGTAGATTCCCTTCGCGCCCGCCTGGGCGGCTGCCACCACCATGTCGCGGTGCTGGTCGATCCACCGGGGGGCGATGCTCACCAGGTCGGGCTTAACCTGGTCGAGCATCTTCCGGTAGTCGGCGAAGCGCTGGCTGACGCCTAGGCGCTTGCCGGCCTCGGCAAGGCCCTTGGGATCGGCATCGGCCACGGCCGCCAATCGGGCTTCGGGGAGGGCGAGCCAGACCCGGTCGAGCCCGTGGCCGTAGTCGCCGCGGCCCGTGTGCCCGATGACTGCAACGCGGTACTGTTGGGAGGCGTTTGCCGCGCGGACCACGGCTGGGACTGCGAGGCCCGCGGCGGCCGCCGCGGCACTTCCGAGGAACGCGCGCCGGCCGAACGTCGCCGCGCGGCGAGGAAACTTCCCGAGGCTCATCGTCGTACCCTCGATCGCGGGTTGGAAAACAGGTTCAGCGGCCCCCAGGATAGCCGACTGCCGCGCAGGAAGCAAGCGCGCCATCGCGCTGGCACGATGTCTTGGCGCCATCGATCGCTTGCCGAACAATACGTCGGGCAACCATGCACGAGCCAGGGAACCTGTCCATGTCCGATCGGCTAGCGCGACGACCCGAATCGTGGAGCACGCGGGTCGGCGTGGTGTTGGCGGTCACCGGCGGGGCCGTGGGGTTGGGCAACTTCTTGCGGTTTCCCGGGCTGGCCGCCCGGTACCAGGGCGGCGCGTTCATGATCCCCTATTTCGCCGCCCTGTTGCTCCTCGGGCTTCCCCTGGCCTGGGCCGAATGGGCCCTGGGGCGCTATGGGGGCTCGCGGGGGTTCAACTCGGGGCCCGGCATCTTCCGCGCGATCTGGCCAAGCCGCGCGGCCGCCTACGCCGGCACCCTCGTGGTGATCGTCCCGGTGATCGTCTACATGTTCTACGTGTTCGTCGAGACCTGGTGCCTCGGCTATGCGTGGCACATGCTGGCCGGCCATCTCGACCTGGGATTCGACAAGAAGGCGTACCTCGACTTCTTCGACCGGTTCGTGGGCGCCACGGGGCACGGTTCGCTCTTCAGCCGTCAGGGACTTCCCACGCTCGTGTTGGTCGCGCTGTGCTGCACGGTGAACCTGGCGCTGGTGTACCGCGGCCTCTCGAAAGGCATCGAATGGTTCTGCCGTTGGGCGATGCCAACCCTGGTCGTCTGCGCGCTGGTGGTGCTGGTCCGCGTGCTGACGCTGGGCACCCCGGACCCCGACCGGCCCGAGCTGAACGTGCTGAACGGTCTGGGCTTCACCTGGAACCCGCGGACCAACGAGACGGGCTTTCTCGAAACCCTGAGCAATCCGCAAATGTGGATGGAAGCCGCAAGCCAGATCTTCTTCAGCGTGGCGATCGGCTTCGGCATCATCATCACCTACGCCAGCTATCTCCGGCCGACCGACGATATCGCGCTGTCGGGCCTGACGAGTTGCGCGGGCAATGAATTCTGCGAGGTGGCCTTGGGCGGCATGATCACCATTCCCGCGGCCTTCGTCTTCCTCGGACGCGATGCCGTGCTGGCCTCGGCCGAGGCCTCGTCGTACGACCTGGGCTTCAAGACGCTGCCGATGGTGTTCCAGGCCATGCCCCTGGGACGCTTCGTGGGGGCGCTATTCTTCTTCCTCCTGTTCTTGGCGGCGATCACGAGTTCGGTCGCCATGCTCCAGCCGGCCGTCGCTTTGTTCGAAGAAGGTCTGGGCCTGCGCCGCCGCGGATCGCTCGGCCTCGTGACGGCACTGACGACGGTCGGCGTGGGGTTCGTGGTGTGGTTCTCCGGCGGCCAGACCGTGTTGGACACGATGGACTTCTGGGTCGGCACGCTGGGCATCTACGTGCTGGCCACGGTCCAGGCGATTCTCTTCGGCTGGGTCCTCGGGGTCGAACGGGGGATGGAAGAACTCGATCGCGGCGCCGAGATTCGTATTCCCCGGGGGTTCGGCTTCCTCATCAAGTATGTCTCGCCGCTGTACCTTATCGGCGTGTTCGTCCTGTGGGTTCGCCAGAACCTGACGGCTCCCGCGGCGAAGAACCCGCTTTACGCCGTGGCGACCGTGCCCCTGGTCACCGGCACGGTGGTCGTCATCGGCCTGTTCTGCGCGGTGTTGTTCGTGTGTGTCCATCGTTCGGTGCGGCGTTGGGAGCGGCATGAGCAAGCTGGCAAGGAGGCCGCGCCATGACGCTGGGCGGCTGGGTGGTGATGCTGCTGTCGGTCGGCTTCGTCACCGGCCTGTTGGTGTGGTGCGCCGCGAGGATCGTCCGGCCGCCGCGGTGAGGGCCCACAAGGTCACGGTTCCCAGCGGGGGACTGGCTCGTGGTTCGGTCCCTTGCCGGTTGAACCGGGTGCCAGTTCCCTTGCCGCCCGGCCGATCACACGCGGACTTCGCCCACGGCGGCGCCGGCGGGGTACTTGGCCAGGATAGGTTCCAGGACCTGATCGAGGAACTCGTCGACCTGCTCGGGGGCCCGGCCCACGAATTGGGCTGGGTCCAAGGCGGCACGCAGATCGACGGCGGCGAACGCGGGGTCGGCGGCCAGGCGGTCCAACAGGTCGTTTTCGCGGCCTAACTGTTTGACCGCGGCCGCGGCGGCCTGGCTGTGGCGGCGAATCCGCTCGTGCAAGT
>DYLT01000118.1:8484-14359 GCA_020721945.1 Blastopirellula marina
CCCGCCACCGCCGCCATGAGGATGTTCTCCGACGCCATGAACGGCAATTCGGTCTGGAGGTGCCGCGCGATCACGTTGGGATACACCACCAGGCCGTCGGTCACGTTGCGGCACAGGATCAACACGGCGTCGATCGCCAAGAAGGCCTGCGGCAGCACGAGCCTGCGGTTGGCGCTATCGTCCAACGTGCGCTCGAACCATTGCGTCGCCGCGGTCATGGCGGGGCTCGACTCGAGGCTCATCACGAACCTCGCCAGGGAGCACATCCGCTCCGAGCGCATGGGGTTGCGCTTGTAGGGCATGGCCGACGAACCGACCTGCTCGGCCTCGAACGGTTCCTCCACCTCCTTGCGGTGCTGGAGGATGCGCAGATCGGTCGCCATCTTATGCGCGCTTTGCGCGATGCCCGAGAGCGCCGCGAGGACCTGGGCGTCGATTTTGCGCGGGTAGGTCTGGCCGGTCACCGGGAAGGACGAGGCGAAGCCCAGTTTCCGGCAAATCGTTTCTTCGAGGCGGCGCACCTTGGCGTGGTCGCCGTGGAACAGTTCGAGGAAACTCGCCTGGGTGCCGGTGGTTCCCTTGGAGCCCAGGGCCGCCAGCGAGGCGAGGCGGTGTTCGATCTCCGCCACATCGAGGACGAAATCGTAGGCCCAAAGGCACGCCCGTTTGCCGATCGTCGTCGGCTGGGCAGGCTGGAGGTGGGTGAACGCCAGGCAGGCCAGATCGCGGTATTTGCGGGCGAAGGCGGCCAGCCGGTCGAGGACGGCCGCCAGCCCCTGCAACACCAGTTCAAGCCCCTCGCGCAGCAAGAGCAGATCGGTGTTGTCGGTCACGTAGCAACTGGTGGCCCCGAGGTGGATGATGGGCCGTGCCGTGGGGCAGACATCGCCGTAGGCGTGGACATGGGCCATCACGTCGTGCCGCAGCCTGCGTTCATAGCGATCGGCGGCGGCGAAGTCGATGTCGTCCACATGCGCCCGCAGCTCGGCGATCTGCTCGGCCGAGACCGGCAGGCCCAACTCGGCCTCGGCCTCGGCCAGGGCGACCCACAGGCGCCGCCACGTGCTGAACTTGCGTTGCGGACTCCACAGCGCGTTCATGCGGGCCGAGGCATAACGGTGGATCAACGGGTTGTCGTACCGGTTCATCTCGTCGGACATGGCCTGGTCCCATCACGTTGCACGCGGGGAGCGCTTCGGGCGGTATCCTCACATGTTCGTCGCGTCGTCGGCCTCGCTGGCGCCGATCAAGCGATCCATCGCGGCGGCCACCTCGCGCTGGTACTGGTGGTCCTCGGCGTAGATCCGGCAGATGCGGTAACTGACGGGCAGTTGCCGGAACATCTCGCGGTCGTCGAGACTGCGAATCTGGCCGGTGGCGGAATCGAACAGGTAGTTCTGGCCGGCCGCGGGCGCTTGCCCGCCGGGCCGGTGGACGTGCCGCGCCGGGTCGAAACGCAGAGGCAACTCCTTCAAATGCGAGGGAAGCTGCTCGCGGAGGGCGGCCTCGAACAGCCGCTCGTGGCTGAAGACGCTCGTGGCCTCGGACTGGCCGGGCCGGAAGAAGATGGTCCGCTCGCAAACCATCTTCCACCGGATCTTGCGCGCCAGGAACTCGCGCCACCGCTGCCCGAGCGCGCGGATCGCCGGGTCGGTGCTCTGCGGCCAGGCGCCGACCCGCACCAAAAGCGACCACTCGGTCAGGCGCTGGTACTCGTCGAGATGCTCCAGCGGATTGCCGGGAAACAAATACCGCTTGCTATCATGGAACAACTCGACCAGCGAGAGGTCGATCGCCCGGACCGTGCGGTGGAAGTAGATCGTGCGGAACAGCTCGGCGCGCACCGAAAGGAAGCGGACCAATGCCGAAAGGCCGCGCTCGTGGATCGTCAGGCCGCGCGGCGTGAACACGCTGTAGTGCAGGAGCCGATCGAGGTCGAACGCCCGGGCATTGTAGCCCGACATGTAGGCATCGCGGAGCACGAAATCCATGTTATCGACCGTGTATAGCCCACTGAAAAGACTCCGCAACAGGCGAAGCCATCGGGGCATGTCCTGCGGCTCTCCCTCGTGCGGCCGCGTGATCAGCACGGCGATCTGGTCGGGGTCGAGGGTCTCGCCCGGCGCCAGGGTTCCTTTCGGGTTCCGGCGGATGCGGCGGAGCCTTGCGCCCAATTCGTAGCGAATGATATGGCCCCCGACCGTTTCGTGATTCAAGCCGTAATCGGCCAAGTAGTGCTGGTCGAAAAAATGGCCGAACGGCCCGTGCCCCACGTCGTGCAACAGCGCCGCCATGCGCAAGAGCGACTCGACATAGGCGCGGCTGGGTACCTCGGGGCATACCTCCTGCAACCCAGCGAACAAGTGCTCCACCGCCCGACTGGCGAGATGCATGGCCCCCAACACGTGTTGGAAGCGCGTGTGTTCGGCCGTCGGGAAGACCCACCAGGCGGTCTGAAGCTGATGGATTTGGCGGAGTCGTTGGACCCACGGATGGTCGATAATGTCTTGCTCGGCCGATTCGCCCTCGGGCAGCCCTGCTTGAGAGGTAAACGGGATGTAGCCGTGAATGGGGTCGTGGCTGAGGCTTTCGCGATCAAAGCACCGCATATAGCCCGATTATGCCCGACCCAACGCCTGGGGACAAGAAATCGACCTGATCGCCAGCCGGCGTTTTTTCGCGTGGCCTGGGATTCCGCGGATCGGGCTAGCGGAACCGCGCGGCGGTCTATAAACTCTTCGCAGCCAGCGGAGTTCGCCGGTTCTGATCGAGTTCCCGTCAACGGAGGAGATGTCCCGTGTCACGGAATCCCATGGCGGCGTTTTGGCTGCTCTTGGCCTTGCTTTTGGCAGCGAACGGGGTCCAGCCCGCTCGGGGGGCAAGCGAAGACCTTCTTCCTGACACGACCCGCGCGTTTCTCTCCGTCCACCACGTCAAGTCGTTGGCCGACCAGTGGAACAAGACCCAGTTGGGGCAACTGGTCCAAGACCCCGTGATGAAACCGTTTGTCGAGGATCTGCGCCGGCAGCTCGACGAGCGTTGGACGGGCATGCGCGAGCGTTTGGGATTGACGGTCGAGGACCTCCGCGAACTCCCCGGCGGCGAGGTGGCCGTGGCCGCCATTCAGCCCGGTCCCGGCAAGCACGCGACCGCGGTGTTGGCCGACATCACGGGCCATCAAGAGCAGGCCAACGCGGTGCTCAAGAAGGTCCAGGCGAACATGACCAAGCAGGGGGCCCAACAGCGCCAGGTGCAGTCGGCCGGCGCCACCCTGATCGTTTACGACATTCCTCCCCCCGAAGGACATCCCGCGCCCACCACACCCCAACAAGCCATCTACTTCGTGCGGGGGAACCTGCTCGTCGTCGCCGACGACCTGGGAGTGATTCAAGGGATCCTTACCCGGCTGGCTGGTCAGAAGGGCGGGTCGCTGGCCGAGGCCAAGGCGTTTCAGGCGGTCATGACGCGGTGCCAGGCCGATGCGGGCAAGGAGCCGCCCGAGGCCCGCTGGTGGATTCAGCCCCTGGGCTATCTCGAGGTGGCCCAGGCGGCCCGCGCCGAACGCACCGACAAGCCGAAGCGGCGCAAGCGGAGCATGATCGACGTGCTCAAGAAGCAGGGGTTCGGCGGGGTGCAGGCGATCGGCGGGTACCTCGACTTCGCCGTGGACAAGTCCGACATCGTCCATCGCACCGTGATCTACGCGCCGAAGCCTTTCGAGGGGGCGATGAGGATGCTTTCGTTCCCCAACCGCAAGGAGTTCGCGCCGCCGCCGTGGGCGCCGCGCGACGTGGCCGCCTATGCCACGTTTTATGCAGACATCCTGGCGGCGTTCGACCACTTCGGATCGTTGTTCGACGAGCTGTACAGCGAGGGCGAGCCGGGCTTGTGGGCCGACACGTTGCAGTCGCTCGAAAAAGACCCCGACGGCCCGCGCATCAACGTGCGCAGCGAATTGGTGTCGCATCTCGGCCCGCGCATTACCATCCTGACCGATTACCAACTGCCCATCACCACGACCAGCGAGCGACTCCTGTTCGCGGTCGAGGTCAGGGACGAAGACGCGGTGGACCGTGCGTTGGCGAAGCTCTTCAAGAACGACCCCGACATGCGGCGCCACCCCGAGGCGGTCCCCGGCCACCGGCGAACGATCTGGGAAAGCGCCCCGCACGACAAGTCGTCGATCCCCTCGGTGACGCTCGATCTTCCGCCGATCGGACCGGGTGGCCCGCCAGCGCAGAAGACGCCCCACGAACAACTCCCGATCCTTCCGAATCAGGCCCTGACCGTCGCGCGCGGCCACCTGTTCATCGCCTCGCACGTCGACTTTCTCAAGAAGGTGCTCCGGCAGAGCGACGAGAAGACCAGCCTGGCACGGGCGGTCGAGTACCAGGTGGTCCAGAAGGCCCTGGCGTCGCTGAACCCGCCGGACCGCACGGCCGAGATCTTCAACCGCACCGACGAGACCTACCGGCCGACGTACGAACTCATCCGGCAGGGCAAGATGCCCGAAAGCCAGATGCTCTTCGGCCGTCTGCTCAACACGTTTCTCGGCCCGGAAAAGAAGGGCGTGCCGCGCAAGCAAGAGATCGAGGGCAGCAAGATGCCCGAGTTCGACTACGTGCGGCGTCATCTGAGCCCGGCCGGCGCCTACGTGGTCAGCGAGGAACAGGGCTGGTTCATCAAGGGGTTCATGCTGGGCAAGCAGTGACCCGGGCTTGGGGAGCCGGGGGCGCCAACCCGCGCGGTCGGCTTGGGCTACGCGGCGGCGGGCCGCGCGACGGCCGGCGCCGACTCGAAGCCGGGCAGCAGCCGCTGGACCGGCGGCCGCACCCGCTCCTGATAGCGTTGGCGATAGCCCTCGGCCAGGTAGATCATGATCTCCAGCACGAGCAGGTCGGCGCGCGTCATGACATGGCGCGTGCTCCGCGTGCCTAGGCCGTGAACTAATTCCTCCAAGACGCGCAGGTGCAGCGACATGGCCTGGCGCGCGGTCACGCCGGCGGTGGTCAACAGATCGGCCAGGCGGCCCAATTCGCGCGCCAGATTACCCGATCCCATGATCACGTAGGTGCGGAGCAACTCGCGATAGTGCTGGACGAGTTCCGGCGGCAGACCGTCGGCCGACGCATCGCCCGACGCGGGCCGAGGGTCCCGCCCCGCCGCGCACCCAGCCGCTTCTTTTTCGAGTGGGTTCGGGGCTGCCGTTTTTGGCTGCCGGAGCGATTCCAGATCGGAGATCAACGCGCGCTGCTGAAGCAGCAACCGTTCGGCTTCGGCATGTTCACGCTGGAGACGCTGCTGTTCGGCCTGGGCGAGGCGCCGGTTCTCGCGCACGAGCTGGTGCCGCTGGATGGCACGGGCGGCGATCCAGATCAACGTCCGCGTGGTGGTGGTGTTCACGCACACATAGGCGTCGGCCCCGGCCTCGAAGCACAAGGCCGCCATCTCTTGCTCGCTCTGGTTGCCCAGCACGATCATGGGTTCGTCGGCCCCACCGGCACGGTACCCCTCGATCAGATCGAGGGCATCCAACTCGCCCGGCTCGTGACTGACCAACACCACGTCGAAGGCCTCGTCGCGGAGCCGGGCCAAACCGCCGGCACTGCCCAGCGCCTCTTCGAGATGGACTTCGGTCGCACTATCGTGGGCAAAGGCCTCGGCCAGCCAGCCGCCCGTCCGTTGCCGGTTCGTGATGTAGAGCACCCTCATCCTGGGAGGGAGATCCCTCCATAGGATAGGGGAAAGGTCCTGCCATGACCTCTTGGCGCTGGCACCCATGCGCGCGTCCCGCTCGGGAGTTTTCGAGAAGACGGGGTACTTTAGCGATCTTGCCCGTGCGGGTCAACGCCGAGTGGCACTCGCGTCGGCTGTT
>DYLT01000119.1 GCA_020721945.1 Blastopirellula marina
CCCTTCCGCAAGGCCGCGACGTACCTTTCGTTCATCTTTGCCCTCGGGTTGGTGGCCCTGATCTGGGCCCCCGAGACCAAGGGCAAGCCGCTGCCGGAAGATTGAACCGGGCTATTTCGGGCTGAGGGTGCAGACGATGCGCTTGCCCTGTTGATTCGGTGGGGCCTCGAGTCGGGCCACGTCCTCGAGCTGCTGGATGATCTCGTCGATCACGCGCCGCCCCTCTTGGATGTGCGCCAGCTCCCGGCCCCGAAACATCACCGACAAGAGCACCTTGTCCTTGTGCAGGAGGAACTCGCGAGCCCGACTCACTTTCACGCCGACGTCGTGGTCGCCGGTCTTGGGCCGAACGCGGATTTCCTTGATGCGGATTTGACGCGAATGCGCCTTGTGCTGCCGCTTCTTCTGCTGGTACTTGAACTTGCCGAAATCCATGATCCGGCAAACCGGAGGCCGCTCGTTCGGCGCGACCTCAACCAGGTCGAGCCCTGCCGCCCGCGCCGCGGCAATGGCCTCGTCGGTGGGCATGATGCCCAGTTGTTTGCCTTCCACCGAGATGACCCGGACGGGCGAGGTCCGAATCTGCTCGTTGATCCGCTGCTGCTGTTTGGTTTCGATAGCCTGCATCCTTTTCTGTTACAACCCGTGCCGCCAGAAGGGCACCATACCTTGCCACCGCCGGCCGCTTGTCGCGGTGCCACCGGAAAGCGGTCGGCACACAACCCGAGTATTCCCGCCGGCCGCTCCCGCGTCAACGGGTTCGACCGGAAGGCACGGCCAACCCTCTCTGCCCCCGATCAAGAGGGGTGACCGCTGCGTCTTGGCCGCCGGCGCGAGGACCGCGGCCGCCCACGGTTGCCCACCACCTGATATCGGCGGAAGGCATTCGATGGTTCACTGTCAGGCCGATTTGGCCTGGATCTCGTCCTTTAGTCTCGCCAAGGCCGCGTCGACCGGCATGGCCCCCAAGTCGCCCTGGCGCCGGTGCCGGACCGAAACCGCGTTCTGCTCCCTCTCCCGACCCCCGACGACGAACATATAGGGAATCAGTTGGAGCTGGGCATCACGGATTTTGGCACCGATCTTCTCCGGCCGGTAATCGCCCGTCACGCGAAGCCCGGCTTCGGCCAACCGTTGCTCGACCGACCGGCCGTAGGCTTCAAACTTCTCGCTCACGCAGAGCACCCGCACTTGCTCGGGGGCCAGCCACAGCGGGAAGGCCCCGGCGAAATGCTCGATGAGCATGCCGGTGAACCGCTCGAACGAGCCGAACGGGGCCCGGTGGATCATCACGGGCCGGTGCGGACGATTATCGGGACCGATGTACGCCAGGTCGAATCGCTGCGCGCTCGGCAGGTTGTAATCCAACTGCACGGTGCCCAGTTGCCACTCGCGCCCGAGACAGTCGGCCACGACGAAGTCGACTTTGGGCCCGTAAAAGGCGGCCTCGCCGCGTTCGACGGTCAGGTTGGGCAGGCCCATGGCGCGGCAGGCCTTTTCGAGGGCGGCCTCGGCCCGCTCCCACGTCTCGGGACTGCCGACATACTTGGGACTCGACGGGTCCCGGAACCCCAGGCGCACCCGGTAGTCGCGCAACCCCAGGCTGGTCAGCACGAACTGGGTCATCTCGATGCACGCCTGGAACTCGGCCGGGGCCTGGTCCTCGGTGCAGAAGATGTGCGCATCGTCCTGCGTGAACCCGCGCACCCGGGTCATGCCCGTCAACTCGCCGGACTGCTCGAACCGGTAGACCGAGCCGAACTCCGCCAGACGTAGCGGCAAATCGCGGTAGCTCCGCGGTTTCGACTGGTAGATCATGATGTGGTGCGGGCAGTTCATGGGCTTGAGCAGATAGCGGTCGCCATCGCTCATCTGAATCGGCGGGAACTGGCTGTCGGCATAGTACGGGAAATGGCCCGAGGTCTGGTACAACTGCACCCGGCCGATGTGCGGCGTGTAGACCGGCTGATAGCCGCGGCGCATCAACTCGGCGTAGATGAAGTTCTCGAGTTCCCGGCGCACGACGGCCCCCTTGGGAAGCCACAAGACCAAGCCGGACCCCACCGTGGGATCGATCGTGAACAGCTCGAGTTGCTTGCCCAAGAGGCGATGGTCGCGGCGCTTGGCCTCTTCGACCTTCTTGAGGTGCTCCTCGAGGTCTTTCTTCGAGAACCACGCGGTTCCGTAAAGGCGCTGGAGCTGTTGGCGCGAGGCGTCACCCTTCCAGTACGCGCCGGCTACCGACAAGAGCTTGAAGGCCCCGATGGCCCCCGCGCTGGGGACATGCGGGCCGCGACACAGATCGAGGAACTCGCCCTGGCGGTAGAACGAGACCGTGGCCTCGTCCTTAAGCCCCTCTTCGATGTGCTCGACCTTGAGCGTCTGGCCGAGCGAGCGGCAGATCTCCAGCGCTTGGTCGCGTGGCTGTTCGACCCGCTCGAACGGCTCGTCTTCGGCGATGATCTTGGCCATTTCGGCCTCGATCCGCGGAAAATCGGCCTCGGAAAGCGGCTCCTTCAGATCGAAATCGTAGTAAAACCCGTTGTCGACCGTGGGCCCGAAGGCCAATTGCACGCCAGGGTACAGGCGCATCACCGCCCGGGCCATCACATGGGCACATGAGTGCCGCATGACCTCGAGCGCCTCGGGATCCTTCGCCGTGAGCAAACGAAGCGAGATCTCCCCATCTTGGGGTAGTACGGTGTCGGCCCCCACGACCTGGCCGTTAACGACCGCCGCGAGCGTCTCTCTTTTCAGCCGGGGCCCAAGATCGGCGGCCACATCGAGGGCACGAACGCGACGCGAATACTCCTTGACACTCTGGTTGGGCAGTCGGACTTTGAGCATCGTCTCCCGATACACCTGGTTCCTGCGACCCCCACAGGAGTGGCGTCGATACCAAGGACGCCTTTACGACCCAACCTGCACGGGCCCACGTGTCTGAAGTATAGGCCGTAGCAGGGCTTGGTAGCAAGACTAACCGGCTAGCCGGGGGAAACCCCACGTCCGCGGCCGCGATCCAGACCCATTGCCCGCCAGGAGACGCGCAAGTCCGGGCAAGCGCTGGACGGCCTTGACAACCTCCTTGGCCCTGTTGAAGATCACTGTGGTCATCCTGCTGGCGAGGGATTCCGGCAAGCACCACGAGGCCGAGAACCCGCGAACGATTACGCCTCGGAACACGTTCGACATCTCCCGGTTCTTTCGCACGCTGCGGAGGTCCGCGATGACTCGATTTCTGCTTACGGGGTTGGCTGCCGCCCTGGCCCTTGGTCGCGCCGTGAGTGCCGACGAGCTGCGGTACAAGACCGATCTCTTGGTCCGATTGGCGAGGCAGACGCCCAATATCTTGAAAACCTATGATCCCCAATCCGGCCGCTTCGGCACCGGCATCTGGATTTGCGGCGACCAACACGCCATGTACCCGCTGGCCGTGGTGTACGCCACGCCGGATCCCAAAAGTCGGTACTACCGCTCGCCCGAGTTGCTTAAGGTGATTACCAAGGCGGGCGATTTGCTGATCGAAAAGGCGGATCCGCAAGGCCGGTGGGTCTTCGAGAAGAAGGACGGCAGCACCTGGGGCATGGTCTGGATGCCGTGGACCTATTCGCGGTGGATTCGCACGTTCGGTCTGATCTGCGATGCCATGCCCGCCGAGGCCCGCCAGCGTTGGACCGACGCCTTGGTACGGGGTTACACGGGCATCAGCCGCAACGAACTCCGGTCGGTGCACAACATTCCCGCGCATCATGCGATGGGGTTGTATGCGGCCGGGAAGGTCCTCGATCGGCCCGAGTGGTGCCAGCAGGCTGCGCAGTTCCTCCGCCGCGTCGCTGCCGCGCAATCGGAAGGGGGCTATTGGGCCGAGGGGGGCGGGCCCGTGGTCCGGTACAACTTCGTGTACATCGATGCCCTGGGCACGTACTACGCTATGTCGGGCGACAAGGCCGTGCTACCGGCGTTGGAGAAGGCGGCCCGGTTTCATCGCCAGTTCACCTATCCCACCGGTCAGGCGGTGGAGACGATCGACGGCCGCAATCCCCTGGAGATGCTTTTCCCCAGTGCCGACTCGAACCGCCCTTTGCCGGAGGCGGTGGCCCAGGGCAACGTGGGTTTCACGTTCTCGCCGGTCGGGCGGGCCTATCTGAAGCACCAGTGGGCTCGCGCGGGGATGGACCGGCTCGACCCGGACCTGATGGCCTCGCTGGTGCTCTATGGGGAGGAAGGCCCGGTAGAGGAACCGCCGCCCGCCGAGGGCCGAGAGAGTTCCGTGCTCGTCGAGGGGGGCATTCCCCGGGCCGCCACGATCCGCCAGGGGCCGTGGTTTTTGTGCCTTTCGGCCTATACCGCGCCGGTGGTGGCCTCGCGGTGGATTCAGGACCGCCAGAACCTGGCGAGCGTGTATCACGACGCCACGGGTGTGATCTTCGGCGGCGGCAACACCAAGCTCCAGCCAGCGTGGAGCACCTTCACCGCGGGCGATATGGGGCTGTTGGCCCATCGGTCCGGCGACGAGAACCCCGTCTTTACCCCTAAAGGCCCGCTGTATCATGTCCCCTCGCAAGCCAGCCTGGTGACCGAACCGGAACCGGGACTGGATTTGACCTATGGCCCGGTTCGGTGTCGGCTCCGCCTGCGGATTTTGGGTCCCAATACCCTGGAATACCGGCTGGAGGCCGGCGAAGGCGGTGCCCTGCCGGTAGCCGCCCATCTGACTGTGGTCCCCCGCATGGGCCGAAAGCTGACGACCGGCAGCGGCCACGTGGTGACCATCGGCGCGAAACCCGTGGCGCTTGACCCGCAGCAGGTTCGCGGCCAGGTGACCTACGCGGGATTCCGGCTGCACTTACCCCCTGCGGCATCGCTCTATTGGCCGGCCTTGCCGCATAATCCCTACCGCAAGGACGGCCGGGCCGAACCGGCCGAAGGCCGCATCGAAATCCGCCTGCCTTTTGATGCCCAACATGCCGCGCACTTGGTGACGGTGGAAATCCTGCCAGAAACGAAGGCCCAATAGAGGCCCCCGACCGGTGCGCGGGCGTGCCGATGGCAGGGACGTTTTTCGGTCCGCAAGAGGCCGAACGACGAGCCAGTCCCCGGCCCACATAGGGTTCCCCGCTGGGATGTTGGCGCGATTCATGCTGCTCTGGAACATCGCACCGCATTGCACGGAGCCGTCTGCCGTGCCGCCACAAGTTGCCTGCTTGACGCAGCCTGCCTGTGTGCTTATTTTTGCGACAGGACATGCGCTGTCCGGAGGGCCTTTGCTGGCCCAACACCACGCACGGTGGACCGCGCGACCTGGGGAGTCAACCATGAAGACCCGACAAGCGACCGCGTTTCTTCTTCTGACCGCGCTTTGGCCGATCCTCGCGGCGCCGGCGGCCGGGGCCGAGGTCCTGGCGTGGGAAGGGAAGATCACGATCCCCACGTATTCCTGGGAGGAGGATGTCAACCCGAAGTTCTGGGCCCTCGAAGGCGGCGCGAAGCTCTCGACCACGGTCCGGGGGGCCATCACCTATCCCTACGTGATGCAAGATCACCTCTCGCGCCGCAAGGTCGAGCGCACCTACAAGGCCCTCTTTTTGGAGAACGAATACCTCAAAATCACTTGCCTGCCCGAGCTGGGCGGACGCCTGCACTCGGTGTTCGACAAGACCGAGGGCAAGGAGATGTTTCACACCAGTAGCGTGATCAAACCGGGGATGATCGCCATGCGCGGGGCGTGGATCTCCGGTGGCGTCGAGTGGAACTCCGGCCCGCACGGGCACACGGTGACCATTCTCTCGCCGGTCAATGCGCTTGGCGGAAAGAACCGCGATGGCTCCGGCTTTCTCGAAATCAGCAACACCGAACAAATCTTCCGTACCCGGTGGACCGTGCGGGTGACGCTCCACCCCGGGCGCAAATACCTCGACGAACGCATTCGCATCGAGAACCCGACCGACGGCATGCACCCCTATTACTTCTGGAACTGCACGGCATTTCCCAACCGGCCGGGCACGCGGTTCATCTACCCCATGACCCTGGGCACCGACCACAATGCCCGCGAATTCTTCCGCTGGCCGATCGACAAGGGACGCGATCTCTCGTGGCTGAAGAACTACGAGACTTATAGCTCGATCTTCTCGGTCGAGTGTACCCACGATTTCTTCGGGGCCTACGACGTGGAGGCCGACCGGGGCATCGTGCAGTACGCCAACCACAACGAACTGAGCGGCAAGAAGGCCTGGACCTGGGGCGAGTGGGAGTTCGGCAAGGTCGCCCAGAAGAACCTCACCGACGACGACGGCCCGTACATCGAGGTGCAGAGCGGGCCGTTGCCCACGCAATCCGACTACGGCATGTTGGGCCCGCACGAGCAACTGTCGTGGCAGGAGTGGTGGTACCCGGTCCACGGCCTTGGCGACGGGTTCGAGTACGCGAACAAGGACCTTGCCGCGCAGCGAGCGGTTCGCCATGGGCGTCTCGAGTTGCGCATGATCGCCACCGCCGAGTTTCCTCAGTCGACGTGCGTGCTTTCGCGCGGGGGCCGCGAACTCGTGCGCACACCGCTTGACCTCTCGCCGCGCAAGCCGCTCACGATCACGCTGGCCGAAGCGCCGGAGAAGTCGGTGCAGGTGACGGTCACCAGCAAGGAGGGCCAGATCCTCGCCTCGTTCACCACGCCGTTGCCGATCGCCAAGGTCGAGCCCCCCGACCCGGCGAAGTTCCGAGAGAAGCCCGATGACCAACTCACCGTCGAAGAATTGTACCTCAAAGGCCGGAAGTTCGACCGCGGCACCGAGCGACTTCGGGCGCGGGAATACTACGAAAAGGCCCTGGCCCGCGACCCGGGACACGTGGCCTCGCTGCGCGCCCTGGCGGTCTTGGATTTCGAGGCCGGGCTCTACGACCGGGCCATCGAACGATGCCGCAAGGCCCTGGATCGCGACGGCGACGATGGGCTGTCGTGGTACTACCTCGGCGTCAGTCACTTGCGCCGTGCCACCTCGTCTCTCCCGCTTGAAGGGGATGGACCGGCGATCCGCGCGGCTGGCGGGCATCTCGAAGAAGCCCTTCGCGGTGGCTATCGGGCCGTGCGCTGCCCGGGCACCGCGCCGATCGGATACGACCTCATCGGGCGAGCCGCCATGCGCCTGGGCGACAAGGGGCGCGCCGTGTCGGCCTTCGAGCACGCCGTCAAGGACGTCTTCTGTCAGGTGATCGCCGTGGATCGCCAGACCATCGCCTACCATGCTCGCGGGGACTCGGACGCGGCGCGTGCCTTCGCGGCCATGCACGTGCTGAGGGACCAAGGCCTCACGGCGCTGGTTCCGCGAGCGCTCTTGGCCCTTGGCAACGAGGCAACCCTGGCGCAATTCGGCCGGGAGGTTCGCGGTTTCTTGGGCGAGGCCGATTTCGAATTGCAGGAGACCAGTCTCGTTTTTGCCGAAATGGGTCTGTTCAACGAGGCCGCCAAGATTCTCGAGGCCGCCTGCGTCGAGGCCGTCCCGCCGGCCGAGCGGAGCTTCATGCCGCTTTACTACCTCGCATGGTACGCCGCCCAATCCGGGGACAAGGTGGCGGCCGCGAGGTGGCTCAAGCAGGCGGCCGCGACGCACAAGGAGAAGATCTTCGCCTCGCGCCCCGAGGAGGTGCCCATCCTCGAATTCGCCATCACGGAGAATCCCGCCGACGCGCAGGCCCACCTGCAACTCGGTTGCCTGCTGGCCAACCTCGGGCGCGTCGACGAGGCGATTCCCAAGTGGCAGAAAGCGGCGGTGTTGACAACGCCTTCACCCCCGGCCCCTCTCCCGCAGGCGGGAGAGCGGAGCATCGCTGCCATTGCCTGGCGCAACCTCGGCCTGGCGGCGGCGTGGAAGAACGACCTGCCCAAGGCCGGCCAGTGCTACCGCAAGGCCATTGCCGCGCGGCCGAGCGATCAGACCCTCTACCGCGACCTGGCCGACCTCCTCATGGCCCAGAACAAGCGGTCCGAGGCGATCCGCCTTTTGGAAGCGATGCCGTTGGCGGGCGTGCGCCGGGCGGAGATCACCGTGATGCTGGCCCAGGCCTATGTCGACGAAAGCCGCTGGGACGACTGCGTCAAGCTGCTCGAATCGACCCCCTACTTCGTGAATTGGGAAGGGCAAGACGTCACCTGGCGCCTGTTCAACCGCGCGCACATCGAGCGGGGCCGCCAGCGCCTGGAAAAGGGCGACGCCAAGGCCGCGCTGGCCGACTTCGAGGCCGCCTTGACCTATCCCGCGAACCTCAACGTGGGGCGCTCGAACAAGCCTCAGGAGGCCCCAGCCCAATACTGGCGCGGCAAGGCCTTGGCGACCTTGGGCCGGAGGGACGAAGCCCGCGCGGCCTGGCACGCCGGCGCTGAAGGCGCCGACGTTCGCGGCGTCCAGAACGAATACCGCCAGAAGTGCCGCGAAGCACTCCAGAAATAGCAGGCAGTATCGCTCCCTCCCGAAGACCAGGCCCATGCGGCGCGTCGGGCCGGCACGGCTGGCGTTGCGGCCGGGTTGTCGCGTCGATCGCGACCTCTTCGGCGGGGCCCGCCACGGCCCCACGCGGGCCGGGCCGTTCGCCGTGCTGCCCCAGCGCGGCGCGCGCAAGGTGGGGCCATTCGACGGCGCACGCTGCATCGACTCGGGCGCTCCCAGGGTCGTGCAACCTCATTGCGGGCGCTTCGTGGAAGGCCGCTAAAGATCGACGACCTTCTCGGGAACGACGAGATTGGGTGGAGCAACGGGGGTGGGATAGCGCCCCTCGTGGATGAAGGTCCGGTTGCGCCCGTACCGTTTCGCTTCGAGCATGGCCGCCTCGGCCCGCTCGCACACCGTCTTCGAGGTGTCCTCCGGCGCCGCGGCGGCGGCAATGCCGCAGCTCACCGTCACCTGGAGGTCGAACTCGTTGCGCCGGAAATGCGCCTTCTCGAGGACCTGGCGGATCCGCTCGACGGCGCTGACCGCCCGGCCCAGGTCGCCATCGGGAAAGGCCAGCACGAACCGCTGGCCCGAGAACCGAGCCGAGATCGCCTGCTCGGGCCCTTCGGCCGAAACGAGGGTCGCGACCGCGCGCAGGATGCGGTCGCCCAGCTCCCGGCCAAAGTGCTCGTTGATCCGGCCGAACTGATCGAGGTCGATCGCGGCCACGGCCAGTGGCGGCGCGTGCTGGGGGTGGTCCTGCCAGAGCCGAGCGAGTTGCCGTTCCAGCCCGGTCCGGCTCGTCAGCGTCCCCGGCACGTCGGCCTGATCCTCGGCCCAGGGCGCGTCGAGACGGTTCTCGCTGCGGGCGGTCTCGACCAGGGCGGCGTCGAGGACTTCCTGGAGCCGATCGTTGGCGCTGAGCAATCGGGCCGTCTCGGCGAGGACATGCTGGCGACTCTCGCCCACGCCCCCCTCGAGATCGGGCGACTCGAGCGTTTTCGCGGCCTGGCGGATTTGCGACACGTCGGTCTCCAGCGCCGACCGGACCTGGTCACGCACCCCGCTGAGGTCGGATCGGCCGCTGTAGGCCGCATCGAACGCTTCGCCCGACGCACGTTGATGGTCGAGATACTCGTCACCCGCCTTGCGGAGCGTCGCCGCGCAGTCGGCCACAACGCTGGGGTCGTCGGTCGACGGGTCTCGCAACCGGCGGTCTACTTCCATCAATTGGCTTTGATAGTGCCGCGAGGCTTCGCGAAGGCCATGCACCGCAGCGCCACAGGGGCTTTCCCCAGAGGCCGGCTCGCCCGAGCGTGGTGGGGCGAAGGAGGCCCCGCCGGCTTTTTCCACGGTCGGCGGACGATCCGCCGACGTACCCTCGCGACGTGGATCGGTCGCCGGAACGATCGCTGCCAGGATATCCGACGTTGTCAGGGAAAGATCGGCCGCCTCGCCCGAAGCCTGTTCAGAGGTCTCCGCCTGGGGTGCCTCGGCGCAACGCCGCCGATGGCGCCGTCCCAACTCGACCGCTGCCGCAAAGCCCAGCGCCCCGTTCAGCAGGGCCAACCCGATGATCCACGCCGCCACGGCACAACTCCCCAGGGCCAACGCGATCCCGCCCAAGTATAGGTTGTGGAAAAGAATACCCTCTGGGGGGGTTGGCATCGCTCTTGCCTGGCGCGTCTGCCACCCGGCCTGGCGTTCTTGACCGGAAAGGCCGATCTTCAGGGCGACTCCCCCTCTTGGGAGCTATCCGGGGCGGTTGCCGGTTTGGCTGTCGAGCGTCGCCGACTGCGCCGATCGGCTTTCTCGTCGAGCGAAAGGGCCTGATCGTCCAACGGCGTGGTGACCGGGTTCCCATCCTGGTCGACCCCGGTGAGCATCTCGATGCGGCGTTCCGCTCGCTGGAGCATCTCGTGAGACTGGCGGAGCAGCTTCACCCCCTCCTCGTAGCGTGCCAACGAGTCGTCCAGGCCGAGGCTGCCCTCTTCCAGATCGCGAACGATCGTCTCGAGTCGCGCGAGGGCCTCTTCGAAGTTCATCGGGTTACTCCCACTCGATGGTTGCCGGAGGTTTCGAGCTGATGTCGTACACGACCCGGTTGACCCCCTGGACCTCGTTGATGATCCGCGTCGAGATGCGCGCCAGCACGTCGTAAGGCAAATGGCTCCAGTCGGCGGTCATGTAGTCTTCGGTCTGGATCGCGCGGACCGCCACCACGTCGGCATACGTCCGCGCGTCGCCCATGACGCCGACGGTTTGCACGGGCAGAAGCACGGCGAACGCCTGCGCGGTGCGCCGGTACCAACCGGCGCGGTGGATCTCCTCGACCACGATGGCGTCGGCCTCGCGGAGGGTGTCGAGGCGGGGCCTGGTGACCTCGCCAAGGCAACGCACGGCCAGGCCAGGGCCCGGGAAGGGGTGGCGCCAGACGATCTCCTCAGGCAGCCCAAGCTGAAGGCCGAGCTTGCGGACCTCGTCCTTGAACAGGTCGCGGAGCGGTTCGATCAGCTCGAAGCACAGGTCCTCGGGAAGGCCGCCTACGTTGTGGTGGAGCTTGATCGTCGCGGCCGGGCCGTCGCGCAACCCGCCGCTCTCGATGACATCGGGATAGAGCGTGCCCTGGGCGAGAAATCGGGCGTTTTCGATCCGCGCGGCCTCGTCGGCGAAGCACTCGATGAAGGCACGCCCGATGCGCCGCCGTTTCTCTTGCGGATCGACCACGCCCGCCAGCGCGTCCAGGAAGCGCGCTTCGGCATCGACCACGTGGAGGTCGGTCCGGAAGTGGTCGGTGAACTCGCGGATGACGCGCTGCGCCTCGCCTCGGCGCAACAGGCCGTTATCGACGAGGATGCACGACAGCCGCGGCCCGATGGCGCTGGCCAACAGAGCGGCCGTGACCGACGAATCGACCCCACCCGACAAACCGCAGATTACCCGGCCATCGCCCACGCGGCGGCGGATCCCTTCGATCGTCTCCGCGGCGAAGTCGCCCAGCTTCCACGTGCCGGTGCAACCGCAGACCGCCATCACGAAATTCCGGAGGATCGCGGCTCCGTGCGGCGTGTGGGTGACTTCGGGATGGAACTGAAGCCCATAGATCGGCCGCTGGCGATGCCGGACCGCCGCGATGGGGCAGGTGTCGGTCTCGGCCAACGACACGAAGTCGTCCGACACGCGGCTGACCTGATCGCCGTGACTCATCCACACGGGAAACTCGGAGGGAACTCCCCCGAACAGGTCGCTTGGGACCAGCCGGCGGCACCGCGCCCGGCCGTACTCGCGTGCCGGGGCACTATCGACCTTGCCGCCCAAGAGGTCGCACGCCAACTGCATCCCGTAGCAAATGCCCAGCACCGGGATGCCCAGGTCGAACACGGCCGGATCGCACGTCGGCGCGCCGGGCTGGTACACACTCGAGGGCCCCCCCGAGAGAATCAGGCCTCTTGGGCCCAGTTCCCGGATCCGCTCGGCGGGCAAGTCGTGCCGGACGATTTCACAGAACACCTGCTGTTCGCGCACCCGCCGAGCAATGAGCTGGGCATACTGCGAGCCGAAATCGAGCACCAAGACGCGTTCGTCGGCGACCCTGCTCATGGGCGTCGTCCCCCACCGAAACCACGCATTATAGAAGCGCCGGCAGCCGACGGCTAGCGGAAAGCGGATGCGAAGGGATGACGGACGAACGCTGAGGGATCGCGGTCAGGCCCGAAGAGGACGGCCCCATGGGGGCGGACTTCGCCGCGTGAATCGGCACCGTCCCCATGCACGGTTACGGCAACTCCGCGCCGCGGATCGCTTATCCCTCATCCTTCATGCCCGTCTCCCCCAACTGGTACTCTTCGAGCTTCTTATGGAGCGTGTTTCGGTTGATGCCCAGACGCGCGGCGGCCTTGATCTGGACGTTGTCGCAGGCGGCCATGACCTGGAAAATCAACTCGCGCTCGACGCGGTTGACGACCTTGGCATAGAGGTTGTCTTCGGTGGGACCGGCCGAGGCCAGTCCGAGTTCGACCAGTTCGGCGGCGAGGGTTTCGAGGTCGGCGTTGCGGCGGCGGCCCATCCGGGGACGTTGGCGTCCCAGGACCGCGTCGGGAAGCAGGTCGCACGTCAATTCGTCACCCGGGGCCAGGACCACCGCCCGCTCGATGTAATTCTGAAGCTCGCGCACGTTGCCGGGCCAATCGTAGGCCGACAACAACTCCATCGCACGGCGCTCGACGTGCGGCACGTGGCGGCGGTTCTGCTGGTTGTAGAGCTTGAGAAAGTGGCCGACCAGTTCGGGGATGTCTTCCCGGCGCTCCCGCAGCGCCGGCAGATAGATCGTCACCACGTTGAGGCGGTAATAGAGGTCCTCGCGGAAGTGCCCCGCCTCGATCTGCTCGACCAGGTCGCGGTTGCTGGCGGCGATCACCCGGGTATCGACGCGGATCGTTTGCGTGTCGCCGACGCGCTCGAACTCGTGCTCTTGAAGCACGCGGAGGAGCTTGACCTGGAGCTTGGGCGTGGTCGAGTTGATCTCGTCGAGGAAGACCGTTCCGGTGTGCGCGGCCTCGAACCGTCCGGTGCGGTTCTCGAGGGCACCGGTGAAGGCCCCGCGTACATGGCCGAACAACTCGCTTTCCAAGAGGTTCTCGTGCAACGCGCCGCAGTTGACGCGGACAAAAGGGCCGCTGCCGCGAGGACTGAGCTGGTGAATGGCCTTGGCGATCAGTTCCTTGCCGGTCCCCGTCTCGCCCAGCAAGAGCACCGAGGCGTTCGAGGGCGCCACCTGGCGCACCAACCGATAGACCTCTTGCATAGCCGGGCCTGAACCGATCAGCCCCGGGATCGGCGGTCCGTGCTCGTTCGGCGGGCTAAAGGGTGGTGATCGGCTCATCGGCAAATCCAAGGTGGCGGGCAACAGAACCGACTGGCGCGTCGCTCCTCGTTCCCGCGACACACGTTGCAAGGGTCCCCGGCTTCGCAACGACGCCCGCGAATATAGGGCGGCCCCCGTTCGGGCGCGAGAAAGACAGGCACGTCGTTCGGCACGCGCGGGGCCGAAACACGAGCCAGTCCCCCGCCTGAAAACGGTTACCGACCCGGCAAGGCGGCAGGACCGCTCAGGGGCCCTGGGAGCCGGCGGCCGGGGAACCGTCGTTCAGGCCGGACGGGTGGGCCGTCGGCCCGGCGGTCCTCGCCGGCGCCTCGAGTACGTCGAGGATCCGGCCGAGGACTTGCTGCGTCGCGGTGTCGAGGACCGCGCTCTGATTATACCGCTCATACTGGCGGCGGATCTCCTCGGTCGTCAGCAAGACGCCATTCTGCTGGATCGTCTGGACCAAAGCCGCCACGGCCGCATGGCGCAACTCGATGGGTTGTTGCGGGCTGCTGGCCAGATCGACCAGGGTCCGCTGCCCCGCAGCACTGCTCAGGCGGGCCAACAGGGTCACGGCGCGGGTGCCAAGCTGAGGCGTGCGCAGGGCCCTGGCCGCCACGTCGTCGAGCGGTCGCAGGTCGTACAGGCGTCGCGCGGTGGGGTCGCCGCACCACGCCGCGAGCCACTCCAGGGCCGACGCGGCCTGCCGCTGCCGCTGGGCATGGCCGATGCGGTCTCGTCCCGCGCGCGCCACCAGGCGATCGACCACGTACCGAACCGCGGCCTCGTCGTGCGGCCGAGCGAACGCCTCGGCCAGGGGATCGTCCTTCACCACGCGGTCGGCCCGGGCGAAATGGTCGGCCCGGGCCAGCACTCCCACGGGCAGGCCGGCCGTGCGACCGTCGCGCCGCAGGTTCTGGAGGAGGAAGTCGATCGTGGGATGGTCGATTCCC
>DYLT01000120.1 GCA_020721945.1 Blastopirellula marina
GGTGGAGCCGTTCTCGCCTTGGGAGGAGGGAAGCGACCCAGAGGAGGACCCGCCCGCGGCGTCCGATGTCGGGGGCGAATCGGGCTCGGCCCAAGAGTTTGCCGACGACGTCGAAGCCGCGTGAACCTGCGCCCTGCGACGTGGCCGACGACGACCCGCGTCCCGCCGTTTTTCTCATCTCATCGAGCCGGTACAACCGATGAACTCGGTAAACGCAGCCCATTCTGCGCGCAAACCCCATACCGAAAGAAGCGGTTCATGACGATCGAGACTCCGGGCGAACGGTGGTTCCGCGCGGCGGCATGGCCTGCAAGCGTGATCGTGGTTGTCGGGGTGTGGCTCGGCGTGGCTTGGGGGGCTACGGCCGAGGAACCTCGGCACAGGCTTCCCCAATGGTTGCCCATGACGCCCGTGGATCCCCCTCCTGTGGCGGCATCGTGGAATCCGTTGCCCGTGCGGACCGAAATGCCCGTCATGCCGGGGGCCATCGTTCAGACACCACAGTTTTCGGGCCAAGGCCCCTGGTCGACGCCGCCCTCGACCGAGGGTGCGGTCACGATTCCCCCCGCGGTTGGGGACCAGTCTCTGGCGCGTCGCCTGGCCGATGCCGCGCTTTCGGGTGGGTTTCTGGGCGACCGCCCACACCCCGCGCAGGGCACGGCCCGAGCGGACCAGGCAAGAGCCCACGCGCCGCGAGGAGTGCCACCACCAAGCCGCAGACCGACTGCCCCATTGCGCCCGCGCCGGCGACCGCTGATCGTTGAGGTGGCACCAAGCGTGCCAACTCGCCCAGCCCCGGCTGCGGTCCCGGTGCCGGACCGCGGCGATCGGGTCGCTTCGCTACCCGCCATGCCGCGATTTCGCATCCCTCGGCCCCAGGCCGCGCAGCCCGAAACCTCGAGCCGGCCGGCGACGAAGGAACAAGCCGACTTCGAGGCTTGGTCCGCGCCCCGCGCGTCCGCACGCGTCTCAGGGGACGAGACCGACGCGCTGCCGCAGTCGGCCGGGCCGAGCCGTGGGTCCGTCGCCCCAGAGGGAGTCTCGGCCTCCAGGTCGCCGCCTACTCCTTCGACACGATAGCCACATTGCGGAAGTGGATTTCGTCGCCTTCGGCGGTCAGGCATACGGGGCCGGCGACCACGTCGCAGCCCGTCGCGCGGTTCACCTCCTGACCGTTGATCTTCAAGACGACCGTCTCGCCGCGGGCGATCACTTCGTACCGGTTCCACTGGCCGGGGGCCTTGACGGGCGCGACGGTCTTCCGGACGTTCGTCAGTTTGCCGAAGGGGCTCGTTTCGATGACCCTCCGCCGATCGGCCGGGCCGGAGAGCCGGTAGCCGTCGAGTCCCCAGAAATCGCCTTCGTCGCCCGCGTTGAGTTGTGCCTCGAGGCTCTTCGGCCAGATCTTGTGCGGGCCGGTCATGCGCACCAGGATCCCGCCGCGGCCCGGCTTCTGGCCTTCGGGGGTGCGCCACTCGAGCGTGAGCGTAAAATCGGTGTAGCTTTTCTCGGTATAGAGGTATCCGTGGGGCTTGCCCTTGCAGACCAGTACGCCGTCGGGCCCCAGACGCCAGACGTCGCCGGTCTTGGCCTTCGGATCTTCGAGAAACGACTTCCAACCGGTCAGTTCGCCCGAGGGCGAGGAAGGCGTCAAGAGGCGCCCGGGCGCGCTCTGGGCGGCACGCGCTGCGGTGCCAAGGGAGGCGGCGAGAACAACGAGGGAAATCACCAGTCGAACACGGTACGTCATAGGGGCCTCGGTCGAGACATGATGGGTCGGGCGGGGGTGACGCCCCGCATGAGGACACGTGTCGCGCGGTATTATGGGGCGCACGCCGGCACATCGGCAACCCTTTGGCCCTTTGCTAAATGGACTTGCGGGCCCCTGGAGCGCGGCCGTCTCGGCTGCATCGGTGCGGGCAAGATGCCCGCGCTCCGGCATTTTTGAGAATCGTGCAACACCATTTGGAATCCTTGAGATGGCCGACGACGCGATCGACATCCTCGACGAACAGGGACCGTGTTTGGTGGTCAACAAGCCGCCGGGCCTATTGACCCAGGCCCCGCCGGGCATCGATAGCCTCGAGCGGCGGGTCAAGGCTTTCCTCCAACGGCGCGACGCCATCGCCGGCGAGGTCTACGTGGGCGTTCCCCACCGCCTCGATCGTCCGGCCTCGGGGGCGATCGTGCTGGCCACGCACCCTCGGGCGGCACGGCGACTGGCCGAGCAATTCGAACGTCGTCTGGTCCGCAAGGTTTACTGGGCCTGCGTCTCGGGCGAGGTGACCCCGGCCGACGGCACGTGGCGCGATTTCATACGGAAAGTCCCCGACCAACCCCGGGCCGAGGTCGTTCCGGCCGAACACCCCGACGCCCGCGAGGCCGTGCTCCATTATCGAACCCTGGGCTGGTTCGCATGGGGGACCTGGCTGGAAATCGTCTTGGAGACCGGCCGGATGCACCAGGTCCGTGTGCAGGCGGCCGTGCGCGGACATCCGGTGCTTGGCGACGCGATGTACGGTTCGCCGATCGCGTTCGGCGTGCAATACGACGACTGGCGGCTTCGGGCGATTGCGCTACACGCCCGCGAATTGAGCTTCCGCCATCCGGGGGGCCACCAGGAGGTCCGCGTTCTCGCCCCAACGCCGCAAGCTTGGCTCGGCGTGATGAAAGAAACGTAGTAGCCACGTGGGAGCAGAGTCGAATAGCACGCAAGATGGGTAATCTAGAAAAAACGAACCCCCTTTCCTTGCGGAGTTCCGCCTAGATCAGGTAAGCTTGATAAGTAGGTCTCCGCTGGGAGACATGACGGAACACTCGGACAGCGAAGAGGTCCCGCCCTGCTGGCAGCGTGGGCGCTGCCGTCGTTGCGATGGTTCCGCGTCATTTTGCCCTCGTGTTTTGTCTTTGGGAGTCTTCGATGGCCACATTCTCGTCTCGTCGGCGTGCGTTCACCCTGGTTGAACTTCTGGTGGTGATCGCCATTATCGGCATTCTCATTGCTTTGTTGTTGCCTGCCGTGCAAGCGGCGCGCGAAGCGGCTCGCCGGTCGCAATGCTCGAACAACCTGAAGCAGATCGGGCTGGCGATCCACAATTTCCACGACGTGTACAAGTGGTTTCCCGTCGGCCAGCCGGACGACGACAACGACAACTACGCCTGGAGCGCATACCTGTTGCCGTTCATGGAGCAGAAGACCATCTACGATCAGCTTGTGGCTGGTGGCGCGGCGCTGGTGTACACGACGGGCGGCGACAACCTCCAGGTCCACGGCGCGATCAGGGAGATCCCAGGCGTCAGCCCCACTTTGCCGGCCGGGCACCCCGTGCGGAATTGCGACAGCTACAACTGGTGGTCGCAAATCCGCAACAATCATGGCAACAGCGTGGCCAAGACCGCGCTGAACGCATTCATCTGCCCCAGCGACATTCTGCCCAAGTTCGACAACAACGGTTATGGCAAGTCGAACTACTGCTGCTGCCTCGGAGACGAAGATCCTTGGGTCAGCTACCTGAGTTCGTCGGGCTCGGCGAGTTGGAGCCGGCCCAGCGGCCAGAGCGAGCAGACCGGCATGTTCCGCCTCGCCCAGACCAACGACTTCCACTACATGACCGGCTTCGCCGATCTTCGAGACGGCTCGAGCAACGTGATTGCGGTCGGCGAGGTGAGCGAAACGGCCAACGTCACCGCAAACCGGATCGATCGGGTCTTTCCGCTCTGGGCTGGCGGCAACAACGATTGGGCAGGACAGTGGCGCATTCCCTCCTGGGCCCGTGTGACCGGCGCCTGGACGTTCATCAACAACCGGCAGGTCAACGATATCGTCAACGGACTGAGCCCTTCGGATTACAGCTTCGGCAGCCAGCACCCCGGCGGTGCGCAGTTCCTGCTGGGCGACGGCTCGGTGCGGTTCCTCTCCGAGACGATCGACACCACGCTCTACGCCCGACTGGGCAACATCCGCGACGGCAATCCGGTGCAAATCCCGTAAGCCGGCCGGCACGGGTGCGTTTTCTCGTACTTGCCGCTTGGCGGCCGCAAGTGCCGCGAAGCGGCGCGTTGGTCAACCCGGCTCTCTTCGAGCCGGGGATGGTCTTGGGTACTTGCAGCGAAGGATCTCGCGATGAATGGTCGTCGTCTTGTGGCCACTGGGGTTTCTTGGGCCGCCGTTGCCGCCGTGTTGGCCGGGCTGGCGGGGTGCAAGCAGAGCGCAGCCGAGTTCAACGTCGCCCCCGTCAAAGGCAAGGTCACTCATCAAGGGCAGCCCGTCAAGGGAGGCAGCATCACGTTCCAGCCCGTCGGGGTCGAGGGGACCAAGGCGGGCGTCAAGGGCAAGCCGGCCACCGGCGAGGTCAAAGACGACGGCACCTTCGTCCTCTCGACGTACGGCAAGGAAGACGGCGCGGTGGTCGGCAAACACCGCGTCATGTACATGCCAGCGATTGCAGGCGCCCAGTCGTACGGCGAAAAACCCAAGCCCTCGCCGTATGCCAGACTAGCACCCAAAGAAAAAGAGGTCGACATCAAGCCTGGCTCCAACGAGATCTCGATCGAGCTCGTGCCGTCGTCTTAAGCCGCATAAGAGCCGCTGGCGCGGAAGAGGACTTCGCGTCCGCCCCGCGCGGGGAAGACGCCGGGAAGGCCCCGGCTTGGCCTTGAAGTAACCGTGGACGGGGCCACGCGGGCGTTGCACGAATCGCCCCCGGAGGCACCCCTCGCTTTGGGGTGCGCCGCGCCAAATCTCCTGGCCGATGTCCAGGCCCCCTAGCCTGAGGAAGGGGTTCCCGGTACACTGGGGCTGTTTGTTCGCTTGCTCACCGACCGCTCGGTTGGTGATTGTCCGCGGCGCGGCTGCGGGATGGCGGATCGTGTGTACTCTTGCAAAGGAGATCGGATTGTGAGAAGGACGCTGCTGTCGGCGATGGTCGTCGCCATCCTGCTGGGCTCGAGTGGTCTCGGCCTGGCGCAGAAAGACGACGGGGGCAAGCCCCTCGTCACCGTGGCATTCTCCGGCTACCAGGCCCTGATGAAAGATCTCGAGTGGATCGACGGCCTGGCCGGCAAGCCGGGTTTGCCCAAGATGCTCCAGGCTCAGATCGCGATGGTCACCGGCGGCAAAGGACTGGCCGGGCTCGACCAGAAGCGCCCCTGGGGACTGATCGTCAAGGCGGGGTCGGGCGATTTCCCCCTCGTGGCCTTCGTGCCTGTGACCAATCTCAAGCAACTGCTCGGCGCGATTCAAGGGGTGGCTGGCGAGCCGAGCGAGTCGGAAGGCATCTACGAATTCTCGGCCGGCGCCCAAACTGTGTACGTCAAGGAAGTCAAGGGCTGGGCGTTCATCAGCCGCTCGAAGGAAGGCCTCGACGCCGCCCCGGCCGATCCGGTCAAGGCCCTCGCCGGCCTGCCCGAGAAGTACACCCTCGCCGTCCAGGCCGCGATCAAGAACATCCCCGAGGAACTCAAGCAGATGTTCCTTCCCCTGCTGCAAATGGGCATGCAGGCCGGACTCGAGCAGATGCCCAGTGAGTCCGACGAACAGTTCGCCCTGCGCAAGAAGATGAGCGAACGGGTGATGGAACAATTCACCACGATGGTCAACGAACTGGACACGTTGACCGTCGGTCTGGGCGTGGACGCGCAGGCCGGAAACGTCCACTTCGAGTACACCATCACGGCCAAGCCCGGTACCGCCACGGCCAAGCAGTTTGCCGACGTCGGCGAGACGAAGACCGGTTTCGGCGGGTTCCTGATGAAGGACGCCGCCGCCGCGATGAACTTCGTCACCAAGCTCCAAGAGGCCGACATCGCCCAGGTCGAGGCGCTCGTCGCGGCCTCCCGCGCCAATGCCGAACACGAAATCGACCGGCAGGAACTCTCCGACGACGACAAGAAGAAGGCCAAGCAACTGCTCGGCGACTTGATCGACGTGCTCCAGGCCACGCTCAAGGCCGGCACGATCGACGGCGGCTTCGTCGTCAAGCTCGATGCCAGCACGGCCGCGGCCGCCGCGGGCATGGCCCTGGCCGACGGCCAGAAACTCAATGCCACCGTCAAGAAGCTCGTTGAACAGATCGCCAAGGACGAGCCCCAGGTCGCCCAACGGATCAAGCTCGATGCCCAAGAGCACGATGGCATTCACTTCCACATCGTTTCCCTCCCGGTCGACGCGCTGGGAGCCGAGGGCAAGGCCAAACTCTCGAAGATGGTCGGACAGACCCTCGACGTGGTGGTGGCCATCGGCGACAAGGCCGCCTATGTGGCGGCCGGACGCGACGCCGCAACGCTCGTCAAGACCGTGATGGACCAGTCGAAACAAGCGGCCGGCGCGGCCGTCCCGCCGGCCCGGATGTTCGTCGCCGGCGCGCCCATCGCCAGGTTCGTCCAGGCCGTTGCCGACGAGGACGACAAAAAGAACGCGGCCAAGGCCGTGAAGATCCTCGAAGGCGCCGGCGGCAAGGACCGCGTCGCCATGACGATGACCGTCATTCCCAACGGGGCGAAAGTCCGACTCGAAGTCCAGGCCGGAGTGGTCAGTCTGCTCCGATTGGCGCCGATTCCCAAGGCGGGCGACGAGTGACCTGCGGGAAACGGCCATAGACCCCTCCATCGTCCCCTGTGCCACGGCGACCCGTGGCACGGGGGATGCAAACCAAGTCGCCACGTGCCGGTTGCCCTCGCTGGCGCGTCGGGTTAGGATGCTGCGCGTGGTGGGTGCATCGGATCGACTTGGAGGACGGGCCATGACACGCGTCATGCGGAAATCGGTCTGAGGTAGGCTGTGCTTCGTGGGGCTTTGGGCGGTGCTTATCCTGCCTGCGCCCGGGGCCCAGGCGGCGCTGGGCGAGGCGCCGAGGAGCGCGGACGGCATCGCGATCTCCCAAGGCATCGGGGTGGTCCTTGGCCTTCCGGATTCGCGGGGGCCGGAGTTCGTGACCGACCTGGCGTCGCGGGGCCAATGGCTCGTGTACTTCCAGGCGCAACGCCCGGACGAGGAGGCAGCCGTTCGCAAGGCTGCCGAGGCGGCGGGCCTCTTGGGCAAGCGCGTCTTCGTCGATCGTGGTCCGTGGCGCCGGATCCACCTGGCCGACAATCTCGCGGGGGCCGTGTGGGTCTCTTCGGCCGCCCGAGGGCATGTATCCGACGAGGAGCTGCTCCGGGTGCTGCATCCCGAGGGGAAAGCCACGATCGGCGACCGGCAGCTCGTCAAACCGTTTCCGGCCGGGATCGACTTTTGGACCCATCCGTTCCACGGACCCGACAACAACCCGCAATCGCGCGACCGGTTGGCGCGCAGGCCCTATCGGACCCAATTCCTCGCCGAGCCCACGTTTTGCCCCATGCCCGAGGTCACCGTGGCGGCCGGCGGCCGGGTGTTCAAGGCGTTCGGCCACATCGCGCACAAGGCCAACCAGAACCCGTTGCTCAATACGCTTTTGGGGATCAACGGATACAACGGGGCCATCCTGTGGTGACGTCCGCTGCGCGAGGGATTCGTCATCCACCGGAACACGATGATCGCCACGCCCGACGTGCTCTACCTGGCCGATGACCAATCGTGCAAGCGCATCGACGCCCGCTCCGGCCAGCTCCTCGGCGAGATCGTCATTCCCGACGGGGTGGCCGACGGCAAGGTTTGGAAGTGGATGGCCCTCGAGGCGGCTCCCGGCGGGCACGACGTGCTGTACGCCCTGGTCGGCGGCGAAGAGATCCGCCCCAAGACCGTGCGGTCGGAAGTCCAGGGGCTTGGGCACTGGCCGTGGGGCATGTGGGAGGGCCACGAATACCGCGACCCGAAGACCAACTTCGGCTTCGGGCGGACCTTCGTGGCCATCGACCCCAAGAGCCACAAGCTCTTATGGCGCCACCACGAGGACGACTATCTCGACGGGCGCGGGGTGTGCATGAAGGGCGGACGAATCTACTATTACTGCCCTGAGAAGTTCCTGGCATGCCTCGATGCCTGCGACGGACAGGTCCTGTGGAAGCGGTCCGACCCCGATCTCCTCCGGGCGATCGGCCGGACGGGTCGGGCCCAGAATCCCCGGGAAGGCTACTCCACCTTGGCGATGTTCCCGCCGCCGAAGCCGGGCGAGGCCGCGCGGCCGGTAGCCCGCAAGTTCGAGTTCGGCAGGCCCGCGGGCCCCCCGCGCCGAGCCGATCTGGCAGTTGCGCCCGGCCCACCGGTTCAACGGCTTCGTGGTCGGACCCGACGCGGTGGTTGCCGCCGGACAGCTTGGCGGCGGCGGACGACCGAAGTCGTTCATCGCGGCGATCCGTCTTGCCGACGGGGCCGACTTGTGGCGCGACGAACTGCCCGCGCGCCCGGTGCGCGGCGGCGCGGCCATCAACGACGCGGGACGCGTCTTCGTCTCGCTCGACGATGGCCGCCTGGCGTGCTACGGCACGAGCGACTAGGCAAGGCCGTCACTCCCGACGCCACAGGGGGCGCAGCGCCCGCGTGAGTCGACGGTTCGCGTCGGTGGCCGCACGGTGGACCCAGACCCCAACGAATAGTCGCTGATGTGGAACCCGTGCGAATAGGTCAGGCGAGCCGTCGTATAGGGAGCCCAGGGTGCCAGGCCGAGCGCGAACTTGCGCCGGGCCGGGCGTCTGGACATGGGCCCGCCAAGCAAGTAGACTTCCGCGGGAACGAGGCGGTCGTTTTTTGATTCATCGAATGTCGTGAGGCGCGTATGCGGTGGCTTCTCGGTCGGGCGTGGCGCCGCGTGACGCGGTGTTTCGTGGCGGGCGTGCTGGCGCTCCTGCCGCTGGTGATCACGGTGGCCGTGGTGCTCTGGGTGGGCCGGTTTCTGCACCAATTGGTCGGGCCGGGCACGCTCTTGGGCGAAGCGGTGCGCCGCCTGGGCTTGAGCGTCGCCGCCGACGAGACGCTGGCCTATGTGACCGGCGCCGTGCTCGTCGTGGCGGCGGTCTTCGGCGTGGGGGTCGCCGTCGAGGCCGGGGCACGCAGCCTGCTCCAGCGCCTGTTGGACGCCCTGCTCATCCGCCTTCCGGTGATCGGCAGCCTCTACGGCACCTCGAAACAGGTCGTGTCGCTGCTCGACCAGCGCGACGACGCGAAGCTTAAGGCCATGAAAGCCGTCTTCTGCGTGTTCGGCAAGGAGAGCGGTTGCGGTGTGCTGGCCTTGCTGGTGTCGCCCGAGCGGTACCGCATCCAAGGACGCGACTACCAGATCGTGATCGTTCCCACGGCCCCGGTTCCGATCGGAGGCGGCCTGTTGTTCGTGCCTGCCGAGGTCGTCCAGCCGGTCGATCTGAGCGTCGAGGCGTTGATGAGCATCTACGTCTCGATGGGCGTCACCATTGGGAAGTATGTACCGCCGTCCGAGACGAAGTTGCCGGAACTGCCGGCGCCGTGAGGCGCGCGGTCGGCGCGCCTGGCCCGAGGCGGCGTTGCCGGCAGGTTGCTCAGAGGATTTCCCAGGGGCCGCTGGTCGAGAGGACGAAGTCGATGGCCGCGTCTTGGCGCCGTTTGTCGGCGCCGCCGCGGAAGGAGGTGGCGCGGACCCAGGAAAGGTCGAGAAGCTCGATGGTGTGGTCGGGGTAGGCGAGCGTCGCCGAATTGCCGCTGGCGGTGAGCAGGTCGTCGCCCGGCGAATCGAACAGGTAGGCCCGGTCCCAACCCTCGCCCAGCAGGCCCTGCACCCGGACGTCGCGGAACCCCATCGCGGTGTTCTCGTAATCGCCGCCGAGAAGCGTGCTGGTCTGGTCGTTGCCGAAGAAGGTGTCGTCGGCGGTGGTGTAGTCGAAGCGGGCCTGGTCCGAGCCGCCTCGCAGCGCCGAGGCGACGCTGCGGGGGAAGCCCTCGGCCCGGTTGGAAAAGCCGGGCCCGGTAAGCACCGCCCAGGCCACGCGGGCCTCGTAGGTGTCGTCGTCTTGCGAGTCGTACAAGAGGGCCAGATCGGCGCCGCCCCGGGTCGATGTCGCGGCCACCGAAGGGAACCCGTTGACCCGGTACGAGTAGTTCGCCGACGAGAGCACGGCGTATTCGGGGTAGGCGAGGAAGGTATCTGAGGCCGAGGAGTCGTCCAGCAGGGCCTGATCTGCGCCGCCGTCGCCCGGATCGACATGGACGTAGCGGAACTCCTGGGCCCGGTGCGACACGCCACCGCCGGTCAGCCGGACCCAGTTCTCGGCTGGGTGGGCCTCGAACACGTCATCACCGGGGGTGCCGCAAAGCCGGGCCAGATCGCCTCCGCCCATGCCCACCGCCGTCACGTCGTCGAACCCGTCGGCCACGATCGAGAAGTCCGGGCCCGTCAGCGTGTCGCTGGTGGCGGTGGCGACGTAGCTGTCGAACGAAGGCGAACCCGAGAGCTGGGCACGGTCGCCAGGGCCCCGGGCATAGGCGGCCACATAGCGGAAGCCACTGGCCCGGTTGTCGAACCCCACGCCTTGAAGGGCCGCGTAGCCCGGCTGCGCTTCGAATTGGTCCGCCCCGTCGGAACCGAAGAACCTCGCCATGTCGATCCCGTCGCCCGCCTCGACGGTCACCCGCTCGAACCCGCTGGCCGACAGCAAGAGCGTACTGCCCGAGAGCATCACGTCGTGGGGCTGGGCCGTAAGGCTCTCGTTGCCGGCGGTACCGCGAAGGACGGCCGTATCGAATCCCTCCGAGTCGCCGAACGCGCGGACGTAGCGGAAACCCTCGGCGCGGTTCGTAAACGACAAGCCATCGGTCAGCCACGCCGCGAGCGGACCGGCCTCGAAGGCGTCGGGCTGGGGCGAACCGTAGAACTGGGCGGTGTCGCGGCCGCCCGGCGTGCCGTAGGCGGTCACCTCGCGAAAACCCAGGGCGCGGTTCACATAGCCGACCGCGCCCATCAGGGCGTGCGTCGGGTAGGCGAAGAAGGTATCGATCAAGGTGGCCGACGCATGGAACACCGCCAGATCGCCCCCTCCTCGGCCGTCGACGGTGATACTCTCGGTACCCAAGACCGTGGCGCTCCACCCCTCGCCCGCCAGCGTCGCGGTTCCCGGCGAGAGAACCACCGACTCCTGGGCCGCAGTTCCAAAAAGTACGGCCGAGTCGGCCCCGTCGCGCCCGTCGAACTCGACGGTCGAGAAGCTCGACGGAGCCAGGTCGTAGGCCACCCCGTGGATCGTTACGCGCGAGGCGGCGGCGTCGAACTCGAACGGGTCGTTCTCGAGCGTGCCCCAGACCGTCACGGTGCCGCCCGTCTGACGGACCAGATTGACCAGGCGCAGATCCAAGTGGTCCGCGATGCCCGAGACCCGCAGGTAATAGACGCCCTCGGCCGATGCGAGCTGATCGAGCCGCTGGTTGCCGTTGCGCACCGACGAGACGCTCAGCAAGTTTCGACCGGCATCGTACCATTCGAGTTGCGCGTCGCTGGGATTGCCGGCCACGCTGGCCTCGGCCGTGAGAAACCCATCGTGGCTTGCCTGGAGCCGGTACCAGGTCGGTCCGGTCGAAACGGGAACACCGTCGATCTCGCGGTAGTCGATCGCGCCAAGCGCCCGGGCCACGTGGAGCCACACCACCGCCGTTTCCGACGGATCGGCGTCCACGGCCCGGTACGTGAAATGATCGGTGCCGAAGTACCCCGGATCGGGCGTGTAACGGAAGGACCCGTCGGCCTGGAACTCCAATAGGCCGTGCTGGGGAGCCGTATCGAGCACCGCGACGAACGAGTCTCCCTCCAGATCGTAATCGTTGGCAAGTAGCCCGTCTGGCACGTCGATGGCCAGCGCGCCATCCTGGTCCAGAATATAGGTGTCGTCGGCCGCCACAGGGGCGTCGTTGACCGGCAAGACCGAAATCCAGACCGTCACGTGGACCGGCGCCGAAACCCCGTCGTCGACGGCGTAGACGAAGCTGTCCAGGCCGGCGAAGTCAATCTCGGGCTGGTATCGGAACGACCCCTCCGGATCGAGGGTGACTGCGCCGTGCCCCGCTCCGCGGACGAGCGACGCCAGCAGCGTCTGGCCGTCCGGGTCGCTGTCGTTGGCCAGCACCCCCGACGCGGCAGAAACGGAAAGCAAGACCTCCTCGTCGGTGGTATAGTGGTCTTCGACACCCACAGGCGGGCGGTTGGCTGGAGGCAAGACCACGTAGCGTGCGTAGTCGAGGTTGAGCGTGTCTTGTCCGCCGTACGTCAGGCCGACTAGCCCGACGATCTCCGCCTCGTCGAGCCAGAACGGCGCCACATCGACGCCGTAACCCGCGTCGAGGCCCTCGAGCACCAGGTTGGCGAGGATGGCCTGCGGAACCGTATGTGGATGCACGCCGTCGGCGACGAAGGCATCGTGGACGTCCTCGCCGGCCTGGTTCCAGAACACCTGCCCGCCGACGGTCTGGGAAGCCACGGGCGCGGTGTTCGTGCCGAAGTATGTTTGGGTCAGGCCGAACAGATCGACCAACGGAACGCCGAACTGGGCCGCCAAACCCACCAGTTGCGCGTTGACCGCGGCGATGACCTCGGTGACCAGTTCGCGGCGGGTGGCCTCGGGGTAGAGCTGTTGGGTCAGCGGGGCGACCCCATAGTCGGCGATGTTCGCCAGGACGACGTGGGCACCGCTCTGGACCAGGGTTTCCATCGCGGCGCGCACGTTGGCGATTATGCCCGCGGCCAATGCGTCGATCTGCGTCGATGTCCAGCCGATGTCGGGGATGCCTTGGGCGTAGATGCCGCTGTAGGCCGCCCCCCCCGGCGCGAAGTCGTTCTGTCCGATCGCCAGCACGGCGTAATTCACCTGTCCGGCGGCCGCCTGGCCCGCCACACCGAGGTGTTGCCCCTGGACCAAGAGCGATTCGGTGGTAGCGCCCGCGCGGGCCCAGTTGAACTCGAATCCCTCGCGGCGCGGTTCGCCATAGGCAGCGTTGGTTCCGAAGTTGACGCCTTGGCTGGCCAGGATTTCGACCCAGTTCTGGGCATAGGCATAGGGTTCCTGGGCATACTCGTCGCTGAGGCTATCGCCGGCCACGCCCAGCCCGACGAGCGGCCCTGGGACATGGACAGCCACCCGCGCGATCGACAATCCCGGCCCCCCGTTGCGGCGGACGACCGCATAGGGGAACTCGTCGTCACCCGCAAACCCCGGGGCGGGCGTGTAGCGTACCTGGTCGTCGGTGGGGTCGTCGGGAGTGCCGCGGTCGTCGATCTCGACCAAGCCGTGGGTTGCCGTGCCGAGCCAGGCCACCCGAAGTGCTCCGCCTTGGGGATCACGATCGTTGCGCAGGACGTCGATCGTCACCGGGCCCTGCTGGCCCGCGGTGGCGGCATCGTCGCGCGCGATCGGGGCGATCACGGCGACGGGTTGCGGCGGCGTGACTCCGCCCGACACGGGCGGAGGAAGCGCATCGTCGTCGTCCGCGATGATCGACACGCCCGAGCCCGGCGTGGGCTCGTACACGGTGTCCGACGCCCAATAGAGCCAGTCGTTCCCGCCGAAGTCCACGGGATCGCCGGTCGTCGAGACGCCCATCAAACGAAGGTAGAACCCACTCGATTCGCCCGGACCATAGAACCCGTTGGGAAGGCGCGGCGACGCCCGAAAGAACACCGCGCCACCCGACTGGTAGTTGCGAATGTCGAGGTTCGTCTCCGGGCCGTCGTACTGGTCCGGCTCGTTCCAATAGAAGAGGTCGTCGTCGACTTCCTGCGAAGCGAACGGTTCGATGTCCGACCCGGGCACGGCGTGTTTCGAGAACAACCGCAACCCGGCCAGGTCCGACACGGTCTGGGCGGGTTCGAGGAAGGGGTGCGCCTCGAGGATCTTGTACCCGATCTCGACCAGTTGGCGGATCTCCATCGAATCGGGCAGATAGGTTTGGAGGACCCAGTTGAAATGGTGGACCCCCAAGACGACTTCCGCCTCCGAGAGCGTGAACAATCCGCCACCGGGCCGGAACTCGGCCGATACGGTATAGGAGTCCGTCCGTGTGGCCGACACGGCGTTGGCCAGGATCTCGGCTGCCGGGTGGATAGGCAAGACCGCCCAGTTGTTGGTTTCGTCGCTCTCCTCGATCAGATCGTCAGGGTCGGCGACGGCCAACAAGTAACTCGTACCCGCCGGAGGAGGCGCCCAGAACGCCGGGTCGTTCGTCGTATGCGTGCCCTGCGTGGGATCCAACGTGCGCGTGGCAATTGGATCGCCCAACGCGTTTTCCGGATCCGGGCCCGACGCCCACGAGAAGGCGATGCGCAGTAAGGTCGCCGACTGGAAGAACTCGGC
>DYLT01000121.1 GCA_020721945.1 Blastopirellula marina
CCGGCGGGAACCTCTCGTACCTGCACAAGGTGCGCGACGGCCGCGACCTGTACTTCCTGGCGAACTCGAGCGACGTGCCGGTCGAGGCGACGGTCGTGCTCCGCGGCACGAAGACGCTCGAATGGTGGGACCCGCACACCGGCCGGATCACGCCAGTCCAGGCCGCCCATGCGCTGGAGCACGGCGAGGCGGTCACGCGGCTCGTCGTCAAGCTCGGCCCGGTGCGGTCGGTGTTTCTGATGGGCGGAGCATAGGGCAACGCCGAGGTGCGACCTGAGTGCCGACCCAGGGGCCAAGACCGGAGCGGGGGCCAGGCACTCCCTGGCCTTGCTCTCCTTCCATCCGCTCCGGGATTGGCACGAACGCGATCCACCTTCGCGGCAGGATGCCGCGACTCTCCTGGCAGGACGCCCTTCCCAACTCGCGAACGCCAAGCGGCACGAATTCCAGTTCCCGGTGAACCAAGACGTCGCGGCGCAGGTGAAGCGCCAGCCCTTGGGAGACAACAAGTGCGCCAGAATGTGCCCTGCAGCTTTCTGAAGCCGATTCTTACACTCACTGCCCTCGTTCCATTCCTGTTGCCTGAGCCGCTGAATGCGGCGCCGCCCGATGGCATGCTCAATGTGGGTGTCGGCAACGTGGACATAACGCCCACGGAGCCAGTCGTGTTGGCTGGCTCGCCGACTCGATTGACGTCACAATCGGTGGATACCCGCCTGTATGCGAAGGCAATGGTCCTCTCGTCGGGAGCGTTGAAGGTGGTGATTGTCACCTTGGACACGCTGAAGTATCCCGTGGAAAGTGCGACGCTGGCGCGGCGGCAGATCGAGCAGGCCACCGGCATTCCCGCCGGCAACGTCATCATCTGCGCGTCCCACACTCATCGCGGCCCGTTGTGGACCTATTACAAGGACCGACTGGTGACGCCCATCGTGAAGGCCGTAGAATCGGCGGCACGCGATCTCGCGCCATGCAAACTCGCCACCGCACGGGGCAGGGCCGAGGGCATAAGCCAGTGCCGCAGGGTGATCAAAGATGGCCACGTCTGGAACCGCTGGCAATTGGATCCTTCCGAAACAGACAACTATCCTCCGGAAGGCCCATTCGATCCCGAGTTTGAGGTGCTGGCGGTGATTGGCGAGAACGGACGATACAAAGCGATTGTCTATAACTTCGCCTGCCACGCCACCAATACCGAGGATTGGGTTATCTCGGCAGACTTTCCGGGTGATGTTCAACCGTATGTCCAGAGGCATTTGGGCTATGATGCGCCGGCGTTTTTTCTGACGGGCGCGTGCGGGGACGTGAATCCCGTCCACAGCGCGAAACGGGAACTCTTCGGCGAAAGGCTTGGCCGAGAAATCATCCGGTGTCTCGGAAAACTCGAACCGATCGCCAATCCGACGCTGGCGATTGAAAGCCGGGAAATGCAAATGCCGGGACGAGAGCATCCGGTCTTTCAGAAGGCGGAGGTCCTGCGAAACTGGCCTAAACAGTATGAACATTACAAGAAGGCGTTTGACCAGATGATGAAGGCGGCAAAGCCAAGCTACCAGTGTTTCTTCACCGGTATCCGCATCGGCGCTGATTTCGCCATTGTGACCAATCCGGTCGAACTGTTTTGTGAAATCGGGATGGACATCGAGCGGCGGTCTCCCTTCAAGCACACGATGGTGGTAGAGCAAACCAACGGCGCGCACGGCTACGTGCCCACGGCAAGGGCGTTTGAAGGCGGCAGCTATGAAACCTGGTTCGGCGAGCATTCCTATCTCAGCACACGGGCGGGCGAGATCATCGAAAAGGAATCGCTCGACATCCTGAGTCACTTGAAAAACTCGAAATAGAAAGCCGGAGGTTCACTTGAGAAGCGTATTGGTGTTGAGTGCAGTGCTGGTCTTGATTGCCGGTCAGGCGCTCGCCACGGATGGTGAAAGCGCGCCAGGATAACTGAAACTTGGTTTTGCACAGGTGGACATTACGCCGCCTATCGGGGGTATCATCACCGGCCCGGGATCGCCGGCAAGCACCGGTATAGACGATCCTCTGAGGGCGAATGCGATGGTCGTACAGAGCGGCAACAGGAAACTGGCCATCGTGGGTATGGACCTAGTGAAGATCCGCCACGATCTGGCCGATGCGGCCAGCGCCCAGGCGTCGCAACGAACGGAGATCGCGCGCGATGCGGTGCTGATTTGTCCGAGCCACAATCACCGTTCTCCTCTCATCCCGGCGTGCTGCGCGACAGGTGTTCGGTGCGCAACAGCACGCTTTCGCTCGACAACCGCCTGAACCCCGAGTCGTAGCGAACCGGCCCGAACGCGACGCCTCGTGCCGTGCGCTTTTCATGGCCACGATCGCCAATGCTACTGCTCCTGCTTTCCAAGGCTCCTCGCCCCCTCACCACCCCGTTGTGGCCCGGGCCGAAACCGGAGTGACACCATAAATCCTGAAATCGCGACAGCCAATGCGCGTGGGTGCAGAGCACCCACCCTACCGGCGGATCGTGACCCGGGAGCCGCATGAGAGGATGTCGTAGACGTCTTCGATGTCGCGGTCGCGCAGACAGATATGGCCCCGGGGGGTGGTGCGGCGGATGTTCTCGGGGTCGTCGGTGCCGTGGATGCCGACTGGGCCATCCAAGCCGATCCACAGGCGGCCGAGAGGGTTGCGCGGGTCTTCGGGGCCGAACTCGCCGTCGCGCCCGCGGTACGGCTTGCCCGGCAGCTTCTCGCGCACCGTGTACGTGCCTTCCAACTGGGGTTGGTCGCGCCCGACGCCGATCGGAAAGCGCCCCGCGTAGCGGCCGCCGACCGAGAGCACCAGCTCGTAGCGGTCCAGACAGACGGTCGCCTCGAAGGGGCCTCGGAGCACCTTCAACTGTCTGCCGGGCGCGAGGTTTCCCGGCGAGCGAATGCCGTTGATCTTGGCCAGCAACTGCCAGGGTACGTCGTAGGCGGCCGCGATCTGCTCGAGGGTCTCGCCCGGCCGGACCACGTACGGGGCCTCCAACAGGTGCTGGCGCGAGTAGATCACGGTGCCGGCCAACTGGTCGAGCAACTCGGTCAACTGCCGGCTTTCTTGCGGCGTCAGGTCCGGGTTGCCATACAAGGGCGAGAGTTCCAGCAGCACTTCGGCCAGTTCGCCAGCATCGAGCTTGCGGCGGGCCGTGTCCATCATGGACGTGAACTCGGGGCGGACCTCGGGTGCCGAAGGCCGCGTGGCCGGTCCCTCGGCGCGTTCGGGGGTCCGGTTGGCGGGGGAGGCGGACGTGGGCGTCCTAAACGGCGGGCCGTCGGGCGGCGCGGCCGTTTTCTCGAACGTCTTGGCGAAGGGATTGGCCGGGGGCGTCCACGGTGATTTGGCCGAGGGCGACGCCTGGGTCGTGCTGTCGGCAGGTTCTGCCGCGCGCCGGCCGGGAGGCCAACCGGGCGCGGAGGCCGCCTTCGTGTCGGGGGTCTCCCAAGGGGCTTTTTCTTGGTCTTTCGAGGTGCTGGCGGGCATGCGCACGGTCAACGAAGGCCACTGCCCGCCCGATCCGTCGGGAGGCGAAGCGCCGGGCTGACTCGTCAGCGTGGTGTAGACCCCGTACATCACCCCTAAGAGCACGGTGACGACCACGGCGGTCTTCAGCGAGTTCATCGTCGTCCTCCTTGACGAGGCGGCTCGATCTGGACCAGCTTATCTTAGAGCAATGGCCAGAACGATGCCATCCCAACCCGAAAAATTCCCCCAGGGCGTGTTGGCATTTCCCCGTCGGGCGATTCGGTCTACAATGCCGCCCATGACCGCCTCGCTTGGCCCCCGCCGTGTTCTGTTGGTCCGCCTCAGCGCGATCGGCGACGTCATCCACACCATGCCGGTGGCGTGTGCGGTGCGGGAACGTTTTCCTGAAACCAAGCTGGCGTGGGTGGTCGAAGCGCGGGCGGGCGCGGTCTTGCGGGGACACGAGGCCATCGATGAGCTGATCGAGCTGCCCCGCGGTTTTCTCAAATCCCCCCGCGAGGTGTGGGGCCTTCGGCGCCGGCTGCGGGCGTTCGGACCCGACGTGGCGATCGACGTCCAGGGCCTCAGCAAGAGCGCGCTGGTCGCATGGCTTTCGGGCGCCCGTCTTCGGATTGGATTTGCACGCCCCGTTGGGCGTGAACTGAGCCCGTGGTGCAACACCCTTCGGGTTCGGCCCACGGCCACGCACGTGGTCGACCAGTACCTCGAACTGCTGGGGCCATTGGGCATCCGGCAGCCCCCCGTGCGGTTTCAGGTGCCGGAAATGGTCGAGGAACGCGCGACGGTCGATCGACTGGTGCGGCAGATGGGTCTTGAGGGAGAGTACGCGATGTTGAACGCGGGCGCGGGTTGGCCATCGAAGCGATGGCCCGCCGACCGGTTTGCCGCGGTGGCGCGGTATTTAGGCCAGTCGTGGCACTTGCCGAGCTTGGTGCTTTGGGCGGGTGGCGAGGAGCGGGTCTGGGCCGAGCAGATCGTGGCGGGTTCGGACGGCTTTGCCAGGTTCGCGCCCCCGACGAGTCTGCGCGAGTTGGCGGCCTTGGCCCGGCAGGCGAGGCTTTTTGTCGGCTGCGATACCGGGCCGCTGCACCTGGCGGCCGCGGTGGGCACGCCGTGCGTGGGATTGTTCGGCCCATGGCCCGCCGAACGCAACGGTCCGTACGGCCCGAACCATATCGCTCTCCAAAAGATGCGGTTCGAGGGCCCCACGCGCAAGCGCCGCACGGCCCCGCCGATCTACATGAATGCGATCGACGTGGCGTCGGTCTGCGAGGCGTGCGATAAGCTGCTGGAACGCGACTTCATCCAAGCGGCGTAGCTTGCAACGAACCCACGTCGTCCTCCGTCTTCCCCGCGGCGTGCACCCGGCTCCGCGCTCCTACGCGACTGGATGTTTGCGCCCATAGAGGTAGGGGTTGAGCGTCGGGTCGTTGTACATTTTGAATTGCCGATAGACCTTCAGACGCTTGCGCCCGGCAAAGATGTCGTTGAGGAGTTGCTGAAGGGACTTCGACAGATCGACCAGTTGCTCGCGGAGAATCGCCAGGCGCGACTGGGCCTTGGCGCGGTGTTCGGCGTCGGCGTCGGGCCGGTGGACCTGTTCTTCCATGTGGTAGATCCGCAGGGCGAGGATCGAGAGCCGGTCGATCGCGCTGCCCGGCGTTTCGGTATTGAGCTTGGCCCTGGGCCGTGGCACGGTGCCCCATGCGTTGAGCTGCGCGACGAGAAAATCGTCGATCATCTCGATGTGGTCGTTGCGCTCCTGGTTGAGGCGGTCGATCGCCCGCTTCACTTCGGCGATTGCCGAATCGGCGGCGTCCGGGCACCGAGCGATGTCTTCCTGATGCCAGAGGAGGAAGTTGCGGCGATGCTGACGGCAAACCAAGTCCAGCAACCCCTCGGTAGAGTTATATTCATATGCCCCATCATGGTGCCATTGTATCACCATCTTGCGGTGCAGTTCGGTTATCGCGCGTACGTCGAACATCCCTTCGGCCCGCCAGGAGACAACGACCCCATTCTCGCACCACGATGCCTTCACGAGGCGACGCACCATAGCAAGACGCGGCGAAGCGGACAAGAGCGAAATCGTCGTTTGCGGCACTGGGGGCACGGTGACCGGCGGCATGGGAGGCCGCCTCTTGTGCCGTGGGGCTTGCGTTGTGCCGCGAAGTGTGCGAAGAAAGACACGGGGTTACGCAGGTCCCTACGGAGGAGAGTGTTGTGAAAGCCCTGGTTCTAACGGCCTACCATCGGCTCGAGTATCTCGACGTTCCGGAGCCGACCGTGGGGCCTCAGGACGTGCTTGTGCAGGTCAAGGCGTGTGGGATCTGCGGCAGCGACGTGCACGGCATCGACGGCAGCACGGGGCGGCGCATTCCGCCGATCATCATGGGCCACGAGGCGGCCGGGGTCCTCGTGCGCACCGGCTCCTCGGTTTCCGACTGGCAGGTGGGCGATCGCGTGACGTTCGACTCGACCGTTTCGTGCGGCCATTGCCGGTTCTGTTCGCGCGGCGCGATCAACCTTTGCGACCGGCGGCGCGTGCTGGGGGTCTCGTGTCACGAGTTCCGCCAGGACGGGGCGTATGCCGAGTACGTGGCGGTGCCCCAGAACATCCTCTACCGTCTGCCCGACGGTCTCTCGTTCGAGCACGCCGCGATGGTCGAGCCGGTGTCGGTCGCGGTCCATGCGGTGCGGCGGGTGCCGGTCGGATTGGACGACACGGCGGTGGTGGTGGGCGCGGGCATGATCGGCCTGTTGGCGGTCCAGACGCTGCGTGCGGCGGGTTGCGGTCGGGTCTTCGCGATCGAGGTCGACCCGCGGCGCCGCGACCTGGCCTTGCGGCTTGGTGCCAGCGAGGCCTTCTCCCCCGAGGACACCGACGTCGTCTCCGCCATCCGCCGCCACACCGAGAACCGGGGCGCCGATCTGGCGATCGAGGCGGTGGGCATTCCCGCCACGGTCGCCCTGGCCCTGGCCGCGGTACGCAAAGGCGGCTCGGTGGGGTTGGTGGGCAACCTCGCGGCCAAGGCCGAGTTGCCTCTCCAGGCAGTGGTCACGCGGGAACTGACGCTCTATGGTTCGTGCGCGTCGTCGGGCGAGTACCCCGCTTGCCTTGGCCTGATGGCGCGGGGCGCGGTGCATGTCGATCCGCTCATCAGTGCCGTGGTTCCCTTGGCCGACGCAGCGGGCTGGTTCGAGCGGCTCCGGCGGCGCGACGAGGGGTTATTGAAAGTGATCGTGCGGCCGTAGGTTCGTGGCGGGGCGGCCACGGGGGCCGCGCTTCCGGCGACCCTTCAGGCTGTCTGGAGTTGCACGGGCTCATCGTGCCCGACGGACGGCGTGCCCGCGCGACTGGCGTGGTTGCCGTTGGAGCCGGGGGAAGGCGGCATGGGGGTTGCCGGATCGCCGGGCGCGGTGGTGGTGCCGCCCGCCCGCTCCAGCGGCCCGGCCGCTCCGCGCCGATTGCCGGGATAGAAGAGTTCCACGGCCGCATGGAACTGCTTGAGATCGGGTGGGTTTTCCATCTCCGCCGCCTGGCTCCGGAACCGTTCGCTCAATTCGTAGACCTGATGGCGGCCCAGCGGCCACCGGACATTCATGATGTCGTTCACCTCGTTGAGCAACTGATAGACTCTGGCGCGGGTGAGCCCCATCGAGCGGGAGACTTGGCGCACGCTGGTCACCGGGCCGTGGATGCCGAGCCGGTTCTCGGCCAGCGCGACGATCTGTTCCACGGCATCTACTCGAATCTGCTCCAACAGGGGAGACACGAATCGCTGGAACACCTCTTCCTCACCGGGAATGCCTGGACTCTGAAGGACGTGCCCCACCCACGACTCGACTGCGTCGATCCGCCGGGGGACGATGCGTACCAGGAGGTGCTCCTGGGTGCCGACCGCGGCGACCAGCCGGTGGATGCAGTAGAACACCTCGAGGATCGCACGCACGCGTTTCTCGCCGTGCGTTTTCAGTCCGCGGATTTGCGCCAGGCTCATGGCCGCGTAGGTGTCCAGCGGGGTGTTCCAGATGACGCGGGTCATGTGCTTGAGGCTGGGGGCAAAGCGTCCCAGCGGCTCCTTGCCCAAACCGTGCCGCAGCACACTCGAACGCCATTGCTCCCAGACCACTTCCGAGACGGTGGCGGGGTCGAATCGGTTGGCTCCGGTGTCGGCAGGACCCAGCGCGATGGGTTCGGTGATGGTTGCCAGATGGGTGGATAATTGGGCTGGGTCGGTGCTGGCGACGCGGGCCAGGAGCTTGACGAACATGCGGATCTTCTTCTGCCCGATCCCCGGCGTCGAGGCCAGTTCGGCGAACGGCGTGTTCAAAAGATCCTGGAGGGTGCGTCCCAAGAAGGCCAAGGGCAGTCGCCGGTCGGTGGGCAGGGCCCAATAGGCCAACGGCCTTTCAAGATGCGGGGCATAGGCTTCCGACAGGAGGACCTTTCGCAGGCTCTCGAACCGGCTGATGACCTGGAGTTCCTCGACCGACGGCGTCTTGACGAATCTCATCGTGTCCTCCTCAAGGGCGACGCGTGGTCGCGCTTGGTTACGCCCTTACCCGACCCGCCGCTGGCGACCGGATTTTTCGGACCAGCCAGTCCGCGTATTGGTGAGCCGCACCACAGACTGTCCGATCCGAAGAAACCGCGCTGCGAGCCACCCGCCTAGTTGTCGCCCGTGACCGCAAATGCGGCAAAGGTATCTAGGGCCTCTGTTCCCGGGTTGTCCAAGAGGGTCGATGTCATTTCAACGAAAACTTCGGTGGGGGTGCGGGTGAATCAGCGGGATTCAGTTGACTCTGGCCTCTGGTGGATCCCATCCTTCACCCGAACCTGATTGGGGAGGGAGGCTCGGGTTCGCGCCGCATCCTCTTGCTGCAATGTAAGAAGCGCTAGAGCGCGAAGCCCCGCACCAACAACCATTTTCTCACACGGCAAGCGGGCTCGTCAAGAGCCTCTCAAGTCTTTTTGGTCAGGATCAAAACAAAACGCAAGGCGGAGTCGCATGTCCACCTAACGACTTCCCCCCTATCGAGGATTACGCAGGCGGCACCCCACCAAGATCCCCAGGGCCGGGCTTGCAGCCCGATCGACGCCCTCTCCCCTCGATTCGCGGGGCATGATCGACCGCCCACCGCACGCACCGCCATGGCGAAGTCGAAGTCGCCTCGCTTCAGGCCCGAGACGAGACTCTTGAAAGCGTACTGCACGAATTCGATCCGGCGCCCCAGTTCCTCTTGCAGGGCTTCGGCCAGATCGACCTCGAAGCCGACGTGCCGGCCGGGCGCCTTCGGATCGCGGAACACGTACGGCGCGCCGCCCTTCGCATCGGCCGCCCAGCGCAACGGGGGAAGCGGCTCGGCGGCCGTGGTTAAGGCGGCAAGACGCCAGGCGGCCAGTCCAAACGCCAAGAAGCCCCCGCGCGCGGCGCGTCGAGCACGCCGACCTGGGTCCTCGGGCACGCGGCCCTCGCGGGGCCACGGCATGGGGCGTTTCGTCAAGAAACGACCGAAGGTCTCCTCGTCGGCAAGACGGCGGAGACCTCCGGTCGGCATGGCCGTGCGGCCGGCAGACCGCATCGCAACACGAGTCTCACCGGTGGTGCAGCCCAACGACCGCACCATGGCGAGGACCCCGTTCAAGGCGACTTGGCCGCGGGCTTAAGCTGGTTCAACAGGGCCTTGGCCTTGGCCGCCCGGGCCGATTCGGGCGATTTCTGGAGATCATCCAATCCCTTTTGAAGGATATCGGCCTTGGCCGGGTCGGCCTTGCGCAATTCCTCGACGAGGTTTGGGAACGACGTGGCTTCGCTTCCCATCGGCTGGCCGTTGGCGTACTGCTGGAGGATCGTGACCGCCGGGGTGAGCGGATCGGTCGGCGTCTTGATCTGGACTTTCTTCTCCTTGACCGTTTCCGCACATCCGAAAACCGTCACCGCCAGGGCCAGTCCGGCCACAAGAGAGAACATTCGCGACATGGTTGATCCTTGTTCAGAAGTTGCCGAGCGCTTGCCGGTCCTTGCAATGTCCGAGCCGTTGGAAGGTCAACAGGTCGACGGTGCTGGAGATGAACCGCACCGACCCGTCGCCCAACAGGGCGTTGACGCCGCCGGGGTGCATGCTGCGCGGCGGGATGATGCCGCGACCCCAGTCGTGGGCGCCGCCGGGGCAGCAGTTGCCGCCGGCGCTGGGCCACGACCAGTTCGGCGGCGCGGCCGTGGTCAGGGTCGATTGCGCGGCGGCGTACCAGGCCCACATCGTCCCGTTGTTCGACCGCGACCCCGAGGGGCTGGTCATGGCGGCCCTGCCGATATTATCGAGTTCGGCCTGGGTCGGGAAGTCCTGGTTCACCACGGCCGAGAAGAGCGAGTCGGATGTGTAGAAGATGTCGTACGGGTACATGGCCGCCCCGCCGGTCAACCCCGACCCGGAAAGCAACTCCGAGGCCAAGAGCGTGTTCGACAGGCCATCGATCACGTCGGCCATCCGGCGATCTTCCTGATAGGCGATCATCCCGTTGAAACGGTTGCCCGCCCACACCGTCTCGACTCGGCTACCGGTGGACCAGCCGTAGTTGCAACCCGGGCCATCCCAGCCGTTGGGGTGCGTGCCGCGCCGGGGCGCTGCCTGGGCCGAGGGGCACAAGAACGCCGAGAGCTTGGTGTTCATCAGGTTGTTGTAGAACCAGCTCCAGTCCGCCGTGTTCGGCGTCGAGGCGTCGGTCAGATACGTCTGGCCCTGGTCGTACAGCGGTTTCTGCTCGATGAACGGCAGGAGGTGGTAATTCGCGCTGACCGCCTCCCACGCATGGGCCCCGACCTGCGTAAAGTTCCGCGGGAACTTCACGTACACGTCGTGGAAATTGTGCATGCCCAACCCGAGCTGCTTCAGGTTGTTCGTGCACTGCGACCGCCGGGCGGCCTCGCGGGCCGCTTGCACGGCGGGCAACAACAGCGCGATCAAGATGCCGATGATCGCAATGACCACCAGCAACTCGACCAGCGTAAAACCGGTTCGAAACGTTCGTCGCATGAGACCGTCTCCTAGGAAACAATGAGACCCGAACTACCGATCGCCTGGCCTTCGGCCAGAAACCCACAATCTACCATTATTTTAGATGCCATGATCACCTGAAAGTGCCTCAAAAAAACGAACATTTTCCGCAAATCGCAGGCTGGAGATGCCTCCCGAACGACCGCCACCCCCAAAGACGCGATCGGTCAAGAAATCCCCACCAGCCGCTCGTTCCATCGACCTACCGAATGGGGAAAGATTTGTTTTCTTGGTTCCGCCGAAAATATCACGGGTCCGCGGCCTCCGCTGGCCCTCGGGCGGGGAATCGCTCGTCAAGCGAAAACCGCTACCCCCGCGTGTGGAGCATCGCCGCAACTCCCTGCGCAATGGCCTTCATTTCCCCGAGAAACTCCCCGGTGATTTCCTCGCCAGGCAACCAGATGGTCTTCGAGTTGGGGATCGGGTCGGGTGGAACGGCCACGTGGTTTTTCAGGGGCTTGTAGCAGAAGGCCATCTCGGGCGCCGCCTCGCTCAAGGGATAGTGCATCGCGGGCCAGCCGCCGTGGGGAAGCTGGTTGTCGAGGAACGTGAACATCGCGACCCGCTCGGCCACGCGATAGGCACGCTCGATGGTGTCCGCGTCGCCCGCTCGGTGCTCGACCAGCACGCGGAGCAACTCGCCCGCGCCCCAACCCACCTTGCACTTCGATGGCCAAAGGTAGGTGTCCAGCGGCATGGTGGCCTCGAAATCCAAGAGGGCCACGGCCGCATCCAGGTAGGGCTTCGCCTCGTCCGCCGGACCGCTCCATGTCCGACGCAGGGCGTCGTACAGCGCGGCGAGGTAGGCCATCGCCGTACCCACGTGCCAGAACTCCTGCTTCGGACCGCACCGGTCGACGATCTTGGCAAGGCGTTCGCCCGGTGCGACGTGGGTCACCAGGTCGCCCGAGGGGGTCATCTGGGTGTAGAGCCGGCCCTGGGCCATGGACTCGCGGTTGGCCTCGACCCAACGGCGGACCCATTGACCGGCCGAGACGGCTTCGGCGCGGAGTCCCAACGCGATCATCAGGTGTCCGAAGAACGTGGTGTTCAGCACCCCGAGGGTGGGCTCTTCCTGGGGGTCGTCGGGATCGTCGCCGATCCACGCGAACACCCCGCCCGACGAATGCTGGTATTGAAGGATGCGGTCCAGGACGCGCGGGGACCGGATCACCGGATGGCCAATCCATGCCGCCACCTTGCCGAACGTCAGCGGCCGGTAGACACGCTGGAAGTCCTTGTACTCCGGCGGCTCGCCCGGCACGTAGAAGTCGCCGTTGGGCTGAAGGGCCTCGCGCTGGGCCCAGTCCAACAGCCGGGCGATCAGGCCGTGGTCCACCCCCGCGGCATACATCCCCCAACTCGCCTTGTGGATGTAGCTCAGCGAAGGCTCGCGGCAGATCGGGCCGTTCGGGTCGACCCGACTTGCTAGAAACCGCCCGCCCTCGTGAAGCGACAGGCGCATTGCGTCGAGCAGATGCTTGGGATCGGAAATCCGCCAGTTCATAAAATCCCTCCTCAATGGACTTGCGGGATCCTGGAGCGCGGCCGTCTCGGCCACATCGGTGCGGGCAAGATGCCCGCGCTCCGGCATTTCCCAGAATCGTGCAACACCGTTTAGGACGCTACGGCACACGTCCTCGAAATGCCAGCGAGGGAAGATCGACCCACCCGAGACGCCGCCGGTCGCCATCCACGGCACGGGGCTGCTCTGGCCTCGCGGTGGGTGGCTGCTCCCTCGCGGGCGGGGGGCCCTCGCGGGCGCTTCGGGTTGGTAGGGGATGACAAAACCGAAGGTTCGGCTATCGGCCCAGTTCGGCCAACAGGTTCTTCAGGCACGAGGCCATGATCTGCGGGTAGCGCGGGTCGATCGCGCGGAACACCAACCCGTTGGGCTCTGTTGGGTCGACTTCGACCCGCAAGGCTGCTGGCCCCACATTGGGCACCTCGAACCGGGCTATCTGTCGGGTCCCGTCGGCGTAGACGATCTCGATCTGGTGCTCGCCCGGGGCGTAGAACTGGAACCAGGCGTCGAGCTGCGTGCCATGCCGCTGGAAGGCCACGCGCCACCAGCGCCCGGTCTCGACGTATTCCCACCGCCCTTGTTTCGGCCCGGTCAGGATGAGGTTCTGAATGGTCCGCTCGGGATGGACCCCGACGACCCGGACCCCGCAGTCGGGCCGGCCGTCGGGTTCCGGTCGCCCGGTGCCCACGCGGTCGTCGCGCTGTCCTTGCCAAAGGGCGCCCAGCGCGCCCGGGCGGGCTGGCCGCCGCGCGATGGCCGGCGCGGTTGCCTCGATCGTCGCCCGCATCGGCACGAACCGGAACGCGGCAACTTCCTTCTCCTTCAAGCCCGCCTGCTCGGCGGCGGCAGGTTGCAGGGCGACGAAATCGTTCGGGCCGCGCTGGTATACCTTGCGGCCGGCCGCGTGGAACAGGGGGGCCGTACACCACATGGCCCGCGGCCCCCGGGGCAACGGGTACGGGCCGGACGCCAGAAAGGCGATCGGATCGGCCGTCGACTTCGTCAGGCAATAGACGAAGAAGTTCCGCACCGCGGGCCGGCACGCCCCCACCACCGTCGTCTGATCGACCGTGTAGCGCGTCTCGTACCCCTCGTTGCCGAAACACGGACACCAGTACAGCGGCAAGCCCGACTCGAACATCCGCAGGTACGCCGTGGGATCGTAGCCCACGTTGCACTCTTCCTGAGGCTCGTTCGGACCGCGTCCGATGTTGAAATACACGGCCAGCACTTTCTTTTGGAGCAACTCGGGCTGGCGGTTGAAAGCAGCCGCCACATCGCGGCAGCTCCCGGCCGTATGGAGAACCACCTTGTCGTCCGACGCGCGCAGCACCGACAAGATCAGCCGCACCCCGGCCTGGAACTCTTCCGGATCGTCGTCGCCGCGATCGGTCCGGGTGCGCAGAGGCCGGCGCAGACCAAGGGCCACCGGACACGTGCGCCGGGCCAGGTGCATCATCTGCTCGACGGCCGGTCGCCCGGATCGCTCGGCCTGGGTGGCCCCCAGATCGAGAATGATCCCCCGCACATCGAACTCGTCGATGGCAAACAGCGTGGCCAGGTCGTAGTGGTCATCCGGGTCGGCATGCGGATGGAAGAGATCGGTCGAATGGATGATGGGTACGCGCCGCGTCGAGGCGCGGGGCTTGGGACCGGCCTGGCCCGAAGGCTCGGCACCAAGCGACACCCCCATCGCCGAAACAACCCATGCGACGGAAGCAACCGCCAGGCAAGACACGCGACTCATGGTGGGCAGTCCTATGAGGATCGGTCATGGGGACGGCCCGAGTTCGCGGCGAAGCCCGCGAGGATAGGACCGTCCCCTTCGGAAGGGGCTTGAAAAACTCTCGTTCGGGTCGGCGGCTCACTCGACGCGTACCGTGGCCAGTCCGCGGGCCCTAAGCGGCACGGCGATCGCGCCGTCGCGAATCTCCAGCGACGTTTGAGGCATCTCGACGAGGTTGCAGGCGGTGGCCTTCGCGGCAGGGGGACCGCCCAGGCGCACGTGGGCCGTGGTCGCCCGGCCCGCCGCTTCCCAAAGGCGCAGAATCAAAGCGTCGCCCTCGTCGGCCTGCTTGGCCCCGACCACGAGCACGTTCGGCTCGTCGATCGCGACGAGGCTCG
>DYLT01000502.1 GCA_020721945.1 Blastopirellula marina
ACCGGCCCGAACGCGACGCCTCGTGCCGTGCGCTTTCCATGTCCACGATCGCCAATGCGCGTGGGTGCAGAGCACCCACCCGACTGCCTTACTGCTAGGTCGTCGGTCCTGGGCGATTTTCCGCGTCGGACGGCACCGCCAAGGCGCTGGCCGGCTCGCGCCGCCACGACGTTTCGACGGTTACCGAGCGGCACTGCTTGCACTCCAGGCAGCGCACACACCGCAACGTATCGACCCGGTCCAGGGGCCGATCGCCGCCTCGACACAGGCTGCGGCATTCCGCACACCCGGCGCACCGCTGGGGATGAAACCGCAGGAAGAAGAACGAGAAGCGGTTGCACAGGGCGTAGATCGCTCCCAGTGGGCACAACAGGGTGCACCAGGGCCGCCAGACGAACACGGCCGCGGACAGAACAGCCCCGAGGATCGCGACCTTGGCCGGGCTGGGCCACGGGATCTCGTTGCCCGCCACCGCCTGCCGCACGACATTCGGGGCCGAAGCCTCCAGGGCACCCGCGGGACAAAGCTTGCAGAAGAACCCAGGATGCTCCTCGCCAAACAGAAAGGGAATGGCCAGCACCAGGCCGGCCAGCACCAGGTATCGCGTCATGGTCAACCAGGCCGGCAACCGGAGTTTCGGCGTGGGAACCTTGGCCAGCACGTCCTGAAGGAACCCGAACGGGCACGCCCAGCCGCACACGAAGCTTCCCGCCACCGCTCCCACGGCCAGGAGCACGCCCACGGCCACGAACGGAAACACCTGAATCGCACTGAACTGCGCCAAGACGCCGATTGGGCACGCGAACAGGGCCAGCGGACACGAATGGCAATGGAACGCGACACCGCAGAAGGAATGGAGGCGCGGAAGGAACGGTCCCAGCCAAGCGACGAGGAACCCGGTCTGGATCCCAAACCGCCACCAGGCGAGTCTCGACCTTCGCGGCCGCGATTTGTCCTTGGTCATGGACACCATGACCTCCGGTCACTTCACTCACGTAGGGCAAAGCGCTGGGCCGGCTTCGCCGTGATAGGTCTGTTGGATCTGGCCCGAGGCCCGCCGCACCACGCCGCCGACCGTGACCTCGTACACCAGGCGCGGCTCCGGCACCTCGTGGGTCTTCTGGATGACACGGATCACCTTGACCTTCTCTTGGGGAGGCGGCCTGAGAAACGGGGGAAATGCCGACGCGGCGGGGTCGCCCGGAAAGAACTCGCCCACCGGCGGCTGCGCCGGCATGCCCAGGGGCCCCGCGATCTCGCCGGGCGGCATCGGCAGCTCGCCGGGCGGCTCCATCGGGCCAAACGCGGATGGAACCGGGATCTCGACTTCCTCTTCGTATTCCTCCAGCACCGGTTGGGTGTGGTACGTCATGCCGTAGACCAGCGAAACGATCGCGCCGGCCAGAAAAATGGCGGAGGTGAATGGGAATCGAACCCACCTGGAGCCCTTGCGGACCCCACACTGGTTTTGAAGACCAGGGGCGCCACCAGACACCAGTCACCTCCGCGTCATGCCCGCTTGTTCGCGTGGTAGAACATCATCGCCGAGCACCCGCCGAATGCGATGGCCATCCAGGCCGCCTCGTCGATTTCTTCTTGCGTGAAGCCCATCTCTCGGGCTTTCTTGAGATGGCTTTTCAGGCAGGGCTCGCAGCGGGCCAGCACCGACAAGGCGATGGCGATGGCCCGCTTCGTGCGCGCGTCGAGCACGCCCGGTTGATTCGCCGCGTTCATGAACGCGAGGAACTGTTCTTGCGTCTTCGAGATGCCGGCCGCTGGTTCGCCGAGGCTGGCGTCTGCGCTGGGTTCGTTTTCGCAGCAATGCATCGCACGGCGTTCTTGTTGGAATGAGATGGAGGCTTCGGGTAGACCAGACGCTTTGGGCACGGCGGGCAGGGGGCGCCGGCCATCGAAGCGCACGCGCACCCGTCCGGAGCCCGGCCCGAGCACCGTGCCGAGGACTGCTGCGTCGGCCATGCCGGCCTCGTGGAGTTGGGCCAACAGGGCCGCGGCGTCTGGTTCGGCAACCGCGATGAGGAGGCCGCCGGAGGTCTGCGGGTCGAAGCACGCATCGAGCATGGCTG
>DYLT01000122.1 GCA_020721945.1 Blastopirellula marina
CGCCCGCCGGTCCATGGCGATGGCGCGCGAGGCGGGCTACGACGCCGTGTGCTCGGCCTACGGAGGATACAACTTTCCCGGGGGCGACGGGTTCCATCTGCGCCGCATACCCGCCGATGCGTACTTGATCCGGCTGAAGAACTGGATGACGCTCGATCCCCGAAAGCTCCACGCCAGCGCCGACGACCTTTTTTCGGAACCGGCGGATCTCATCGCATCGCACGGTTCAGGCCGGTTGTGCCCCGGCGGCCAGGGCTCCTCGGGTTGAGACCTCGCATTTCGACTCCCAAGTTCTCCATTTCCAACCGGGTCCCTGGATGTCCCGCTCGATCGAGGCTCCCGACCAGAACGCCGTGCTGCCGGCCGACACCCTGGCCGACAGTGTGTTGATTCTGCTGGGGTTGATGGCGGTTCAACGGCTGGTGGGGTTGGTGCGGGCGGTGCTTTTCTGCCGCTGGCTCGATCCGGAGCAGTTGGGCCAGTGGGACATGGCGTTCGGGTTCCTGATGTTGGCCGGGCCGGTGTCGGTCTTGGCGCTGTCGAGCGGGTTGGGCCGGTACGTGGAGCACTACCGCCGGCGCGGCCGCGTGCGCACCCTCTTGGCCCGCGTGCTGGCAGCCTGCGGGGTTCTGGGCGGACTCGGCGCGGCAACGATCTGGTTCTTCCCGCACCGGTTCTCGCAGTGGATCTTCGGAACGCCCGACGAGATCCTTTTGGCTCGGCTGTTGGCCGCAAGCCTTCTCGCCGTCATCGCGTTCAACTACTTCGTCGATCTGTTCAACGCGGTGCGCCATGCCCGCGGAATCGCCGCGATTCAACTGGCCAGCGGGTTGTGGTTTGCCGTGTTGGGCATTGTGCTCTTGGCGTGCTGGCGGCGCACAACGGCCAGCGTGGTGATCGCCTACGGCGGGGCGAACCTCGTGGCAGCGGCTCTCGGCGGCGTGTGGCTCGCCCGGCGATGGCGCACGCTGCCCGACGACGGCCGGCCGCTGCCGCACCGCGAGCTGTGGTCCAAGGTGCTGCCCTACACGGCCGCGATCTGGACCACAAGCCTGTTATGCAACGTGTTCGATCTGGCCGACCGGTACATGATCGTGCACTGCCTGCCGGGCAGCCACGACGAGACCTTGGCCCTGGCGGGCGAGTACCACAGTGCCCGGGTGCTGCCCCTGTTGCTGGTGTCCGTCGCGGCCTTGCTCAGCCCCCTGTTGACCCCCCATTTGAGCCACGACTGGGAAGAAGGCCGGCGCGACCGGGTCTCGGCACGGCTGAGCCTGTTCTTGAAGATCCTCGGTTTTCTCATGGCCCTCGGCGGGGCGGCGGTTCTCGCGCTGGGGCCGGTCCTGTTCCGCGTGGCCTTGGCGAACAAGTTTGCCGGCGGGCAGGCCGTGCTTCCGGGAACACTCGTCTACTGCACCTGGTTCGCCATGTTCTCGATCGCTCAGAACTACCTCTGGTGCGCCGAACGGCCGCGTCTGGGAAACGTGGCCATGGCCGCCGCGTTGGCTTTGAACATCGGGCTGAACGCCTACTTGCTTCCGCGCTTCGGGCTGCACGGGGCCGTGCTGGCGAAGTGCCTGGCCAATCTCCTGGCGCTTTGCCTGGTGCTTTGGTTCAGCCGGCGTCTCGGCTTCAGGCCGGATGCGGGCGTGTGGATCATCCTCGCCACGCCCGTCTTCTTCCCGCTTGGCCCCGTGGCGACCGCGGTGGCGCTGGGCGCTATTGCCGTGGAGGCGGTCGCCGGGCGTGCGATCCTCTCGCCCGAGGAGAAGCGCGAGATCGCCGCCACCTGGGAGCACTATCGCCGGCGTCTGGGGTATGCCGCTGGCCAGGTCGAACTGGGATGCCCACGTAACGAGACACGATGACGACCCAACGCCCCACGAGGAGAACTCGCGCGGCCCGGCGTGCTTCGCGCCGGCGCCGCCGATACCGTGGCGCCCCGCGCGGTGGATCGCCGAGGTCCTATTCCGCCAATCCCAACCCCCAATCGCCAACCGAGCCATGTTTTACCGCCTACGCCGCCCGATGCCCCTTGCCGACCGCGGTCCCTTGCGGGTGATGTTCGTCATCACCTCGATGCCCGTCGGCGGCGCCGAGACGCTTCTGGTCGAATTGGTCCGCCGCCTGGACCGCAGCCGATTCGTGCCGGAGGTATGCTGCCTGAAGCGTCCTGGACCACTGGGCGAGGTGCTTGCCGGCGAGGTGCCGGTGTTTGCTGGCTTATTGTCGCACAAGTACGATGTGGCGGTGCTCGCCCGGTTGACGGCGTTGATGCACCAGCGTCGCATCGACGCGGTGGTGACGGTCGGGACCGGGGGCGACAAGATGTTCTGGGGTCGGCTCGCCGGCCGGCTGGCGCGGGTGCCGGTCATCTGCTCGGCGTTGCATTCCACGGGGCTGCCCGACCGTGTCGAATTCCTGAACCGGCTGCTGGCACCGATCACGGATGCATTCATTGCGGTGGCGGCCTCGCACGGTCGCTACCTTGCCGACCGAGAGGGGTGCCCGGCCCGCAAGGTCCGCGTGATTCCCAACGGCGTCGACGTCGAGCGGTTTCATCCGCGCTGGCCGAGCGAGTCGCTGCGCCGCGCGCTGGGGCTTGCGGCCGGCGCGCCCGTGGCGGGCATCGTGGCGGCGTTGCGTCCGGAGAAGAACCATCCGCTGTTTCTGGAGGTTGCGCAGCGCGTCTGGAAGGTGGTGCCCGAGGCGCGATTCCTCATCGTCGGCGACGGGCCGGAGCGCGCCCGGTTGGAAGCGATCGCCCGCCGCATCGGCGTGCACGGCGCGGTACGCTTTCTCGGCACCCGAAGCGACGTGCCGGAAGTGCTTTCGCTGCTGGACGTGTTCGTCTTGACCTCGCACATGGAAGCCAATCCCGTGTCGATTCTCGAAGCCATGAGCACCGAAAAACCCGTGGTGGCCACGCGGGTCGGCTCCGTGCCCGAGACCGTGATCGACGGCCAGACCGGGTATTTGGTGGACCCGGGCGACGCCGAGTCGATGGCGGCGCGCGTGGTCGAGTTGTTCGGCGACCGCGAGCGGGCCGCCAGCCTGGGCCGGGCGGGACGCGCGCACGTGGTGGCCCATTGGTCCATCCAGCGCATGGTCGAAGGTTACCAGGACCTGCTTGCGGGCATCTATGAGTCGAAGGCCGCTAGGCAGCTTCGGACGCGGCGCGGCGTCGTGCCAGTTCGAGATCCCTCCCCGGCTGCGGTATCCTTCGACGCAGCCGCACCGGGAGACCCGGGGACCAGTCCGGTGACGACTCGCCCCCGAGCCGACGACGAAGCGGCCGAACCATAGCCCCTTCCTGCGCGCCTCTGGCCGAGCCGCACTGGCCACGTACCGGCGGGGTCCTCAGCGTCCGGGCATCCCCATGACGACGTAGCGCGGGGACCGAGCCAGCCTATCGCTGAGCCGGTCGATGGCCTACAATACTGCGCGATGCACCTGGACCGCGAAGAGTACGTCGAGCAGGCCTATTTCTACCGCACCCTGCGCGAACGCATGCAGCAAGGCATCTCGACGCAGGAGCTGCTGGTTTCCATCCGCCAGGAGATCCTCTCGACCACCAAACTGCCGATGGCCTTGGAGTTCATGGCCGGCGAGTTGCGGCTGACCGGGGGCTTCGGCACGGCGATGGCCCGGTTGCCGCACTACTTCACGCCGTTCCAGACCTTCGTCATCCAGGAGGCGGAAAAGGAGGAGGGCCGGTTCGATTTCCGCATCGCCCTGGAGATTCTCGAACGCGAGGCCGAATACCGCGCCAAAGGGATCTCGGTGCAGGGCATCTTTCTTTACCAGTTCGAGACCCTGGCGCGAAACCGGCTGGGGTACGACCGCGGCCTCGTGGCGGTGGCGGGCGACCCGGCCTTCGACGAAGCCTGGCGCGAGTGGATCGCCACGGTTCGCAACCAGGTGGGCTTCATCGATATCGCCGACATGATTTACGTGCGCAGCGAATATTACCGCCAGCGGCGCGGCGACCCAGGCAGGCCCGTCCTCTTCGGCGAGAAAGAAGGCAAGATCGCGCTGGCCAACCGGCGCAAGGACCCGCTGTTCCTTTTCGCGGCGCTTGCCCGCCACTTGGGATATCCTTCGGTTCCACGTCCCAAGTTCCAGGAGTCCGAAGAACAGTTGATCGTTCTGGTGCAACGGCGGATTGACCGTCTCGAGGGGCGACTGAAGCTTTTGGAAGAGGAAATCCGTGGTGGCATCAATCTCTCGAAGTTCTACGTGCAAGACGCTTCCAAACCTCAAAGCGGCCCAAACACTTAGGGCAGCGCCCCACACCGTGGCGGATCGGCTGGCACGCCGTGTTGGGTCAGGAGGCTGAGGCGGGATCGCTATTTTTATCTACCAGAGCTGAGTAAAATACTTCAGTCCGCTGTTCCCCTGGCCGACCCCGGGATAATATGGCGTCATTCCGGGGGGCCGCAGCCGGGTACCAGATCATGATGCATGAGCAATCGCCGTGTACAATCGGGCCAGACCAATCGCCTGCCCCCCAGGAACTCGACGGGGCGACGGTTCGGTTCTGTGGCGACTCGGGCGACGGGATGCAGTTGGCCGGCACCCAGTTGACCACCACCTCCGCTCTGGTGGGGAACGACGTCGCCACTTTTCCCGATTTTCCGGCCGAGATCCGCGCCCCACGAGGCACCCAGGCCGGGGTCAGCGGTTTTCAAGTGCATTTCGCCAGCCGGAGGATCTTCACGCCGGGCGATCAGGTCGACGCGTTGGTCGCGATGAACCCGGCCGCCTTGGCGACGAATCTCCCAGACCTCCGGCCTGGGGGGATCGTCATTCTCGATGCCGACAGCTTCACCCCGCGCGACCTGCAAACGGCCGGGTTGGCGAGTAACCCCCTCGAGGATGGCACCCTCGCCAAGTACCAGGTGTTTCAGGTCGGGATCACGCGGTTGACACGTCTGGCCGTCAAGGACCTGGGCCTGGGCACGAAGGACGCGGACCGGTGCCGCAACTTCTTCGCGATGGGGCTGGTGTACTGGCTCTTCGATCGGCCCGTGGAACCCACGTTGAAGTTCATCATCGAGAAATTCGGCCGCCGGCCCGACGTGGCCGAGTCGAATCGCCGGGCCTTGCTAGCTGGCTACCACTACGGCGAGACCACCGAGGCCTTTGCGCACCGCTTTACGGTGGATCGGGCGCGGCTGCCGCCGGGCAAGTACACGCACGTCACGGGCAATCAGGCGATGGCCTGGGGGCTGTTGGCGGCGGCCCGGCTCAGTGGCTGCGACCTGTTCTACGGCACCTACCCGATCACGCCCGCCAGCGACATCCTCCACGAATTGGCCCGGCGCAAGAACTTCGGCGTGCGCACCTTTCAGGCGGAGGACGAAATCGCCGCGGTGACCGCCGTGATCGGAGCCGCGTTCGGCGGCGCCATGGGGGTGACGGGCACCAGCGGTCCCGGCTTGTCGCTGAAGGGCGAGGGGATCGGCCTGGCCGTAATGACCGAGCTGCCGATGCTGGTGATCGATGTGCAACGGGCCGGACCCAGCACCGGCATGCCCACCAAAACCGAACAGGCCGACTTGAACCAGGCCCTGTTCGGCCGGCATGGCGAATGCCCGTTGCCGGTCCTGGCGGCGGCCCATCCGGCCGACTGCTTCGAGGTCGCACGCGAGGCATGGCGCATCGCCGTGCGCTACATGACCCCCGTGCTGGTGCTTAGCGACGCCTTCATCGCCAACGGCTCGGAGCCGTGGCGCATTCCGAAGATCGACGAGCTGGAGCCGATCGAAGTCCAACATCCGGGGCCACGGTCCAACGGGCAGCCGTTCCTGCCGTATCGCCGCGACGAGCGCCTGGCCAGGCCGTGGGCCCTGCCCGGTACGCCGGGGCTGATGCACCGGCTGGGTGGACTGGAAAAGCAGGACATCACCGGCGCGGTCAGCTACGACGGAGCGAATCACCAGCTTATGGTGGACCTTCGGGCGAGAAAAGTCGCTGGAATCGCCGCCGACATGCCCCCGCAAACGGTCGAGGGCCCGAAGCGCGGCCGGCTCTTGATCCTTGGCTGGGGCGGCACGTACGGGCCCATCGCCACCGCGGTCCGACGCCTATGGGATCGCGGCGCGTCGGTCGCCCACGCCCATCTCCGTTATCTCAATCCCTTTCCCGCGAATCTCGGCGAGGTGCTGCGCCACTACGACCGCGTCCTGATCCCCGAGTTGAACCGAGGCCAACTGCGGGCCTTGGTGCGGGCGGAGTACCTCGTCGACGCGATCGGATGGAACAAGACCACCGGGCGCCCGTTCACCGTGGGCGAGATCATCGCCGGCGCCGAGCCATGGATTTGACCCCCCGCAACGCCTTTTCCGCAAGCGACCCCTCCCGCTGACCGTGGACTGTGAATCTCCCATGTCTGCCGACCTGCCGGCTCTTGCCAAGCTGACTCCCGCCGACTACGCCAGCACCCAGGACGTTCGCTGGTGTCCGGGCTGCGGCGATTACGCCATCCTCGCCCAGATGAAGAAGGTCCTGGCCAACCTGGGCATCCCGAAGGAGAAGCTGGTCTTCATCTCGGGCATCGGCTGCTCGAGCCGGTTTCCCTATTACCTCGACACGTACGGGATCCACTCGATTCACGGCCGCGCGCCCGCCGTGGCCACCGGATTGAAGGCCATGCGGCCCGATTTGTCGGTTTGGGTGATCACGGGCGATGGCGACGGGTTGAGCATTGGCGGGAACCATCTGCTGCATTGCATCCGCCGCAATCTGGACATCAACATCGTGCTGTTCAACAACCGGATCTACGGCCTGACCAAGGGCCAGTACTCGCCGACCTCGTCGTTGGGTCAAGTGACGAAGAGCACCCCGATGGGCGCGATCGACAACCCGCTGCACATCCTCTCGGTCGCGATCGGCTGCGAGGCGACCTTCGTGGCGCGCACGGTGGATGTCCACGTCCAGCACCTGGCCATGTGCCTTCAGCGTGCCGCCGAGCACCGCGGCACGTCGTTCGTCGAGGTGTACCAGAATTGCGTGGTGTTCAACGACGGGGCCTTCGAGTACGCCTCCGACAGACAGCTCCGCAGCGAGCACACCCTGGAGCTCGAGCACGGCAAGCCGCTGGTTTTCGGCAAGAACCGCGACAAGGGCATACGCCTTTGCGGCCTCGAGCCCGAGGTCGTGGCGCTGGGCAACGGGATCACCGAGAAGGACCTGTTGGTTCACGACGAGAAGGCCGCGCAGCCGAGCCTGGCGTATCTGCTCAGCCGGATGCACTACCCCGACTTTCCCGAGCCGATCGGCGTGTTCCGCGCCGTGGACCGGCCCAAGTACGACGAATTGCTCAACGCCCAGGTCGCCGCCGCCATGGCCAAGCAGGGGCCAGGCGACCTCGAGGCGTTGTTCAACTCGGGCGACACTTGGGTGGTCGAGTGATGCCGTTGGCGCCCGGGGCGCGGGCGGCGCTTGGTCGTCTTGCCACCGGGCCGCCGCCCTGGCATATTGCGGGTATGGCAAAGCAGCGGAGTCTGTTCGGCGACGAGCCGGCCCCCTGGGAGCAAGACGAGCAGGCCGACGAGCTGGTCGCCACGGTCGTGTTCGCCGGGGGTCCGGCCGGACAGTTCGACTACCGGGTACCGGACCGCCTGGCCTTCGACGCGGAGCCCGGGCGCCGGGTGCGCGTGCCGTTGGGCCGGGGCGATCGCAGCGTGATCGGCTACTGCGTCGCGGTCCAACGCAAGCCTGCCGGACGCAAGCTCAAGCCGCTCGGGGCGGTGGTCGACCCCCAGGGCCTCCTCTCGCCCGCCATGCTGGCCCTCACCCGGTGGATCTCCGAGCACTACCTGTGCGACTGGGGCCAAGTGATCGATTCGGTGGTGCCGGCGGGCGTGCGCCGTCAGGCGGGCACGCGCCTGGCCACGTACTTGAGCGTCGAGCCCGACATCGCCTCGCGCCTGAGGGACATGAAGCTGCCGAAGGTCCAAGCCCAGGTGCTTGCGGCGCTGGCCGCCAGCGACCGACCGTTGACGCCCTCCGAGTTATGCCGCATCGCCCGGTGCTCGCCGGCCCCGATCGCGGCCCTGCGGAGTCGGGGGCTCCTTCGCGCGCAGGCGCACCGCGTCAACCAGGACCGCCCGCCGGCGCCCCGCGCGCCGCGCCAAGCGCCCTTGGCGCTCAATGCGGACCAAGCGCGGGCGCTGGAGACGATTCTGGCCGCCCTGAACGCGCGGGAACATCGGACGATCCTCGTTCACGGCGTGACGGGCAGCGGAAAGACCGAGGTCTACATCCAAGCCATCGAAGAGGTGGCCCGGTTTGGCCGTCAGGCGATCGTGCTCGTGCCCGAAATCAGCCTTACCCCCCAGACGCTCGAACGCTTCCGTTCGCGGTTCGACGGGGTGGCGGTGCTCCACAGCCATCTGAGCGATGTCGAGCGGCACCACCAATGGCAGCGGATCGCTTCGGGCGAGGTGCAGGTCGTCGTCGGCGCGCGGAGCGCGGTCTTCGCCCCTACGCCGCATTTGGGGTTGATCGTGCTCGACGAAGAGCACGAGGCGTCGTTCAAGCAGGAGACAGCCCCGCGCTACCACGCCCGCGACGTCGCGTGGTTCCGCGCTCAGGCCGAACGGGTACCGCTGGTGCTGGGCTCGGCCACGCCGTCGCTGGAAAGCTGGCGGCGGGCGTGTGCGGGAGAGGCGATGCTGGTCGAAATGCCGCGGCGCGTCTTGGGCAGACCGCTTCCCATGGTCGGCACGATCGACCTCCGCGACGATGAGCACACGCGGCACTCGCGCGGGGCCATGAGCCGGCTCTTGCACCAGGCCATGCGCCAGGCCCTGGACGAGGGGGGCCAAGTGATTCTGCTCTTGAACCGCCGCGGGTATTCGACGCACATCCAGTGCCCGGCCTGCGGCCATGTGGTGCGGTGCCCCGACTGCGACGTGGCCTTGACCCACCACCGCACCGAACAGATCGCCTTGTGCCACTATTGCGACCACCAGGTGCCTGCCCCCGAGTCCTGTCCCGAGTGCGGCTTCGCGGGCATTTACTACAGCGGCCGGGGAACGCAGCGGTTGGAGGCCGAGGTGCGGGCGCGGTTCCCGGGAGTACCCTGCCTGCGCATGGACACCGACAGCATGCGGCGTCCCGGCAGCCACGAGAAGGCGCTGGCCGCGTTCCGTTCCGGCCAGGTGCGGATCCTCTTGGGTACCCAGATGATCGCCAAGGGGCTCGACTTTCCGAACGTGACGCTGGTCGGCGTGATCAACGCCGACACGGCGCTGCATCTTCCCGATTTTCGCGCGGCCGAACGCACGTTCCAACTGGTCACCCAGGTAGCGGGCCGCACCGGCCGGGGCGACCAGGGGGGGCGGGTGTTGGTGCAGACGTACAACCCCGAGCACCCCGCCATTTGCGCGGCGGTACGCCACGATTTCGCCGCGTTCGCCGCGACGGAACTGCCCGTGCGCGAAATGCTCCAGTACCCGCCCTTTGCGAGCATGATCCGCCTGGTGATCCGTGGGCCGGTCGAGCAGCGGGTCCGCGAGTTTGCGGCCCACCTGGCCCAGCGCCTCGTCGGGGCGGTCCACGCGCGCTCGCCCCAGGCCCGGGTGCTGGGTCCGGCCCCGGCCCCCTTCGCGAAACTGCGGGGCTTGTACCGTTTTCAGATCCACCTTCAAGGACCCGACGGCGAGGCGCTGCGCGGCGCGGTGGTCGCCGCCACGGCCGACCTCAAGCCCCCCGACGGCCTCCAGTGGATCGCCGACGTCGACCCGATCGACATGCTGTAGATCGGGCGACCGCCCCCGCTCAGGGCTCGGACGCGCCGGGGCGTGTCGGCGGCTTGGGCTACTTCAGGTGCTTGTGCAGGAACTCGTACGTGCCCTTGCCGTGGATCGTGTGGGGGCCGACGAAGAACTCGATCTCGGTGCGGTCGGCGATCCCCAGCCGGGCCGCGTAGAGGTGGCGGACCTTGGCGTACTCGTAGGCCACGGCCTCGTCGCTCGAGACCCCGTCGAAGTGGCCCCGCTCGACCATGAACGGCCGCGGGGCGATCAGGGCCGCCATCTCGGCGTAGTTGAACGTGTGGCCCAGGTCGAACTCGAAGATCTCGTACTCGCCCGTCCACACATAGCTGTACGGCGACCGGGTCGAGGCGTTCTTCCACACCCATTCGTTGAAGTCGCCCGAGCAGATCGACAGGGCGTAGTCGGTCACCAGCGCCGGCACGCGCATCGCCGTCTTGCCGCCGTACGAGAGTCCGTAGAAGCCGATCCGCCCGGGATCGACAAAGGGCAGCGTCTGGAGCCAATCGACGATCTGCTGGTGCTGCGGCGTAATGATCGAGAAGAGCGTCTTCTGGATCGGGTTCGCCTTGCGCTGGAGCGTGCGGAAGCGGTCCTGGAACAGGTACAGGTTCTGCGGGGCGAAGGTCACGAACCCCCGCTCGGCCAGCTTCGCGGCAAAGGCGTGGTACGCGGGATGGTCGTTGAGGAAGGTATCGGTCGGCCGCCCCTCGAGGCCGTGCTGGCAGACCACCACCGGCCGCTTCTCGCCGGGCTTGAGGTCCTTGGGCAACAGCAAGACCCCGTAGGCGATCACGTCGGGAAAGACGTCGAGCACCACATCGTACCCGGTCCATTTCGGTTGGTCGTAGGTCCTGCGGGTGCGCGGGTTGGCCGGCAGGAGTGGGTACTCGAACCGCCCGATCACCTCGTCGTAGAAGAACTGCCGGTACGCTTCGACCGACTTCTGGTACTTCTCGAGCGACGAGGTGTCGAGCTTCTTCATGAACTCGGCCCGCACGTAGGCGCTTTCCGAGAGCAGCCATTGCGTGTGGCGGTCGATCTGGTGCATCTGCCGTGCGTGGCGCGCCTCGAGGGCGAAGTCCTTGCGCAAGACCTCGGGCGCCGGGCCGCTTGGAACCAGCGGCGAGCCGTTCGCTAAGGCCGCCAAGAAGGCCCGCGCCGCGAGGCCGAACGGGCCCGCGCCGTCGGCGCCAACGACCAACTCCCGGCGCGCGGGCATCGAGGCGCCGGTGACCTTCGAGATTCGCTCGAACTCGCGCCGGACCTCTTCGAGCGGAGGCGTGGTCAGTCGGCCCGGCCCTCCGCCTGTGCCCGGCGGGACCACCACCTCGGGCCCCTTGGCCGCCTCGACGATCAGCGTGCGCGGGGCGATCATGGCGGCCAGCTCCGCATCGCCGAACCGTTCCAGCAGGCCGAACACGTTGCGGTAGATCGGCTCTTGCCAGACGCCTTCGCGCGGGCCGAAGTAGCCGCTGGTGCACACCACGTCGATCCGCGGATCGAGGGCCCCCGCGGCAAGGGCAAGCATGCCGCCCTCGCCGTAACCCATCACGCCGATCCGCGCTCCTTGGCCGCCTTCCTTGGCGAACCAGTCCACGCCGGCCAGTACCTTCTGAAGCTCGTAGCCGATCAAGTGCCGCCCCATTTCGAACGCCGGGCGGTAGAGGTACTCGCGGTGGGTGAGCTTGCGCACCGAGACCTGCCGATTGATGAGCATCGGCACGAGCACCCGGCAGCCGCTCTCGGCCAGCCGCCGAGCGAACTGCGATTCGGGCTCGACCCCCGGCACGAGGCCGGCGAGTTGCTCCGGCGTCTGGTCCGCGTCGGGAATGGCGATCACGTCGGCCACCGGCTTGCCTTCGGGGACCAGCAGAAGGCCTTCGCCGTCGACATCGCGCAGCGCGGGCCAGCGGGCCGCGAAGACCTGGTAGCCTTTTCCGCGGGCCAAAAGCGCCGGGTCGCGCGTGGTGCCCACGAGCTCCGGGGCGTCGAACGGCACGCGGGCGTCGCGCACCCCGAGTATGTGGGCCAATCGCTGGCGCAGGGGTTCGAGCGAGGCGGTGTACTTCTCGGGCGACGAGGCGTCGATCTTCCAGAACGCGGCCCGACGTTCGACCGATTTGGCGATCTCGCCACGAAGGAAGCGGTCCACGCCCTCGACCAGACGCGAGGCGATGTCGCCCTCCCCATCGAGTGGCTGGGTGCCGGTCAGCGGTGCCGGATCAACCGGCTTCGGCGGCGAGGCCTCGGCTGCCCATAGTGCGGCCGATGGCGCCAGGATGAGGATCCACACATTGAGAAAGGCGGTACGACGGCATGGCATCATCACGGCTCCTCGATCTTGGGGGACCAGAAGACGCGGCCATCTTACCGCGCCGCGCCGGTGGCTACCACCCGGCAGGCGGAGCTTCACCGGAGCGGCTGCCGCACGCCGCGTGCGGCCAGCGCGACGCCAGTCAAGGTAAGGTGCGGCACGTGGCGTGCCGCGGGGCCCAGAAGATCGGCCACCGCGGGGCCGGCGCCGCCGGTCAGAAAGACCTCGGCGCCCCCCGGGGTGCCGGCTGCAAGGCGATCGACCAGTTCGCGGATCGCGCCGAGGGCCCCCCAGAACAACCCCGACTGCATGGCCGCCACCGTGTCCTTGCCCAACGGAGGCGGAGGGCCATCCAACTCGGACATGTCGATCTGGGGAAGCAAGTCGGTAAAGGTATGCAGGGTCTGGGCCGACATGGCGATGCCGGGCAGGATCGCGCCGCCTTGGAATGCCCCGTCGGCCGAGAGTAGATCCACGGTGATCGCCGTTCCGACGTCGACCACCACCGCAGGACGCCCGGACTCGCGCAGCCGGTTAGCCGCCACGGCGTCGAGCAAGCGGTCGATGCCCACCATGTCGGGCCGAGGCAGGGCGACTCGAAGCGGCAGGTCGCCCGCGGCCAGGAGCGTGATCGGGTCGTCGGGGCGGCGGTCGCGCAGCCACTCGATCAGCCGGGTGGCCGCCGGTCGGTTGACGCTGCCGATCCACCACCGAAGGCCCGCCTCGGCGTCGCCCAGCCACTCGGCAAGCCCCGCTAGCTCGTCGCCGTTGGCCAGGGCGAAGGTACGGTCGGGCACGGGCAGCGGATCGCTGGACTCGCCCGCAAACCACCCGAACTTTGATCGATTATTGCCGATATCGACCGCGATGAGGGGGAACATCATAGGGGCAACCGCCAGGGCTCCGGCCGGGGGTCCCGTCCGGGCCCTTGCGTCGAGAGATGAAGGCATTAACACGCGTGCGCTTCTGATTGTAGCGTAACCGACCGCACCGATCATCGCATGAAGGCCGCCTTGCCCAAATGCTGATCACGCCCGACAATTCGAGCATGGAGACGATCTATCTCGACCACAACGCGACGACGCCGACCCGGCCGGAGGTCATCGAGGCCATGGCGGCTGTCTGGGGCCAAGGGTTGGCCAACCCGGCCAGCCAGCATCAGCCGGGGCAACGGGCTCGGCGCCTTCTGGAAGACGCCCGGGAGGAAATCGCGGCCATCCTCGGGGCCGATCTGACGTGTCCCCAACCCGATCGCTTGATCTTCACCAGCGGCGGCACCGAGGCCAACAACCTTGCCGTGCTGGGAATCGCCCGGGCGAGGTCCGGCGGCCAACCCGGCCGCGTGGTCGTCTCGGCGATCGAGCACGCCAGCATCCTCGAACCGGCTCAACATCTGCTCGACGAGGGGTGGCGGCTCGATACGCTTCCCGTAACCGCCGACGGCGTGGTTCGCGTCGAGCGGCTGGCCGAGTTCCTCTCGCCCGACCCGGCATTGGTCAGCGTGATGCTGGCCAATCACGAGACGGGAGTTCTTCAGCCCGTGGCCGAGGTGGCTCGGCGTTGCCGAGCCGCGGGGGTGCCGGTCCACACCGACGCGGTCCAGGCGGTCGGCAAGGTGCCGGTCGACTTCCGCGCCCTGGGCGTGGACGCGATGACCGTCGCGGCCCATAAGTTTCGGGGGCCGTTGGGCATTGGGGCCCTGGTGCTTCGCCACGACACGCCGATCGCCCCGTGCTTGTTCGGGGGCCATCAGCAGTCGGGCTTGCGGCCGGGCACCGAGTCGGTCGCGCTGGCTGCCGGGATGCTCACCGCGCTGCGGCTTTGGAAGGAGGAGCAGCACGAGCATGCCCAGCGATTGACCGCGCTGCGGGAGCGGTTCGAGCGGGGATTGGCCGAGGGATACCCAGGACTGGCGATCAACGGCCACCAGGCCCCGCGCTTGCCTCAGACCGCCAGCGTGGCCTTTCCAGGCCTCGATGGGCAGATTCTGCTGTTGGCCTTGGACATGGCCGGCGTGGCGTGCTCGG